>CAYFNH010000100.1:0-8396 GCA_964344435.1 uncultured Piscirickettsiaceae bacterium | reverse complement strand
TTACCGTGATGGGGGATAGGGGGTGACCTGCCGCGTAGCGGCTTCGTTCAACAACCCTTTTCCCTTCTCCCCTTGTTGTTGGGGGAGAGGGGAGAATTACTTGGTATCGAGCACCTTCGTTACTGCCACAGGTGTCTCTGCAGCGTGGCTGGTAATCTTTCCCTGCTCTACGGTTACCCAGAGCGGCGCCTGATTGACATCATAATCATAGGCGATATTCTCATCGTGGTCGGCGTATACCGGCAGTAAAAACAGGAAGTGGCTGCGTGCCTTTTCATAGACTGCAAAGTTGTCGGTATTCATCACCACGGCAACCAGGTTGATCTCCTCATACATCTTCTCTGCCTGTTCCAGTAACTTCCAGCAGGACTCACACTCCATCGGCATAAAAAAGAGATAGAGGTTTTGCTGCTGCAGGTTGGAGACCACCACTGGTGCCGATGAGGTAACCAGAATCCCTTCCAGCTCTGGGGCACTTTTTGGAGATGCACTCTGCTCTTGCGCCGTTTCCGACTGTGGTGTGCAGGCAGTGAGGATGAACAGAAGGGTTGTAACTGACAGCACATGAGTGAAGAGGGGGATCCGGTTTTTCATTACAAAACTCTCGAGTAAAAAAGTAGTTCTTACTAATAGTTAAGAAGTAGTCGTTACTAATAGTGTGGTCAGGGATATCAACCGATGGTAGGGTTAGGTCAGGAAGCAATAGTAATCACTACCGGGGATGTTGTGCAATGGAGGAGGTGCAATCGGGCAGGTGGCGTACATGGCGCATGGCGCATCAATTGATGCTTGCCGGAGCCATTCTGCTGCTGCCACTACTGGTGATCTCCCTGCTCTATTACCAGGACAGAGAGCAGGAGATCGCCATACTGAGGCAACAGGATCAACAGGCCGACTTTCTATTGCCCATTCACAAGATGCTGCATGCACTGTCGGAGCATCGGGGATTGCTGAATGTTGCACTACGTATCGATCCAACCCAGCTGTTTGTTCCAATTGAGGCGAGAATCGAGCAGGCAGGTGAGCACTTTACCCGCAATTTGGAGCAACTCCAGAAAAAAACCGAACAGATGGAGCCCGCATCAGCGAACCAGCTGGCACGTATCGTCCAACTCTGGAGCGAGGTTCAACAGCTAAAGCAGCTGGACAGGCCTGACAATGAGCGTGCCAGTGAGGTATTTGAACTGCAGGGGGATATCTCCAACAACCTACTCCAGCTGCTGAAATCGTTGAGCACTACCAGAGGATTCAATTTTCAACTGGGCGCGATACTGATTGAGCATATTCCGGCGCTCTCCGAGTCGACCGCACTGTTACGAGGCAATATCGCCGGCCAACTGGCTCAATCGGCTGAGCTTAACCATCTTGGGGACGGAGTGGTGGTGAAACTCAGTCAGGACGATGCCTACACCATACGTAATCAGCTGGCACTTGCTCAGTATGACTTCATCAAACTGCGTGACATGCTCGAACAGACCTTTGAGGATGGACTTGAGCGTGAAAGAACGGTGCAGTTCATGTATGACCTGGTCAATGCGATGCAGGGGCTGGAGGATCTGATCTTTTGGGAGATCCTCGATTCGGAGCAGGTGACCCAGAGTGGAGAAGAGTTCTTCCTCAACTCGATGTTGATCAGCCGCTCCCTGTTCGAACTGATGGAGATGACGGAGACTCTCTACCAGCAGAAGATCAGGGAGGGACTTGTTGATCAACTCAGCTCAAGAAATTGGGTATTGAATATGCTACTGACGATGATCGTGCTGGCGATACTGATCTCCTCTACGATCGTACGTACACTGTTGGGAAATTTTCGCACCGCCATCCGCAATATCACCTGGCTTGGCAGTGGTGACTATACCCATCCCATCACCTCTCATGAGACCAGTCGTAGCAGCTCGATCGAGATGGCGGCCATGTTCTACTCGATTGAGCAGGCACGCCAGAATCTGCTGGATGCGGCCGAGAACACAGCGCAGGCACATCAGAAGACCGAGGAGCAGAGAAATTTCTTCAATGACCTTACCAACAATATGCAAAGTGGGGTCTATGCGCTGGATGCCGAGGGACAGGTTACCTTTATCAACCCGGTTGCAGAGGAGATTCTGGGCTACAAGCGGGCCGAGTTACTGGGTAAAAATATCCATGAAATCATCCATGCACACCTGCCGGACGGCACCTTCGTTCCACTTGAGTCTTGTCCAGTACATAAAGCGATGTGTAATGACACCCCCTATCATGTGGAACTGGACTGGTTTACCCGCAAGGATGGATCGATGGTGCCGGTAGAGTTCAACGCTGCGCCGCTACATACTGGAGAGGAAGTCAGCGGATCGGTAGCGGTCTTCAATGACATCACCATTCGAATGCAGATGGAGACGGAGCTGAAAAATTCCATTGTCGCAGCGAAGGAGGCCGACCGGGCCAAGAGCTATTTTCTGGCCAATATCAGCCACGAGATTCGTACTCCAATGAACTCGGTAATCGGCTCGGGTTACCTTGCACTACAGAGTGCTGAAAGTGAAAAACAGAAGGGGTACCTCAGTAAACTGCTCTCTGCAGCCAACTCTCTGCTCACTCTGATCAATGGAGTGCTCGACTTTTCCAAGATCGAGGCAGGCAAGATGGAGATAGAGCGGGTCGCCTTTGACTTGGCCGAAGTGGCGAACAATAGCTGTCAGCTACTACAGGATCGTTGTGACGAGAAGGGGATTACGCTGCAATTGAAGATTGATCCCCATTTGTGTACCGCCTTGGTGGGGGATCCGGTTCGGATCGGACAGGTGCTGATCAATCTTATCTCCAATGCGGTCAAGTTTACCGATGAGGGAACCATCGAGGTAGAGATCTCACTCTTGTCGGGAAAGGGTAATAACCGCGGTCAGCTTGCCCGTTTCTCAGTGACTGATCCCGGAATCGGTATGACTCAGGCACAGCAGGAGAAGCTGTTTCAGCCGTTCACTCAGGCCGATGGCTCCATCTCGAGGAAATATGGGGGAACCGGGCTGGGGCTATCCATCTGCAAACAGTTGGTCGAGATGATGGGCGGTGAAATTTTTGTCCACAGTGAACAAGGTGTAGGAAGTTCATTCCAGTTCTCGCTTCCTCTGACTGTGGATGGTGCATTTACCCCTTCAACGGCTGTAGCGCAGCGGCATGAAGACGAGATGGAACCGGAGAGTGGCGCCTCACTCAACAAGGAGGGGGGAGGCGCTACCCGTGAGGAGCCACTCCCAGAGAATTTTGTGGTGCTACTTGAGGAGTTGGTCAACCTGTCTGAGCAGTATGATACTGCGGCACTGGATCGGATTGAGCATATGATTGATATAGTCGGACAGCACCAGAGCAAGCCACAGTTGATTCGGATTCGCAATGAATTGCAACACTACCAGTTTGACTCGGTACGAGAACTGGTAGAGCCACTGATTCAGATCGCCAACCAGGGGAGTGGAGATGAGTAACCAGCAAGCAACCATCCTGGCGGTCGATGATACGCCGCAAAACCTTGATATCATCAAGTCACTGCTGGGTGAACGTTACCGTATATTGGGGGCAATCAACGGCTCTTTGGCATTGAAAATTGCTCAAACTCAGCAGCCAGATCTGATTCTGCTGGATATCATGATGCCGGAGATCGATGGCTATGAGGTGTGTCGGCAGCTGAAACAGAACCAGCTAACCTGTGATATCCCGGTGATTTTTTTAACCGCCAAAACCGAAACTGAAGATGAACAGATGGGGCTGGCGCTGGGGGCGGTGGACTTTATTACCAAGCCGATCAGTCCTCCCATTCTTCTGGCCCGAATCGAAACCCATCTCCGTCTGCGAGAGTACAGCCACTCGTTGGAACAGAAGGTGGCCAAGCGTACTGAACAGCTGGAACAGATTCAGGATGCCTCTATCCTGGGGATGGGGGCACTGGCAGAGTATCGTGACCCGGAGACCGGTAACCATATTCGACGCACACAAAGTTATGTCAAATTGCTGGCTGAATCTCTACAACAACATGCACACTCCCACTCGATTTGTACCCCGGAATATATCGATCTGCTGCAGAAATCCGCTACCTTGCACGACATTGGCAAGGTAGCCATTCCAGATCAGATTCTGCATAAGCCTGGAAAGCTTACCAATGAGGAGTTCGAGATCATGAAGGGGCACTGCGCAGCGGGGGCTGCGGTGATCGAGCAGGCAGAAGTTGTGGTGACACAAAAGCTCCAATTCTTTACACTCGCCAAG
Organism: uncultured Piscirickettsiaceae bacterium; assembly: GCA_964344435.1. Lineage (GTDB taxonomy): Bacteria > Pseudomonadota > Gammaproteobacteria > Thiopontia. The sequence goes on along the minus strand of CAYFNH010000100.1, from coordinate 4,160 downwards.
GAGATTATCTATTCACACCATGAAAAATGGGATGGCAGTGGATATCCTCAAGGGCTCTCAGGGGAGGCCATTCCACTGAGTGCACGATTGATGGCGATAGCGGACGTATACGATGCCCTCATCAGCAAGCGCGTCTACAAGGAGGCCTTCTCTCACCAAAAATCGGTTTCGCTGATTGAGGAGGGGCGGGGAAATCATTTCGACCCGGAAGTTGTGGATAGCTTCCTGACCATTTCAGACCAGTTTGCCGAGATTGCCGAGCGTTACCAGGATACAGAAGATTGATGACTGCAAACTCATCCAGCCAGGAGGCGTCACTACTGTTCATCATCGAGTATGGCATCTACCCCGAACTGATTCGCGCCCTGCAAGGCAGCCACTACCAGGTGCGGATTGAGCACCAGATGCGCAAGGCGATCTCCTTTCTGAAAAAGAACCAGCCTTCGGTGGTGGTTGCCGAGTTCTACCATGAGCCTGCTTTTCGGGATCGGGTCAGCAATCTGGAGTCGATGCTGGCACACCTGCAGAGAAAACTTCCGCAGACCCGGACGATTGTTCTCTATAACCCTGTGGACGAACCCTACTTGCAGCAGGTAATGGGGCGTTTCCCGGTGAATACAATCTTGCCGACACCGGTGGAACCGCAGCAGCTGCTCGATCTACTCTGAGGTTGAAACCACCGTGCTTACCACCCGGCCCTGTTTGAGTCGGGTGGTGATCTGCTCGCCGCTCTGAAGCTGTTGGGCATCCACCACTGCCCGTTGTGAGGCATCCAGGGTGATGCTGTAGCCTCGTGACAGGGTGGAGAGGGGGCTGAGTGCATCCAGAGTCTGTGCAAGTCCCTTCAGTCGATCCTGCTTGTGCAACAGCTGATGTTGCAACGCATGTTGTATCTGCTGTAACTGGGTTGAGATACACTCCCTGAACCGGGTAATTCTGCGCTTGGGGTGGCGACTTGTCAGCAGGGAGTGTAGCTGTTCCAGGTGGCCGTTGTGACGCTCCAGAACCCTGCGTTGACAGCGCTGCAGGCGCTGTTCCCCCTCATCCAAGCGCTGCGCATACTGCTGTATGCGTTGACGAGGATGGCGCAGATGCTGCTCCATTGTCTGTAGTGTCATGGAAGCCGTGCGTAACCTTCCCTTGCAGCTGCGACTCATTCGCTGCTGCAACTGTTCCAGCAGAGAGAACCACTGCTGCTGGTCCGGGGAGATCGACTCGGCTGCGGCAGAAGGGGTAGGGGCCCTCTGGTCTGCCACCAGGTCGGCAATGGTTATATCGGTCTCGTGCCCCACGGCAGAGAGTGTTGGAATGGGGCAGTGGTAGATGGCACGGGCAACCGCCTCCTCATTGAAGGTCCAGAGATCCTCCAGCGAGCCACCACCACGGGTGATGATCAACAGATCACACTCATTACGCTGTACCGCCTGCTGAATGGCGGCAACCACCTCCTGCACGGCTGCCTCCCCCTGTACCGAGGTGGGATAGAGTACAACCGGAAGGGCCGGAAAACGGCGCGTTAATACCGATAGAATGTCATGTACTGCGGCACCTGCCGGAGAGGTGATCAGCCCAACTCTGTGAGGGAGTGGGGGAAGTGGCCGTTTCTGTTGCAGTGAAAACAGCCCTTCCGTTTGCAGCCGTTTCTTTAACTGTTCATAGGCTCTCTGCAACGCCCCTTCACCCGCAGGCTGCATATGCTCTGCAATAAACTGATAGTCACCGCGTGCCTCATACAGGCTGACGGACCCACGCAGTTGCACCGTCTCGCCATTGGCAGGGCGAAAGCGCAACAGGTTGAGCCGGTTGCGAAACATTGCACAACGAATCTGTGCCTGTTGATCCTTGAGGGTAAAGTAGATGTGACCCGAGGCGGGACGGGAGAGATTGGAGATCTCTCCTTCAACCCACAGGGTGGAAAAATTCTTCTCCAGCAACAACCGGCCCTGCCGGTTGAGCTCGGACACAGTAATAATCTTGCGTTGAGGCTGCACTCGCTACAACAACCGGAATCAGACCTACTGTGGTGTAACGCTGACCCGCACCCGAATGGCATCCCCGGGGCGACTCTTCATCTGTTGAGTGAAGAGATGACCGTTATAACGGTAGGAGACCCGATAGCCAGTGCGTTCGCTCTTCTCTTCGGTCTCATACACGGTTTCGCAACGCTCCACCTCACGAAAAGAGCTGCCTCCCTGTGTTCCCAGTTTTTCTTGATCATTGACAATTGAAGCCCCCAGTGCAGCTCCAGCCAAGGTCATTGCCTTGTTGCCACTGCCATCCCCAAACTGATTTCCAACCACGCCACCGAGAAGTCCCCCGATCAGTTCATTGGTGATGCTGCCGTCGGAATTGCCCTGCCGAGGTGCCCGTACGGTCTCCATCCAGCATTTTTCGACCGGTCTGCGTACGGTATAGGTTCGCTCCAGCGGTTCAACCCGGGTAACTGTTGCCCAGTCGGTGAAAGAGTCTGCCACGGCCTGTTGGCTCAACAGGGTTGTGATGCCCAGTACAGCCATGCCTGCAATTCGATAGAAAGTGTGAGAAGTTTTTCTGTTCATGGTTGGTTACCTCGACCTCATGAAAAAAGTGGTTACAGAGACATTATAGACCGAATCATCGGCGATCCGTTCCAACCTCCATAAAATCTCCATAGTTCGCACAGCAGCGTTGTGCCCATATAATGGGGACTATGGAATCTCGGATCAATCAGCTGTTGGAGATCATGCAAACCTTGCGTGATCCGAAAAAGGGGTGTCCGTGGGATCTGCAACAGGATTTCGCCTCCATCGTCCCCCACACCCTGGAAGAGGCCTATGAGGTGGCTGATACCATCGAACAGGGAGAGCTTGATGCACTGCCGGATGAACTGGGGGACCTGCTGTTTCAGATCGTATTCTATGCCCAAATCGCTTCGGAACAGGGGAGGTTTGATTTCACTGATGTGGTGGCTTCTATCTGTGACAAGCTGATTCGACGCCATCCCCATGTGTTTGCTGATACAGCGGTTGAAGACGTGGCCTCACAGACCCGGCTCTGGGAGCAACTGAAAAAACAGGAGCGGGGAGACGTCCGTTCTGAAAGCAGCCTGCTGGATGGTGTACTGAACGCTCTTCCGGCACTGACACGGGCGGAAAAAATTCAGCGCAAAGCAGCACATGCAGGCTTTGACTGGGATGCTACAGAGGAGGTTGTGGAGAAGGTGGAAGAGGAGTTGACGGAACTGCAGGATGTACTGAAAACCGAAGCCAACAGTCCCGAACGTATTGAAGAAGAGTTTGGTGATCTGCTTTTTTCCATGGTGAACTTGTCACGTCATCTCAATGTGGATAGTGAAGGGGCCCTGCGCCGAGCGACTCGAAAATTCGAGTCCCGATTTCGCAGCATCGAGGTACAACTTCACAAGCAGGGAGAATCTGTTGAAAACAGCAGCAGAGAACAGTTGGAACGGCAGTGGCAATTGGTCAAGCTGGATGAGAAGCGGGGGAGGGAGTAACCCTCCTTAATGTCGTTTTTTCTGCTGCTTCTTACGACGCGCCCGCTTCAGGCGGGAATCTCCCTGTTGCTGCAACCGTTGCTGCTCCTGGTCGTACTGAAGATAGAGAGATATCTCCATCAAGGTCTCGGAGCGCCCCTGCAGGCGAACCTTGGCCCGGTAATCACGCAACAGTCGGTTTCGAGTAACTATCTTGTCAAGATAGGGCGTGGTGGGAGGCTCCATGAGCCAGTAGGGGCTATGGCGAAAGGGGATGGAGATCAGCATGATGATCAGTGCTATCAGCTGGATACCCCCAACAATCAAGCCACTGCCACTCTCTCCCTGAGGCAACACGCCGGCACTCTCCAGGGCAAACAGAATCAGCACGATTAGCAAGGCTGAGCGAAAACCGATGTAGTGGATCATGTCTACCATTTTGAAGCGCTGGTTCAGTACGGCAGGCTCCGGCGGCGCTCCCTGCAAATCCACCGGGATCAAAAAGGGGAGTGCTTCAATTTTGCTTGCCGGGAAGTTGAGCTGTAGAGGCCCCGACACGCCATTACCAATCAGTTGCTTCAAACGGCTACTGGTGAAGGTGAAAAACATCTCTGTATGGTACTCTTGTCACAATAACTATACTGAAGCTGATAAAATTTTCCGGCACTTCAACTGAGGTGTCGAGTAA
>CAYFNH010000099.1:0-8407 GCA_964344435.1 uncultured Piscirickettsiaceae bacterium | reverse complement strand
TACTCAGCCGAGAGCCCCATACCGACTACCTGATCAAGTGGAATCCACGTAAAGACCCTGGAGAAGATTGAGGTACTGCTGCCTTGGAATGTGCCGCTGGAGAGAATCGAAAAAATTCAGCGGAAAACCAAAAAGGGGAAGTAGGTCGATTTAAGGGCGCTTACGATTGAGGAGGGGCCAACCCCTCCCCCCTATCCCAAGAGCATGGTGGAGGAATGCAAATGCCCTTGAGCAGTACACGATCTGGCTACCTGCGGATCTTGTTAAAGCCATGGCCTCAGCTGTTCGGAAGAGCCAGGTAAGTGAATCAGAAGTAATACAGGAGAGCATCAGGAAAAACATGGAGGCCACCTGAATCAGGTGTAATTGTAATCTGATATTACCTATGAGTTACCTCATGAAAAACGCCTTATCTTAAGATCAAGATAAGGCGTTGTTTTATATGGTGGGCCGTGAGCGATTCGAACGCTCGACCATCGGATTAAAAGTCCGGTGCTCTACCAACTGAGCTAACGGCCCAAAATTTTTGGAGAGCGCATCATACACACTATTACGGTAAAAATCATCTGAAATATCGGGTGGGATCGGTTAGCTGTGCGGCTTCAAATCCTGCTCGACGCAAACGGCAGGAGTCGCAGCTTCCACAGGCACGCCCCTGCTGGTCAGCCTGATAACAGGAAACGGTTATTCCGTAATCCACCCCCAGTTCAACTCCGGCACGGATAATCTCGCTTTTGCTCATACTCAACAGTGGAGTATGGATGGTAAACGGATCCCCCTCTACTCCTGCCTTGGTCGCCAGGTTTGCGGTTTGCTGAAATGACTCGATGAATTGTGGACGACAATCTGGGTAGCCCGAGTAATCTACTGCATTGACTCCGATAAAGAGGTCGCGTGCACCCAACACCTCTGCCCACCCCAGGGCGTAGGAGAGGAACAGCAGGTTCCTTGCCGGAACATAGGTAACGGGGATACCATCAGCCATTTCTTCCGGCACACCAATATCACGATCCGTCAACGCAGACCCTCCCACGCTACGCAGGTCGATTTTGACGGTTTTATGGGTAATTACACCCAGTATATCGGCCACCCGTTGTGCTGCCTGCAACTCAGCCTGATGACGCTGCCCATAATCGAAGCTGAGCGCATGACAGGCATACCCATCTGCCACTGCAGATGCGAGCACGGTCGCGGAATCGAGCCCACCGGAGACCAGTACCACTGCCCTGGGTTTCTCTTCCTCTCTCATCTACCTTGTGCCTCCCCCCAGAGGATCTTGTGCAGTTGTAGCTGGAATCGGACATTCAGCCCATCCTCCAAAATCCATTGCGCGAGTTGCTGTGGTTCCTGTTGCCCGTATACCGGTGAGAGCAGCACTTCACAACGCTGATCCAATCTCTCTCTTTTGATGATCGGCAACAACCACTCGTAGTCGGCGCGACTCCCGATAACCACCTTGAGCTGGTCTTGTGGCTGCAATATCTCCAAGTTTTCCCAGTAATTTTTCTCCACCTCACCAGAGCTTGGGGTCTTGAGATCAACCACCCGGGAGACCCTGGGGTCAACCTCCGCAATACTCACCATGCCACCGGTCTCCAACGAAACCCGGTAGCCTGTATCACACAGCTGGGACATCAACGACAGGACAGCTCGCTGCACCAGCGGCTCGCCTCCCGTAACACAGACATGCTGCGCCCCCAACTGCTCAACCTGTTGCAGGATCGACGCCAGCGTACGCTGCTCTCCGCCCTGAAAGGCATACTCAGTATCACAATAGCTACAGCGCAGCGGACAGCCCGTGAGACGGATAAAGGTAGTCGGCCACCCCACACTGCGGCTCTCCCCCTGCAGAGAGAGAAAGATCTCGGTTATCTGCAGCCTGTTTCGCTCGACACCACCACGCATGCCGGGGCAAACCTCCGCTACGGGATCTTCTTCAGTTTGGCCGCAGCACGTTCGGCCTGTTGCGACCCCGGCTGCTGCTTCACAACAGCATTGAGGATCACCCTGGCCTGTGCAAAGGCACGCTTGGCCAGCTTTTGCTCACTCTTTACCGTATGCAGCCTACCAATCCAATACCACGCATCCCCGGTATACTCCCCCTTGGGGTAGTCCTGAATCAACTTATTGAGAGCATCCAGTGCCTCTGAGGTCTTGTTGGCCCGAACCAGTGCAAATGCCTTGTTATAGGCCTCATACTCCCCCCCCTGCTGGCCAGCAGATACTGTTTTCCGATCTACTGTGGGCGCATGCTCTCCTCCCTTCTCCAGCTTACGCAGGCGGGCATCCAGATCAAGATACTGTTCACTCTGCCGCTTTTTCAACTCTCTCTGCTGGTGCAACACCTCCTCTACCGCACCATAGTTTTGCTGCAGATCCTCACGCAGCTGCTGAATCTCCAGCATCAGTGCGCTCAGACGGCTCATCTGCCGCTCGACCTTCTGCAGGCGCTGTTCGAGCGTATTGGCCGATACATTAGAGAAGAGAAAAACCCCTGCAAGCAGGGGTATGAGAGAACGCAAATTCATCTTCGGTTACTGCGGGTAGGTTAACTCAACCCGACGATTCTGAGCCCAGAAGGCCTCTTCATGCCCAACCTCCAACGGCTTCTCTTCACCGTAACTGATGATCTCGATCTGACCACTGTTTACCCCCTCGGCCACCAGCAGATCACTCAGCGTCTGTGCACGCCGCTCTCCCAGTGCGAGATTATACTCACGCGAGCCTCGCTCATCGGCATGCCCCTCCAGGCGCACGATCATCACCGGGTTGTTGACCAGATAGACCGCATGAGACTGCACTACAGCAAGATCTTCCGGACTCACCGCACTGCTATCAAAGCCAAAGAAGAAGAGGCGCTGTGCCGGGGCACTCAAGCCATTGGCCACCATCGGAGCACTCACCTCCTGAACTCCACTGTCAAAGGCGACCTGCTCACCCGTTACCATCCCATCCTGGGTCGCACTCCCTGCAGAGACGGTTTCGGCATCACTGATCTCAATCACCTCAACCTCTGCAGGCTGATCAGAGCTGCCCCCTCCCAGTGCACCATTCAGTGACTCATTGAGACTACTACATCCACTCAACAGAGCACTTACAACAGCCGATACCACAACACGTTTCATCATCACTTCCCCACTATTTAAAACAATTATCTATTAACAAATGGCGACCATGCAGGCTCGCGCACATCCTTGCCCGGCAGACTCAGGCGTTGTACGGTCCCCCCATCCACCGAGGCAATCTCCAGAACCCCCCGGTTATTTTGCTGTGTAGCATACACGATCAAGCGTCCGTTCGGGGCAAAACTGGGGGACTCATCCTGGCGATTGCTACTCAACAGGCGCACAACACCTTGCTCCACATCCAGTAGCGCAATCCGGTAACGCCCCCGGTCTCCCTGCAGAAAGGTGATTTGACGACCGTCCGCGGACCAGTCCGGACTGGTGTTGTAACGCCCCTTGAAACTGATGCGCTCTGCCCGCCCCCCAGCCGCACTCATCCGATAGATCTGAGGGCCACCACTACGGTCGGAGAGAAACGCAAGGGTGCTACCATCGGGAGACCAGTCGGGCTCGGTATCGGCCCCCCGGTTATGGGTCAAACGCTGCATCGTCTTGCTTTCGAGATCAAGCAGATAGATCTCCGAGTTGCCATCACGCGACAGTGAAAGCGCCAGCTTACGCCCATCCGGTGACCACGCCGGAGCACTGTTGCTCCCCTTGAAGCTGGCCAACCGGGTACGCTTGCCACTGTAAACCTCCTGAATCCACACCTCGGAACGGCGATTCTCGAACGAGACATAGGCCAGCTTGCGCCCATCCGGTGACCACGCCGGGGAGAGCAGTGGCGCGCTCGAAGTAAGCAGTACCTGGGCATTATTACCGTCAAAGTCGGCAATCTCTAGGGTATAGCTTCGCTTTCCATTGCTCAACTGTCTTACCGAGACATAGGCAACATGAGTACTGAACACACCGGGCACTCCGGTCAACTTCTTGTAGACCAAATCACTGACGGTATGGGCAATCTTGCGCATCCGTTTACTGTCTGCAGCCCCCACCGGAAAACGGTAGTGGGCAATCAGCTGCTGCCGATAGACATTAATCAACTGCACTTCAAGCTGCCTGCCTCTAGCACCATCAACCATCCGCCCGACCAGTAGTGTTGGCACCTCCAACAGACGCCAGTCAGTATAGTTCACCTCATCGATAATCGTCGGCGAGGAGAGCATCTTCGCCTCGGAGAGTGGAGAAAATTCCCCACTCAGACGCAAATCATTGGCCACAATGGTAGAGCCAGGAAACGGGGCAACCGCGATCGGTAGTGCCGCCACATTACCACGAGTAATGGTAATCTCCAGCGCGAACAGTGGCGCACTAAACAGTGCTACATAGAAAAAAATTGCCCATTGCTTGATCATTTATCACCCCTCATGTCTAAAGGTCATCTCCAGCTCTCTCAGCTCATTGCGTAATTCTACAGAGTCTGGATAGGGAAACGGGGCCGCCATACGCACCGCCTGCTCGACCGAAGCGTCAAACACCTCATTGCCACTGCTCTGCAGAATGGTCACACTACCTACTCCTCCCCCGGGGAGCAACCTGACCTGTACCTTGCAGGTTCGCCCTGGTGGAGTCCCGGGCGGCCTTTTCCAGATCCGCTCTATCTGCAGACGAATGGTTGCCTTCAACTGGGCAAGCTCACGGCCCACCACACTCTGTCGCTGGCTGGACTGCAGTAACTCCTGCTCCATCTCCGCCTCCAGCTCTGCATTCAACTTGGCACGGGCTGCCTCGTCCCTTCTCTGCTGCTCAGCCTTGCGTTGTGCCTCCTCCTCGGCCCGCTTTCTCTCTGCATCTCTCCTCTTTTTCAGCGCCTCTGCCCGCCTCTTCTCTGCAACTCTCTTCTTTTTCTCCTCCGCCGCCTTTTTGCGTTTAGCCTCTTTCTGCTTTTTCTTCTTGAGCTCTGTGGCCAATCTTCGCTGCTCTTCCGCCTTGCGCTTCTTCTCCAACGCAGCCGCTCGCTTCGCCTCTTCGGCAGCGGCCTTACGTTGCTCTTCCGCTTTTTTCTTCTCTTCGGCCCGCCTCTTCAGCTCCTGCTGCTTACGCCTGGCGGCCTCACGCCGCTCCTGCTCTTTGCGCTCCTTCGCCTCCTGCTCCCTGCGCTTGCGCTCTGCCCGTGCCTCCAATTGCCGACCATCCACTGCATGGGCCTGAATCACCGGCACCGTTGCAGGTGCCGGCTTGGGTTGTTCAATGGCTGTGCTGCCCACCCACAGCAACAGCACCAGCAACACACCATGCAACAGCACCGATACCCCCAGAGAGGAGAGCACCTCTTCCATCCTCTGATAGAGTCCCAGCAATTGTGCCTTGAATGGCTCCATCACTACTCAACAGGGTCGGTTACCAGCCCTACACTTGGCACACCGGATTGCTGCAAACGCGCCATCACCCGTACCACAGCACCATAGTCCACCTTGTGATCACCACGCACCAGCACCTGGGTTGCCGGATCACGCTCTACCAGCAGCGCCACCCGCTTCTGCAACAGGTCAGGCCCTACCGGCTTCTCCGGGTTGTCCCCGACATTGATAAAGAGCACTCCATCCTCGCGCACCGTCACCACTACCGGCTCCTTCTCGCTGTTCTCGACCGCCTTGGATTCGGTCTGAGGCAGATCCACCTTGACCCCCTGGGTCAACAGAGGTGCGGTGACCATGAAGATAATCAGCAGTACCAGCATCACATCGATGTAAGGCACCACATTGATAGAGGCCATGGGGCGCTTGCGGGCACGCTGACGACTCATTCTGCCGTCTCTCCCTCCCGAGGTTGAGAGGGAGGCGGATCCTGCTCCTGGTGCGACTGACGGCGCAGAATACTGGAGAACTCCTCCACAAAGATGTCATAGCGGTTATTGAGACGCTCGATCTCATTAGAGAAGCGGTTATAGAAGATCACCCCGGGGATTGCCGCAAACAGACCGATGGCGGTTGCCACCAGCGCCTCGGAGATACCGGGGGCCACCATTGCCAACGTTGCATTGCTGGTGGAACCAATCGCGCTGAATGAGTTCATGATCCCCCACACCGTCCCGAACAGGCCAATGTACGGAGTAGTAGAGCCCACAGTGGCCAGAAAGGCGAGATTGGTCTCCAGCTGATCCAGATCCCGGTTAAGCGCCACCCGCATCGCCCGACTGGAGCCATCCACCACATCGGACGAGCTCAACCCGGAACGTTTGTGCAGACGAACAAACTCACGAAAGCCGGCCACAAAGATTCCTGCCATACCGCGTGGCTGGGCGTTCTCGAACTTGCGAAAAAGTTCACTCAGGTTTCGTCCACTCCAGAACAGATCCTCAAAACGGTCTGCCGCCTCTTTTGCCTGTCGCATCTCCTGCAGCTTGTCGAAGATCACCTTCCAGGACCAGACCGATGAGGCCACCAGCAGCAGCAGGATGAGCTGCACTACCACGCTGGCCTCCAGAATCAGGGCCGCAATCGAGAGTTCACTATTCATGATTTTTTATTGCACTAAAAAGGGGTTCTGGCATCGGTAGTGGACGAAAATTCTCCACCGAAAGTGCTGCGATCTTGACATTGGCGGCACAGAGCAGAGCCTCTTCACCACAACGGTGGACCTCCTGCAGCAGAGAGAGACTGGCACGCCCCACCTTTACCAGCATGGTAACCACCTCCAGCTGATCATTGAAACGGGCCGGGGCATTGTAGTCGATGGTGACGGAACGCACCGCAAAGATCACCCCGCTCTCTTCGATCAATCGATCTTGCTCGAAACCGAGTGCACGCAACCATTCGGTACGGGCACGCTCCATAAACTTCAGATAGTTGGCATAGTAGACTACGCCGCCGGAATCGGTATCTTCGTAGTAGATTCGAACCGGAAAGGTAAAAGGAACCGCCATAGACTCTATTTTGCCCCAACCACCGCAGCAGTAAAACCACATCCAGCACGAAAATTTTCCATCTGGTGCGCTACGGTTGGTGCTCTCCAGAGATACACTAACGATTTAAGGCTTTAAAGCTATCGATCAAATGCCGGACTTTGTCAGTGACGACTCCAAGGTCAGCGGCATGCAGCTGCTCATCGACGATAAAGGCACTAAACCCCTCAACCGTCTCCTTGTCCTCGTCGCTTTCAACGGCCTTGAACCCCATGCTCCAGTCCGGAAAATCACGTTGCGCAACAGTGCCCGAATATACTCGGGTAACCTGATGATGGGCAGGGTCTCGGGAAATATTCTCAAACAGGGAATCCACCACCTCTTTGTCCCCCTCCAGCACCTGAATGAATACCCCTTCATGGTAGAGCAGTATGCCAGTCACCCCCTTCTCATGGTTACGCTTGCGCGCCTTCTCCAACAGCGCCTCTAACTGTGTTGTGGAGAACAGGCGTGTCGCCGTGCTGTAATAGACCAGTTGATACATTGGATGACTCCCAGATTGTGGCGAATAGACAGCTATGCACTTTTCAAACAGACGGAGATGGAGGATAACAGCACTGGCAGCTGTGCCAACACAGCATCATGGTCACTCTGCTCCAAGGCATCATAAATCTTTTCTGCTTGCGAGTGCAGTTGTGGATGACCGTAATCTGCACTGGAGCCTTTAATTTCATGGATGATGTAGCGCATACCGCTCAAATCTTGCTGCTCCATCAAGGTGTGCAACTTTCTGAAGGAGTAGGCGAGCCGCTCAATAAAATAGGCCTTCATTTCGTCAGTAATTGGCTCAGCCTCAAATTCACGTTTGACGGAGTTCTCATGCAACATCGTCTCTGTCAGCTGTGCGTAGCGCTCCACCGTCTCCTTAAACACCATACCGTTGATCGGTTTTTCCATAAAGTCATCGGCACCCGCTGCTAAAAACTGCTCACGATTGAGCTGCGAGGTATTCGCTGAAAGAGCAACAATCGGACTGGAATAACGGAGGTTACGGAGTTTTCTGGTGGCCTCAATACCGTCCATTACCGGCATTTGCATATCCATAATGATCAGTGAAAAGTTATTACGCAGGGCCTCTTCAACCGCTTGCGCACCGTTTTCGGCCGTCGTCACTTGAAAACCCAGTTTTTCGACCATTTTGGCTACCAGCATACGCATGGCGATGGTGTCATCCACCACCAATATATGCCCCTGGGCATCGTCCAGCTCTGCTTTGTACTCAGTAGAAGAGACCGGTTTCTCCAACGACACGTTGTCAGCTGGCTGTTGTTTGCGAAAACTGCTTGTAGAAGCCGTTTCACTGGGGCGATAGGGCAGCCGCAGGGTAAACTCGGCGAACTCCCCTTTGACACTCTTCACCGCTATCGAGCCCTCCATCATCTGAGCCCGCATTATTCACCAAACCATCATTTAAGCTCCTGACCACCGCTGATTTCCA
>CAYFNH010000098.1:0-8691 GCA_964344435.1 uncultured Piscirickettsiaceae bacterium | reverse complement strand
TACTAGGATATATATTCCGATATTACAAGGTAATATCCGTTTAAAGGAGTGCCTGATTTGTACATGTTCCCCCGGACAAACACCTAAACCCTCTGACGCTGTCGCCAAGCAACCAGCCCCAACAACAGCAGTGCCGGAATAAACATCCACTGCTTGGCCGGGCGCTCTGCCTCAACCCGGAGCGAACGGATCTCCCAATCAAAGTCGAGCCCTGCCTGCTGAGCCGGACTACCAAAGATCACCATATCGGCAATGATTTTCTCTCCCTCCTGACGAGTCTCGAGCCCGGCATTTGCCAGCCGGGTCTTGCCATCCCCCTTCGTTGCCAGTGGCAACTGAATCTGTTTCTCCACCTGCTCCCCCTCCAGAGTCATTCCAGCGACCACCATCTGCAGGGCACCACCATCCGGGGTCTGCTCGGCAACGGTAAACAGCTCAGTTGGGGCTACGCTCTGATAAGGAGGATAGAACTGATCCCACCAATAGCCGGGTCGGAACAGGGTGAAGGCAACCAACAGCAGCAGCAGAGATTCCCAGCGGTGACTGCGCACCAACCAGTAGCCCTGCGTAGCTGCGGCAAACAGCAGCATCGCCACCACTGCACTGCTGACCACCAGCAGGAATTCGAACCAGCCGTCAATATTGATCATCAACAGCTGGGTATTGAAGATGAAAAGGAAAGGGAGGATGGCGGTACGGATATCGTAGGCAAACCCCTGAACACCGGTGCGAATGGGGTCACTTCTGGCAATCGCCGAGGCGGCGAAGGCGGCCAGCCCCACCGGCGGGGTATCATCGGCGAGGATGCCGAAGTAGAAGACGAACATGTGCACCGCAATCAACGGCACCACCAGCCCATGGGTGGCGGCAATCGCCACCAGTACCGGTGCCATCAGGGTGGAGACCACAATATAGTTGGCGGTGGTGGGCAGCCCCATCCCCAGAATGATGCAGATCAGTGCGGTAAAGAGGAGGGCAAGCAGCAGGTTTCCCCCGGAGATGAACTCGACAAACTCAATCATCACCTGACCAATCCCGGTCAGGGTGACGGTACCGACCACGATACCCGCTGCCGCAGTGGCAACCCCGATCCCGACCATGTTGCGGGCACCGTGGATCAACCCATGGATGCAGGCACGCACCCCCTGCTGCCACTGCGCCGGTTGATAGTGGCCACGCAGCCAGGCGAGAATGGGGCGTTGGGTCAATACAATACCGATCATCAGCAGGGTAGCCCAGAAGGCCGATAGGGCCGGGGAGAAACGTTCCACGATCAGGCACCACATCAGCACCACAATCGGCAGCAGGAAGTGTAATCCGGACTTCACTGTCGGCCCCACCTCTGGCAACTGTTCGAGTACCTCCGCGCCATCATCCGGCTCGAGGTCAGGATAGCGTGCTGCAATTGCCAGCAAGCCAATATAGGCCGCCACCACCATGGCGACAATCCAGAGCATGGCATAGTCCCCTGCCACCTCACGAATCCAGCCAATGCCGTAGTAGACAAACAGTCCAATCAGACAGAACAGGGTAACCACCGCCGCCGTGGTGGTAAGTTTCTGCAGCAACGTAGCGTGGGTACGTCGTGGCAGCCCCTGCATATTGGCCTTGAGTGCCTCCAGATGAACGATATAGAGCAGTGCAATATAGGAGATCAGCGCCGGCAGCAAAGCATGCTGGATCACCTCCAGATAGGAGATGCCAACATACTCGATCATCAGAAAGGCCGCTGCCCCCATTACCGGTGGAGTGAGCTGACCATTGGTGGATGCCGCCACCTCAACCGCCCCCGCCTTGGTCGCAGGAAAGCCGACCCGCTTCATCAACGGGATGGTAAAGGTGCCGGTAGTGGCGACGTTGGCGATGGAGGAGCCGGAGATCAGCCCGGTAGTGGCCGAGGCAACCACCGCCGCCTTGGCCGGGCCGCCACGCATGTGCCCCAACAGGGCAAAGGCAGTGCGGATAAAGTAGTTGCCCGCCCCTGCCTGCTCCAGCAGCGCTCCAAACAGTACGAAGAGAAAGACGAAACTGCTGGAGACTCCCAGCGCAACCCCGAAGATCCCCTCGGTGGTGAGCCACTGGTGGGTGAGTACCTTGCTCAGGCTCTGCCCCTTGTGGGCGATCACCTCCGGCATATGGGGGCCAGCAAAGGTGTAGATCAGGAAAACCAGTGCCACGATCACCAGTGGCCAACCCAGCGCACGTCGGGTCGCCTCCAACAGGAGTAGCATGCCGAGGGCTGCGGTGATCAGATCCGGGAGAATCGGTGCCCCGGAACGATCCGCCAGTTCCGCATAAAAGAGCACCAGATAGAGTGCCGCCACTGCCCCAAGCAGGGCAAAGAGCCAATCCTGCCAGGGGATGTAGTCGACAGCTGAACGTCTGCTGGCGGGAAAGGCCGAGAAGGCAAGCAGCAGGGCGAAGGCCAGATGGATCGCCCGTGCTTCGGTATCGTTGAAGACCCCGACTCCAAAAAGAAAAGGGAGAGGCGAGGCATACCAGAGTTGAAACAGCGACCACCCCAAGGCCACCCAGAGCAGCAGGGTACCGGTTGGCCCGTGCGGGTGGCGGCGCCCGCTGTCGGCCTCCTCCGCCAGGTCGATGGTGTGCTGTTGTAGTATCACTGCAAAGTGAAAGAGGGCGGATAGCCGCCCTCTTTCAGTCACCATATGGCCGGGTTAACGTAACCCCGCTTCCCGGTAGTAGCGCATGGCGCCGTCATGAATGGGGGCAGAGAGCCCATCCTTCACCATCTGCTTCTTGTCGAGGTGGTTGAATGCCGGATGCAGTCTGCGGAAGCCATCAAAGTTCTCGAACACCGCCTTCACCACCTGATAGCCGGTCTCTTCGGGCAGATTGGTGGAGGTAACAAAGGTGGCACCAACCCCGAAGGTCTGGGTGTCATCGGGGTTGCCACGATACATCCCCCCCGGAATGGTGGCGACCCGATAGTAGTCGTTATCGGCTATGAGCTTATCGATCGCTCTACCGGAGACTGTCACCAGGTGGGTATCACAGGAGGTGGTGGCCTCCTTGATCGAGCCATTGGGGTGTCCCACGGTATAGACAATTGCATCGACCTTGTTATCACACAGCGCCTTCGACTGCTCCGCCGCCTTCAGCTCGGAGGCCAGCAGGAAATCCCCCTTGCTCCACCCCATCGCCTCCATCACCACCTCCATGGTGCCACGCTGGCCAGAGCCGGGATTGCCGATATTGACCCGCTTGCCCTTGAGGTCGGCAAAGGTCTTGATTCCGGAATCGGCACGGGCAACCACGGTAAAGGGCTCCGGGTGGACGGAAAACAGGGCACGCAGAGACGGGTTGGCACCCTGGTCGGCAAATTTGCTGCTGCCGTGATAGGCGTGGTACTGCCAGTCGGACTGGGCAATCCCCATATCCAGCTCTCCGGCACGAATGGTATTGAGGTTGTAGACCGAACCGCCGGTAGACTCTACCGAACAGCGGATGTTGTGCTGCTTGCGCCCCTTGTTGACCAGACGGCAAATCGCTCCACCGGTTGGGTAATAGACCCCGGTCACCCCACCGGTACCAATGGTGACAAAGCTGTTGGCGGAGGCCGTGGAGGCCACCCCGATGCTCAGCCCTACGGTTGCAACCGCTGCTGTCAGTACTGTTTTTATTTTCATCTCTTCTCCTTGCTTACAATGACCCCGCTTTTCTATGCGCTACCATAGCGTCTGTGTGGTGATGGTTGCAACTCCATCCATGATGACCGATACCTGAATAGAACCTTGAGCACAACTGATGACCCTGCACCAACTGATCTTCATTACCCTTTTCAGCCTCGTCATGGGGGGGCTCAATTTCTATATCTATCGACGCTTTCTGCGTAAGCTCTCAACCATCCCACGCCCACTGGCAGTGGTGATTCCCCTTGTGCTGATGCTGGCGGAGCTACTGTTCGTACTCGACCGCCTGAGTGGCCGGCTTCCCGATTCCGCACTGCTCTACCGACTGCTGACCACCGCCGTCGGAATCAGCTTCATGCTCTTTGTGGTGGCACTGTTTTATGATTTGACGCTGAGCAGTACGCGGCAGCTGCCGTTTGACCATCAGCGCCGACAAACCCTCAAGGTGATATTTGACCTTACCGTGCTGATGGCCGCCTTTGCCTACCTGTTTCGGGGCTTTACCGAAGGGGCACGTGACCCGGTAGTCAACCGGGTTGCCGTCAGGGTGGAGGGGTGGCCACAGGATGGATTTACCATCGTGCAGCTTTCCGATATCCATGTCGGCCACACCATTCGCCGCCCCTTCATGGCGCAGATTGTCGAACGGGTAAACCAACTCCAGCCCGATCTGGTGGTCATTACCGGTGACCTGTTTGACCGCACCGCAAATCGCATTGCCACCGACCTGGAGCCGCTGCGTGATCTGCAAGCCCCCACCTGGTTCGTCACCGGCAACCATGAGTATTTTCGCGGGGTGGAGCCGGCACTGGAGCTGCTACGCAATCTTGGTGTCGAGACACTGACCAACCAGCACCGGGTCATCGAACTGACACAGGGACGCTTCAATCTGCTGGGGCTGAATGATCTGGTAGGTGAACGCTTTGGCAACCAACCCTTCGACCTGGATGCCGCCTACACCAACCTCGACCCCACCCTCCCCACCATCGTGCTCTCCCACCAACCCAAGTCAATTCTCCGCTTTGGAGAGAGGCGCTGTGATCTGATGCTCAGTGGTCATACCCACGGCGGGCAGATCTTCCCCTTCGGTCTGCTGGTCAAGCTGGATCAACCCTATGTGGCCGGACTCCACCAGCACTCCCCGGACAAACAGATCTTTGTCAGCCGAGGTACCGGCTACTGGGGGCCTCCAATCCGGGTACTGGCACCCAGCGAGATCAGCCATATCACACTGCACGGCAGTTGATACAGCTCAACGGGAGTGGAGTTGCTTATCGGTAGAATGCCCTCCTCTGATGAACACTACAGCAACCACATTGGCGCCCCCCACCCACATTCCCGGGGGGCGCGGGATCTGGGCCGGTATCTTTGCCGAGATGACCGAGTTCGGCCTGCTCTTTTGCGTCTATTTTGTTGCCCGCTTCTTCAACCCCGAGGCCTTTCAGGCCGGCCCCAGCCAGCTCAATACCATTGCCGGTACCACCAACACCGTACTGATGATCAGTGGCAGTTATGCAGTTGCCAAGGGGGTACATGCCCTGCGCCGTGGAGAGCGCAATACCACGCTGCGCTGGCTCTTTCTGGTACTGCTCACCATCCTCGGCTACGGCCTGACCAAATCGTGGGAGATTGGCTGGAATGTGGCCCACGGAATCAATGGGCGCAGTGGCATCTTCTACACTGTCTACTACTACCTCACCTTTACCCATATGGTGCATGTCTTCTGGGGAGGGATCGGGCTGCTGTGGGTGATACTGCGCACCTGGAGCGGGGTCTACACCCCCGAGAACCATGATGGGCTGGAGGCCTTCGCCTCCTACTGGCACGCCACCGACTTGGTCTGGCTGGTGATCTTTCCGCTGGTCTATCTGCTGCGATGAACAGTAACCGGCTACTCGACTGGCTGTGGATCCTGCTCCTGCTGCTCACCGTGGGCGGCGGCTGGCTGGGTGAAACCACAGCTGACCCGGGCTGGGGTCTGGCACTGTTTGTCGTGTTGACCATCGCTCTCAAGGGGCGAATCGTGATCGACCACTTCATGGAGTTGAAGTCAGCCAACCCAACCGTACGTCGGTTGATGCGGCTCTATTTCACCGTGGTACCGCTACTGGTTCTGCTGGTTTACCTCTTCAGCCATCCCGGTTGATCTGCTCGATCAACTCCCCCAGCACCCGCTCGGCATCCTCATGGGCAACCTGACAGGTACCGGCAGCCATGTGCCCGCCGCCACCATAATTCAGCATCAACTCCCCTACATTGGTTTTGGAACTACGGTCGAGAATCGACTTGCCAGTAGCAAACACGGTATTCTGTTTCTGGTATCCCCACATCTGGTGGATGGAGATATTGCACTGTGGAAACAGTGCGTAGATCAGGAAACGGTTGGCTGCATAAATGGTCTCCACCGGCTTGAGGTCAAGCACCACCAGGTTGCCATGAACCGTGGCATGGTCACGAATCTGCTGCTTGGCATGCGCCTCGTGATCACGGTAGAGCTCGATCCGCTCCACCACATCCGGTAGTGCCAGAATCTCCTCCACCGTATGGTTACGGCAGTAGTCGATCAGCTCCATCATCAGGTGGTAGTTGGAGATGCGAAACTCCTGAAAGCGTCCCAGCCCGGTACGGGCATCCATCAGAAAGTTGAGCAAAACCCAGCCATCCGGAGTGAGAATCTCCTCCTCACTGAACTGTGCGGCGTCGGCCTTGTCGACCGCCATCATCATCTCCCGAGAGATGTCGGGTAGCTTCTGCGCCCCACCATAATACTCATAAACCACCCGTGCCGCAGAGGGCGCATTGGGGTCGATGATATGGTTTTCCATCTTCTCATTGCGCACCGTCTCGCTCAGATGATGGTCGAAGGCAAGGTAGACTCCCGGAACGTAGGGGAGGTTGGTGGTGATGTCATGATCACCCACTTCGATGGAACCATCTTGCATATCCTTGGGGTGGACAAACTTGATCTCACTAATCAGGTCCAGCTCCTTGAGAATGGCCGCACAGACCAGACCATCGAAGTCACTGCGGGTAATCAACCGGTATTTCTCACTCATGCCACTTCACTCCTCAACTCGTCACGTAACTGTTCAATCACTACCGCAGTTTGTGGTCGCACACCCCGCCACAAGGCGAACGACTCTGCTGCCTGCTCCACCAGCATACCCAGTCCATCCAGCACCTGATCTGCACCATACTCTGCAGCCCACTCCATGAACAGGGTGAGTCTGGCACTGTACATCATGTCATAACAGGTCGCCTCCTCCGCCAGCAGATCAAACGGTAGCGGCGGTAACTTACCCTGCAGACTGGCAGCGGTGCCGTTAATCACCAGATCATAGTGCTGGCCATCCAGCTCATCAAAGCCGCCCCCATCCACATTGCCATGGTCAGCAAACAGCTCTGCCAGTGCCTCGGCCCGTTCGGCAGTACGGTTGGTGATGGTCAACTGTGCAGGATTCGCTCTCAACAGCGGTTCCAGCACACCACGCACCGCGCCCCCTGCCCCAAGTACCAGTACCCGCTTGCCAGCAATAGATACTTCATTGTTTTGAGTCAGGTCGAGAAAAAGGCCAATACCATCGGTATTATCTCCAAAATAGCTGCCATCCTCTCTGATTTGTATGGTATTGACGGCTCCGGCAAGCTCGGCATGGGCACTCCGCTCATCCGCCAGCTCCCATGCCTCATGTTTGTATGGAACGGTTACATTAATCCCTTTACCGCCCATTTCACGAAATTTATCCACCACTTCAACGAAAGTTCCCTGCTCTACCTTGAGTTTGGTATAGAGAATATCTTCCCCGGTCTGCTGGGCAAACAGGGTGTGAATCTGTGGAGATTTGCTGTGGGAAATGGGGTTGCCCACCACCATATAGCGGTCTGTCATCTGTGTTCCCCTATCCGGCCTTGAGCCAGGTAGCTACATCCTTCGCATAGTAGGTCAAGATACCATCGGCACCTGCACGCTTGCAGCCCAGCAGCGCCTCCAGCACCACCGCCTGCTCATTCAGCCACCCCTTCATCGCTGCCGCCTTGAGCATGCTGTACTCACCACTTACATGATAGACAAAGGTGGGGGCTCCAAACTGATCCTTGACCCGGCGCACGATATCGAGATAGGGCATGCCCGGCTTCACCATTACCATATCCGCCCCCTCCTCGAGATCGAGCGCCACTTCACGCAGTGCCTCATCGCTATTGGCGGGGTCCATCTGATAAGTGGACTTGTCTCCTGATCCGAGATTGGCGGCAGAGCCTACCGCATCCCTGAATGGGCCGTAGAAGCTGGAGGCATACTTCGCCGAGTAGGCCATGATACGGGTATGGATCTGGTCCGCCCCCTCCAGTGCAAAGCGAATCTCGCCAATACGTCCATCCATCATATCGGAGGGAGCCACGATATCGGCCCCGGCATCGGCATGTGAAAGCGCCTGCTGAATCAGCACCTCGACGGTCTCATCATTCATCACATAGCCATCATCATTGATGATGCCGTCCTGACCGTGGGTGGTGAAGGGGTCAAGTGCCACATCGGTCATCACCCCCAGCTGCGGGAACTTCTCTTTCAGAGCGCGTACTGCCCGCTGTGCCAACCCCTCCGGATTCCACGCCTCTTCAGCCTGCAGAGACTTCTTCCCCTTCGGCACCACCGGGAACAGGGCAACGGTGGGGATACCGAGTGCCACCAACTCTTTGGCCTCTTTCAGCAACTCATCAATGGTTAACCGCTCAATACCCGGCATCGACTTCACCTTCTGACGGCGTCCCTTCCCCTCAATCACAAACATCGGGTAGATCAGATCATTAGTCGTCAGTACATTTTCACGCATCAGACGGCGGGAGAAGTCATCACGGCGCATTCTGCGCATCCGCACCTGGGGGAATTGGCCTCGACCGGTATCAAAGTTGCTCACATTGTGCCCTCTATCACTGTTTCAGAGATGCCATCATAGCTCAGGTTATTGGTGATGAAAAAGGGGGGATCAATCTGCTTCATGCAACGTCCCAAGAGATAACCCCGTGATCTATGTTGACA
>CAYFNH010000097.1:0-8727 GCA_964344435.1 uncultured Piscirickettsiaceae bacterium | reverse complement strand
TGTTTTATGGGGCTACGTGAGTTTTACCTCTTCAACGTTGGGACACCAGTGATAACATATTGATTTTATATGCGTGGTTATTGGGCCTGATAACTGACTTTATCGGAGATCGCATGAGCATGGTGAATACCGCTCAATTGGTAAATTGAGTGAGCGCAAGCAATTCTGGCAAGAGGCGCTGATAGAGACTACAAAAAAGAGGCCAGTGAAGTCTGAGGCTGCAAGAGCAGGATATTCAGAAGGTCAAGGTGATGGCCTATGAACAGGACATTCCCTATCAGACTTTGATCGGCTCAATCATTCACCGTTATGTGAAGGGAGATCTACGAGCAGTTTGATGGGATGGGAGTTGTGCCCGTGTGCCGCTAGAAGTTAAAACTTCCTGAAGCTGAATTGCGCCTTGATCAACGTGGACACGATTTGGGCCCAAAATGGGCACAGGTAAAAAGTGGACACATTGGCTAAGGGTAGAGGATGCAATAAATGGCGCGCCTGAAGGGATTCGAACCCCTGGCCTTCGCCTCCGGAGGGCGACGCTCTATCCAGCTGAGCTACAGGCGCGTGTTGTGAGTGCAGATTGTAACCGAAAAAGGAGAGGCCGGGCAGTTTTCACTGTCCGGCCTCTCTGCAGATAGGGTCAGTAGACTTTATCCATCCAGCCCATCAAAGATCTGCCCCTTGATGTCATCAACGCCACCAACGCCATTAACCTTGACGTATTTGCAGTTGCCGGCATCGGCCTCTTTGCTGTAGAAGTCGATCAGTGGCTCGGTCTGATCGTGGTAGACCTTGAGGCGCGCCAGTACGGTCTCTTCCTGGTCGTCATCACGCTGGATGAGGTCTTCACCGGTCTCATCATCCTTGCCCTCTACCTTGGGTGGATTGAAGACGATGTGGTAGGTACGGCCAGAGGCGACGTGAACACGGCGACCGGACATACGCTTGACGATCTCTTCGTCAGGTACGTCGATTTCAACCACGGCGTCGACTGGTACACCGGCCTCTTTCAGTGCCTCGGCCTGAGGAATGGTGCGTGGAAAGCCGTCGAACAGGTAACCATTGGCGCAGTCGTCCTCGGTGATGCGCTCCTTGACCATGCCCATGATGATGTCATCAGAGACCAGACCGCCCTCATCCATGATCTTTTTGGCGGCTACACCCAGCTCGGAGCCAGCCTTGACGTGTGCACGCAGCATGTCACCGGTAGAGATCTGGGGGATGTTGTACTTCTCTTTGATGTAGTTGGCTTGTGTACCTTTACCGGCACCTGGGCCGCCAAGCAGGATAATACGCATAGTTTTCGACTCCTTGATAGTGAAGTTGAGTCAGCGGGTGGCTGGCTCTGTAGAATTTGAATCAATGAGGGCGATTGAGTGGGTCAATACCCCGCAAAGTAGTTGGATTATCGGATTAACAAGGGCTTGAATGCCAGTTGAGGTTTTCAATGACCGGATAAGGAAACTCTGAATAAGTCTGAACGCTACTAAGTGCGATTTTATAGCTCCCTTTTTGTACCACAATTTCGACAACATAAGACCCAGGCGTTAGCTGAGAAATGTTCTTTTCGACGATCCTTATACGGTGCGTAGCAGTTGGTCGATGATCTGTTCTGCCTGGCGTCCATACCCACCTCGAAAGAGGTTGAAGTGGTTAAGGATATGGTAGAGATTGTAAAGAATCTTGCGCTGGCTGTAGCCCTCGTTCAAGGGCCACGCCTCGTTATAGGCATCGTAGAAGCGTTTTGAAAAGCCGCCGAATAGTTCGGTCATGGCAAGGTCGGTCTCTCGGTCACCGTAGTAGAGAGCGGGGTCGTAGAGTATCGGCTCACCACTGCGGGCAGTCGACCAGTTTCCCCCCCATAGATCTCCATGCAGCTGTGAAGGGGCAGGGTGGTGATCCGCCAGCAACCTGTCCAGTTGGCTGAGGAGCTGATCGCCCTTCTTCAATAGAGAGGGGGGAGCACCATGCTCAGCAGCCCACTGAAGTTGAGGGGCAATGCGTTGCTCCCGCCAGAAGGGGACCCATTCGGCTGATTCGGTGTTATGTTGGGGGGTAGAGCCGATGGTGTTGTCCCGATCCCAGCCAAAACGGGTATGGGTAAACTGATGCAGGGTTGCCAACTGCTGACCAAGGGCCTCTTCGGAGCCAGCACGATTGCCTTCCAGCTCGATAAACTCCATCACCAGAAAGGCCTGGTTAGCGCTGGTACCGACCAGCATTGGTTCGGGTACCCGAACCGCATTGGCAAAGCTCATCTCCAGCAGGGCTGCTGATTCTGCCTCGAACATGGAGCGGAACTTCGCTTGGTTGAGCTTTACGAAGAACAGCCCTTCACTGCTGTTGAGCAGATAGCTCTGGTTGATGTCTCCTCCATGGAGTGCCCGATGACTCTGGTAGCGCAGCGGGATGGCAAGGTGCTCTGCGAGCTGGTGACTGACCGCTTCGAGTACGCCACTCATACGGTTGGCGCCGGGGGGTTGAAGATCTTCTGGTGTTCGGAGAGGGCGTAGCGGTCGGTCATCCCGGCGATGTAGTCGGCGATGATGCGGGGGGCCTCCTCCCGGGTGTGTGTCTGAAACTGCTCGTACTGTTCATCGGGGAGCATGCGCGGCTCTTCCATAAAGGCACTGAACAGTTCCGAGATGATCTGCTCCGCCTTGCGGGTCATGCGCATGACCCGATAGTGACGATAGAGCCGCTCACGCAAAAACTGTTTGAGCTGGTGGTTGAGCTGATTTTGTACCTCACTGAATTGAATCAGTGGGTGCGGCTGCTGGCGAACCGCATCGATATCGGCAGGATTGGCCTGATCCAGCAGAGTGGTACTGGTCTCTACCAGATCGATTACCAGGCGGTTGATCATGCGCCGAACCACCTCATGGATGGTACGGCGCTGACTCAGTGCCGGGTACTGACTGCAGACCAGCGCATACTGCTCCTCGAACAGCTCGATCTCCTGCAGCTGCTCGATGGTGATCAATCCGGCACGCAGGCCATCGTCAACATCGTGGTTGTTGTAGGCGATCTGGTCGGCCAGATTGACCAGCTGTGCCTCCAGGCTGGGTTGGGTGTGGTTGAGGAAGCGCTCTCCGACCGTGCCGACTGCTTTGGCATTGGCTGGACTGCAGTGCTTGAGAATACCCTCGCGTGATTCGAAGGTGAGGTTGAGACCGGCAAACCGGGCGTACTTCTCCTCCAGGTGGTCGACCACACGCAGCGACTGAAAATTGTGTTCAAACCCACCATAAGGCTGCATGCAGCGGTTGAGTGCATCCTGTCCGGCATGACCAAACGGGGTGTGGCCCAGATCATGTGCCAGCGCAATGGCCTCGGTCAAATCCTCATTCAGGCGCAGGGTTCGGGCGATGGAACGGCTGATTTGTGCCACCTCTACACTGTGGGTGAGGCGGGTACGGTAGAGGTCGCCCTCATGGTTTACAAAGACCTGGGTCTTGTACTCCAGACGACGGAAGGCGGTGGAGTGGACGATGCGATCGCGGTCGCGCTGAAAGTCACTACGGTAACGGGGAGAGCTTTCCGGGTGTACCCTTCCACGGGAGAGGCTGTCATGTGCCGCATAATGGATCAGGTTGCAGGGGTCAGCCATGGTTTGGTGGTTAGTGGTTAGTGGTTAGTGGTTAGTGGTTAGTGGTTAGTGTTCACGACAGTGGTTGAGGGTTTCAGCCAGGTGGGCACTGGAGAAGTCACGGGTGACGATGGCATCCCCAATCGCCTTTTGCAGTACCAGGCGGATCTGCCCGGCCTCCGCCTTCTTGTCGACCGCCATAATCTCCAGATAGCGTTCGGCGGGCAGATCAGGTGGCCCGAGGGTGGGGAGATTGGCCTGCTGCAACAGCTGCTGTAGCCGCTCCACATCGGACGGGCCCATCCACCCTTCACGCATCGACAGGTCACACGCCATCACCATCCCGGCGGCAACCGCCTCTCCGTGGAGCCAGGCACCGTACCCCATGCCCGCCTCGATGGCATGACCAAAGGTGTGGCCGGAGTTGAGCAGGGCGCGTTGTCCCGCCTCCAGTTCATCGGCCGCCACCACCTCTGCTTTGTTTTCACAGGAGCGCTGAATGGCGTAGGCGAGTGCTGCCGGATCGCGACCGGTCAGCCTCTCCATATTCTGCTCCAGCCACTCGAAGAAGGGGATGTCGCGGATCAGCCCATATTTCACCACCTCGGCAATGCCGGCACTGAGCTGGCGGTCGTCGAGGGTGTTGAGGGTATTGGTGTCTGCCAGCACACACTGGGGCTGGTGGAAGGCTCCAATCATGTTCTTGCCCAGCGGGTGGTTGACGCCGGTCTTGCCGCCAACCGAGGAGTCGACCTGTGCCAGCAGGGTGGTGGGGATCTGGATGAAAGGTACTCCACGCTGGTAACTGGCTGCGGCATAGCCGGTGATATCCCCGATCACACCACCACCAAGGGCGACCAGGGTACATTTTCGATCGAAACGGTTGCTCAGCAGTGCATCGAAGATCCGGTTCCAGGTCTCCAGATTCTTGTAAGCCTCGCCATCCGGCAGGATGACGGTCTCTACCTGAAACTTGTCGAAGGCCTTGCGAGTCTGCTCCAGATAGAGGGGAGCAATGGTCTCGTTGGTGACAATCATCACTTGGGTGCCGTGGATGTGGGCCTCCACCCATTGTGGGTCACCCAGCAGGTTGGTGCCGATATGGATCGGATAGCTGCGCTCACCGAGGTCAACGTGGAGTGTATGGGTCATGCAATACTCTCTATCTTCTCAATCAATTCAGGAATCGCCTGTTGTACCGAGCGTTCGTCGGTCTCCACCACCAGGTCGGCCACTTCTCGGTAGAGCGGGTCGCGCTGTTCCAGCAGGGTTTGCAAGGTACTCAATGGGTCTCCAGTCTGTAGCAGAGGGCGGTTGCGGTCATGGCGGGTACGTTCATGGAGCTGTTCGGCAGTGGCGCAGAGGTAGATGACCAGCCCTCGTGCCGAGAGGTGAGAGCGGTTCTCCTGGCGCAGTACTGCACCCCCTCCAGTTGCCAGCACAATATCCCGTCGTTGGCTCAATTCATCGATGACCGTGCTCTCGCGGTTGCGAAAACCGGGCTCCCCCTCGATATCGAAGATGGTGGGAATGGAGACTCCGGTACGGGCTTCAATTTCATGATCACTGTCGACGAAGGTTTTCCCCAGTGAGTCGGCCAGCCGTCTGCCGATGGTGGATTTACCGGCACCCATCAGCCCTACCAGAAAGATATTCTGTCGTATTCTGCTCAATCGTTATCAACCTGTATGTTGCTGAAGAATGGAGGGGGTGATGAAGATTAGTAGCTCCCCACGCCCATCGGTTTGACGCTGGTTCTGAAACAGTCGGCCAATCAGGGGTAGCTCGGCGAGCAGGGGAACCCGATTTTCCGTATCGGTCTTGCGCTCCTCATAGATACCACCAATCACCAGGGTCTCACCATCTCCTATCATCACTCGGGTCATCACTTCGCGGGTGTCGACGCTCGGCTCACAATTGTTACAAAATATTGCACCGACGGCATCCTTTTTCACCCGCAGGGTGAGAATAATCTGGTGATCGGGGGTGATTTGTGGGGTCACCTTCAGCTCCATCACCGCATCCTTGAAGCTTACATCGGTACCACCACTGAGCGTATCGGAGCGGTAGGGAATCTGTACACCCTGCTGGATTTTTGCCTCGTAACCGTTTGAGGTGATAATTCGGGGATTGGCGACAATCTCGGTTTTTCCCTCCACTTGTGCTGCAGATAGCTCCAGATCGATCAAGCTGCCGGTGGACAGCTTGGCCAGGGTAAGCCCGATTGAGCCCACCGGGCTGGCAGCCGGTAGGTTGACCGCAAGGCGGCTGCTATCGCCACCAATCGCAGGGGTGGTGCCACCCAGCGCGGTATCGGCAGCGGCACTGCTGCCAGAGAGGGAGAATCCCCACTGCTGCTGTGCGGATTCGAGGTGGGTGAGGCCCAGACGTGCTCCCAGTTCATTGCTGAAATCGTTGGCGGCAATGACGATACGCGACTCGATCAGCACCTGTTTCGAGGGGGTATCGAGCCTGGCAACCAGTGCCTTTATCTGTGAGATCCGCTCCATGCTGTCCTGAATCAGCAGTGCGTTGGTGCGGGCATCAATCCCCAGTACCCCCTGTGGCGAAATCAGCGGGTTTTTCTGGTTGCTCTCCAAAGTCTGTTTAAGGTCTGCTGCATCGGCATAGTGGAGCGGGATGATCTCGGTAACCATTGGAGGCGGACTTTCCACCAGTAGTGGTTCGGTTGGAGGTTCGGGTGATTCAGTCGACTCTGCCGCAGCGGGTGGATTGACCACCAGCACCCCCTCCTCCTCGATCAGTTGCAGTCGATGTTGGCGAATCAGCAGATCAAAGGCGTCACGCCAGTGGATCTGGTGGAGTTGGAGAGAGGTGGTGCCGCCAATCTCGCCATTGATGATCAGGTTTTGTCCCGCAGCGCTGGCGATTTTGCGCAGTGCGTCCGCGACCGGCTCATTCTCCAGCGTCAGATCCAGCTGCAGCTGTTCCTGGGCCGAGGGAGGGTAGAAGTGGATGGTAAGATGGCGATCAGTCTGTTCGACCCGGTAGGAGAAGTGCTGTTTGAGTTGCAGCACGACCCGTGTGGTGACCCCAGTGTGAACCACATCGAGCACTTCAGCGACCCTGGAGTTAGATGGGTGCAGAGTTGCGATTGGTTTCTCAACCACGGTGTTGGGCAGGTCGATCACCAGCTGACGAAGTGACTCAATCTGGAATATGACCGGTGCCGCCGAGCGGGTCCCAAACCCAAGTCTCAGTGCAGGCTCCTCCCACTCCATGGAGAGGAGTTTGTGGTCTGTTGCCGACACGGGGTATGTTATCAGCAGCAGGAGTACACTAAGATAGCGGCGAATCAAGTGTGGTTCCCCCCATGGAACGGTTGTCAAGAGACTGGATTCTAACCCGTTCGTTTCAATAAACCACATTTATTACAAAATGTTACAAAGTTTTTATGGCGATGAACGGAGTCTACAGTGGGTGGCGGTTACGGCAATTTTCCCGACTCTTCGGGCAGGGGGGGGTGTTTGCCTATCCCACCGAGTCGGTCTATGGGCTGGGTTGTGACCCGCTCTGCCAAAAGGCGGTAGAGCGGGTGCTGGAGATCAAACAGCGTAATCCGGCCAAGGGGGTGATTCTGGTTGCCTCCAGTCTGCAGCAACTGCAACCCTGGATTATGCTGCGCTGCCCCGAGGATGGTGCAGCCCTGCAGGTACCGCAGCTGCGCCCGACCACCTGGCTGGTACCGGCGGCAGATCGAGTTCCCTGGTGGATTCGGGGTGAGCATGAAACGATTGCTGTGAGAATCACCCGTTTCGCACCGGTTGTGCAGCTCTGTGAGATGGTTCACTCTGCACTGGTCTCAACCAGTGCCAATGTGGCCGGACACCGTCCCGGAAGAAATGCCCTGTCTGTACGTAAGTCTATGGTAAATCAGGTGGATATGATTCTGGCGGGTGATACGGCGGGAGTCGCACAGCCCAGTGAGATTCGGGACTTTTACAGCGGCAGAGTGATACGTTCCGGGTGAGATAATTGTGTCGCTTGCGGCAAGACAAAGTGTGTCTCAGAGTGTATCATAAAAGGTGTCTGAAACAGTGCAGGGTGGTTCAACGATATGTTACACAATATCAACGAAGTCTGTGAATTGACCGGAAAGAGCCGCTCCAGTATCTACCGGATGTTCGGGCGTGGTGATCTTGGCTATATGGTGGGCAAGGATGGCAAACGCAGAGTGGAGACCTCGGAGCTGCTGCGCGTCTTTGATGAAATCAACTTCAATGACTCCCCTACCCTTGCCGACCCGGTGGAGGCGGCACAGACCCACCATCAGACAACCGAGCCGGGAGGGGGAGACCCCTACATTACCGCCAGAGAGCTGAGTGACCTGCGCGGGATGATCCATGAGCTGAGAGACGAGCTGGATGATCTCAGAGAGGATAACCGTCGACTGTTGAGACTGCTGGAGTATCAGACGGTACCCTCCTCTGCACCAGTCGAGAGCAAGCAGGAGACGCCAACCACCACCGCAGCACCTCAGGAGCCACCCTCGGCAGAGGAGGATCCGCTCGACGAAGAGGAGTCGGTACCGGTCACCTCGGTCGCAGAGCAGGGGTGGCGTGCCTATCGTCAGCAGCGAGCAGAGCAGGAGCAGCAGCGCCAGGCGATGGTTCCTGCCAATATTGCCCAGCAGGAGCCGGGGCCATTTGCGGAGTTGGGTGCCTGGTTAAAGGGGTTCTTTCTGGGGGAGTGGCAGAAGCGTCACTGAGAGAGTGCGGCCTAGGCTTGCTTCATGGCTGCAGATTCACAGAATACTTCGCGGATTTTTGCGATAATTGGCAGCAGCTCATCGCGGTTTACCGAACAGTAGACACGATTATGTACGCGCCTTGATTCGATGATACGAGCCTTGCGCAGTATATCGATATGTTGAGAGATATTGCTCTGAGTACTGCCTACATGCTCCAGAATCTCATTGACAATGCGCTCCTCTTCGCCCAGATAGCAGAGAATCTTGAGGCGTGTCGGATGGCTGATGGCGTGTAGTGCAGAGGAGATCTGTTGAATCTCCTCCTTTCTGGATGGCAAGGTGATAGATTGTTCCATTGACTCCTCCTTAATTGGATCCTTCCTGAATTGTGTGGGTAGATCCTGAAATCTGATGATAAGCTTACCACAAC
>CAYFNH010000096.1:0-9075 GCA_964344435.1 uncultured Piscirickettsiaceae bacterium | reverse complement strand
GCTGACCACTCCTCTGAAGAGAGCATCCTCCGAACTACTGGAGGCTCAACAACGAGTGGATAGCGCATTCGAACTGCTGCTACAAATGGTTGCCGAAAACATTGATGTCATACACCGTATCGAGGGGGCAAGCAGTCAATTTGACCTGCGCCAGTTATCCATTGAGGTGGATACCTTACGCCAGCGTGCAAGCCACCGCCAGGAAGGGGATGCCACCTCCATCTTTCATGCCTACTCTGCCGTGATTGAGTCCGCACTGAAACGACTGCATACGATCACCAGCCAGCTCAGCCACAACACCCTGACCCAGTACATGGAACGGCTCTATCAACTCTACTGGCTGGAAGAGCATGCAGGACGAGAACGGGGACAACTGAACACCTTCTTTATCTCTGGTCAGATCAGCCCCCAGGCCAGTGCTGAAGTAACCCACTCAATCAGACAGCAGGACCTGCTACAGGAGGACTTTATCACCAATGCCACGGTGGACCTGCAACAGCAGTTTCGTGCAGCGATTGATGAGGAGATACAGCAACAGATCCGACACTATCGAAACCTGTTTCTCTCCCGCCTGAAAAAACAGGAGCTACTCAATGAGCTCAACAGTCTGCTGGGGTTTGGTGGCACCATTCACTCATTCAAGAACTACATAATCAGTGGCCTGGAACGTGACCGACATCTGTTCGAACACTCCTCCAACCAGGCGCTCTCGGTACTGCAGCGCTATCGCGAACTGGAAGGGGTGACAGCCAGTGAGTTGAAGAATCTTCGCACCATTGAGGAGAGCCTGCAGCAATATCGCAACAGCATGGTCGTTGCCAGCAGCTATTCGGGCCGTAACGGTGACCTGATCCGCCAGATTGACCACGAGATAAAGATTGATGACCGACAGGCACTACTGGCCCTGAAGCACCTCACAAAACAGGATGGTGTAGATGCAGCGGCCTGGTTCTCATCGGCAAGCAGACGAATCGACCATATCCACCAGATCTCAACCAGTGCACACACCGATCTGGCACACTACAGCCAGCAAATCATCCTGCAGCTTCAGGCCAATGCAGATCGGGCCGTGCTCTGGCTGGCACTGATCTCGCTACCACTGCTCATCGCCATTGGCTATTTCTGGAACTATATCTCCAGCAGCGTTGGCAACATGGTGGAGGCCATCCAAAAAATCGGGGAGAGTGACGATCTCTCCACCCGCATCCCCGTTGTTCGTCAGGATGAGATGGGGGTAATTGCCGGGGCGCTGAACCAGCTGCTCGACAACCTGCAAGAGACCAGCGAGATCAAGGCGGCCAGCCAGGCCAAGGATCAGTTTCTCGCCTCCATGAGCCATGAGCTGCGTACCCCACTGACCGCCATCATCGGCTGCAGCGAGCTGCTCAACAAGAGTGAGCTGAATCAACAGCAGCAGAAATTGGGGGAGACCATCGCACTTTCGAGCAATAACCTGCTTGCATTGGTAAACGACATTCTTGACCTC
Source organism: uncultured Piscirickettsiaceae bacterium (assembly GCA_964344435.1). Taxonomy (GTDB): domain Bacteria; phylum Pseudomonadota; class Gammaproteobacteria; genus Thiopontia. Next base: position 7,589 of record CAYFNH010000096.1, on the reverse strand, counting down.
TCCAAGATTACCGCCGGCAAATTCGAGGTTGATTACGCCCCTTATGCGCTGCCAACCCTGCTGCAACAGGTGGAGTCGATCTTCGCCTCCAAAGCGACCAGTGAAGGACTCCGCTTTCAGGTCGTACAGAAAACCACCCCCGAATACAAACTGTGGGGGGATGACAAGCGCATCACACAGATTCTTCTGAACCTGATCAGTAATGCGCTCAAATTTACCGAGCAGGGGGGCATCACCCTGACCTGCTGGAGAGAGGCGGATCAACTCTGCTTTGCGGTAGAGGACAGCGGAATCGGCATGTCGGCAGAGGTGCTTGAGCGCCTGTTTCAGCCTTTCGAGCAGGCCAGCAGCGGTATCAGCAGAAAGTTCGGTGGCACCGGGCTGGGGCTGCACATCTCCAAATCTCTGGCCGAGATGATGGAGGGGAGCATCCATGCCAGCAGTGAAGAGGGAAAAGGCTCTCGCTTCGAGCTTGTTCTTCCATACAGAGAGAGTGAACTACGTTTCACCCCCTCAACCGATCAACCCGAAACCAGAAAGCACTCGGCAGCCCGCTTTACCGGCAAGGTGCTGATCGCCGAGGATGCCCCGGAGCTGCAGATGCTTGAGCGTCAGATTCTGGAGTCGATGGGGGCTACGGTAACCGTGGCCGACCATGGTGAGGAGGCACTCCGCCTGGCGCTGGAGGAGGAGTTTGATCTGATCCTGATGGATATGCAGATGCCGGTCATGGATGGCATCACCGCGACCAGAAGCCTGCGGGGACTCGGCAGTGAGACCCCCATTGCCGCCCTGACCGCCAATGTAATGCAGTCTCACAAGGAGCAGTTTCAGCAGGCGGGGTGCAGCGAGTTCTTGACCAAGCCGATCGACCGGATTGCGTTACAAAAGGTGGTCGCACGCTACCTCAAACTGGATGAGGGAGACGATGAATTACAAAGCTCCGATACACCCCATAAATCAACGCCACAACAAGCCGATCAGGTCACTTGCGGCAGGATACTGGCCATCGATGATGAGCTGAGCGTACTGGATCTGTACGAAACCATCTTTGGTGATGCAGACAATTCCCTCAATTCCGATCTGGATGACTTGAGCCAGCTATCCGGCAGCAGCTCACAGCAGCCGCAATCTGCAGCAGCCTCACTCCACTGCAAACTGTCGATCGCCTCTCAGGGAGCCGTCGGTATCGAGATGGTCAAGGATGGCCTCAAACACGCAGAGCCCTACTCGGTCGCCTTTATCGATATGCGTATGCCACCCGGCATCGATGGTCTGGCAACCGCCCAGGAGCTGCGCAAGCTTGATCCCAACATCTATATCGTCTTTGTGACCGCACACTCCGATGTCTCACTGGAGAGGATCAACCAGAAACTGCGTTATGGCGTACTCTATGTCAGCAAACCGTTTTCCAAACTGGAGATCCAGCAGATTGCACACATGCTCAACCAGCAGTGGATTGATAACCACAAGAAGGTTGGTTCTGCTGCACACTCGCAGAGTACACAACCAAACCAGGCAGACACCCAGGAGGAGGTCGACATCTCGACCACCATCGATGACGCTCTGATGACCCTGTTTTTCAACCGAACCAGAGAGCTGGAAAAAGAGTTCAAAGGTGCTCTGGAGGGCGAGAACTGGATAAGGGCCAAAGAGATTGCTCACACCATCAAGGGGTCAGGTACCACCTTTGGCTATCCCAGCCTGACTCACCTGGCTGATACATTTTGCAAGGCATACAACAGCGGGGATACGGATCAACTCCCTCAAATGGGCCGACTACTGCTGGATGAGGTCGAAGCGGCACAAAGGTAACGCCTGCAAGACAGACGGCAAGGTTTGATCAATCAGCTCTCCCCCAACTTCGTGACCTTGTCCAGCGCCTCCAACGCCTCATCGAACAAAAACCCCTGGGTGGCATCGACAACCGCTTTCATCTCTTCTCGTTGTTTCTCTTCCATGCCCTCCAGCAACTGATCGAGCTTGGCAACGGCATCAAAATCACTGCTCTCCAGTGCAACTCTGAACTCCTGAAGCAGCTGCGCCGAGGGTATCTCTGCTGCTGCAGGACCAGAGGTTTTTTCCTCCTCCAGCAGTGCCACGAACTGCGGCATTGCCTGCTTCAACTGCTCACTCACCTGTTCGAACTCGGCCAGAGTCTGCTCAACCCTCTCGCCTGTATCCAGTGCACTCTCCAGACGGCTTGCTGCACGGTAAACCGGCTCGGCCGCAAGATTGCCACTCACCCCCTTCAAGCCATGCACCAACCGTTTGGCCTCATGACCCTGACCTTCATCAAGCCGCTGAATGGTCAGCTCCAGCTTGCTCTCCAGATCCAACTGGAAACGTTGCAGCAGTCTCAATAACCTGGGGCGATCCTGGTTGAGGCGGGAAAGTGCCAGTTCAAGGTTGAGCACCTCCTCGCGCCCCTCCTCCCTCACACCCTCATCCTTCTCATCAGAGACAAATTCGGGAGCCGTCTCTCCCCCCTCTCCGTCGACATGCCAACGTCCGAGGGTACGGTAGACATCTTGCGGATTGACCGGCTTGCTAAGATAGTCATCCATCCCTGCCTGCAGGCAACGCTCTCGATCCTTGCTGGTTGCGTTGGCGGTCAGGGCTACAATCGGCAGTGCATCCAACTCGTGGTTCTGGCGAATCTTGCGGGTGGCCTCAATCCCGTCCATTACCGGCATCTGCAGATCCATCAATACCACATCAAACTCACTACCCCTTTCCGCCAGGCGCTCAACCGCCTCAAGGCCGTTATCGGCAATTTCAACCACCGCTCCGACACTCTCCAACATCGAGGTAGCCACCTCCTGATTGATCTCATTATCCTCCACCAACAGAAGCCGCATTCCAGACAAGTAGTGTGGGTCGGTGGTATCTGCTGCAGGGGAGCTCTCCTCCATCTGAGAGGTATCCATTAACTGAACCATGGTGTCATACAGGCTCGAGGCGGTCACCGGCTTGGTCAGAAGTGCATCCACATCCGCCTCACCATGCTGACTCCTCAGCAACTCATGACCATAGGCCGTCTCCAGGATGATGACCGGTCGCCTCTCTGTGCACATTGCAAGGATCTGCCTACTGGCATCAATTCCGTTGACGCCCGGCAGGCGCCAGTCCACCAGCAAGAAATCAAAGGGCTTTCCATTTTCATGGCCCTGCCTGGCCAGCTCAATCGCCTCCTCACCGCTGCTGCAGCTCACACAGCTGCAGCCAAACTGGCGCACCATCTGTTCGGTAAGTTCTCGCATTGGCTCACTATCCTCCACCACCAACACTCTCAGCTTCTCAAATACCGAGCGGTCATAGTGACGATAATTGACCACCCTTTTGCTTACTGACAACGGCAGTCGCACCGTAAAGGTGCTGCCCTGCCCCTCTTGACTCTTCACTTCGACTGTGCCGCCCATCTGTTCAACCAGCTGACCCACAATGGTCAGGCCCAGACCGGTTCCGCCATATTTTCTCGTGGTTGAACTGTCTGCCTGCTGGAAGGGTTGAAACAGCTTTGCGATGGCCTCACGACTCATCCCGATCCCGCTATCCTCAATATCGAAACGCAACACAGCCTTATCAGAATCCAACGAGATCTCCTCCACGGGGTGCACCCGTATTGTCACCATCCCCTGATCAGTAAACTTGATTGCGTTGCTTAACAGATTATTAAGCACCTGTCCCAGGCGCAGCGGATCACCAACATAGCCCCCCGGCAACTTCGAGTCGCGATAGAGCATGATCTCGATATCCTTGTTGCGACTCAATACCGATGCCGTAGCGACCAGGTTATCCAGTACTTCATCCAGGTGGAATGGAACCTCCTCAATCACCAGCTTGCCAGCCTCGATTTTGGAGTAGTCGAGAATATCGTTGATGATCTGCAGCAGCGTGCGAGCAGAGAGTTCAATCTTCTGCAGCTGATCACGCACCTTGAGTGGAATCTCCTGCTGCAGCGCCAAATAGGTAAAGCCGACAATGGCGTTCATCGGGGTACGAATCTCATGACTCATATTGGCAAGGAAGTCACTTTTGGTACGGGTTGCCTCCTCTGCCTGCTGGCGAGCCTCCAGATTCGATTGATAGAGTTCCTGACGCTCGGTGATGTCCACCACCGTTGCCAGGGTAAGCATCTTGCTACCCTCGATCGGTGCCAGCCCCACCTCTACCGGGAACTCGGTTCCGTTGGCTCGCAGCGCCTTGAGCTCCATCTGCCCTCCCATGGCACGCATCTCCGGCTGCTTTTTGTAGTCTGCCCGGTGACCCACGTGCTGATGACGCACCCGGTGTGGCAGCAATGCCTCTACCGCCTTGCCCTCCAGTTCACCATCCTCATACCCAAAGATCCGATAGAGCTCGCGATTGCAACGCACGATGATCCCATCTGCATCGGCAATCACCATACCACTGGGGGCCGCCTCAAAGGTTCCCACCATCTCATCGGTGAGGCCATTGAAGGTTCGTGCCAACTGTTCGGTTTCAGAATCAAAATTGTCTGCATCATAATCTACACGCAGGTTCCGCTCTCCCTGGTGGATACGGCGGACAATTTGGGTCAACTTTTCGATGGGCCGGCTGATGGTTCGTGAAATCGGTATCGAGACCAGCAACCCCAGTATCAGGAACAGTACAATCAGCTTGATCTGCAAGGTGAACTGATCATGGTATGCAACTAATGCCTCACTCTGGTCTATCTTGACCAGCATCCCCAGCTGCAGATAAGGCAGCGGCAAGGTATAGACAAAGACCTCTACGCCGCGATAATCAATCACGTCCTCGTGAAACCCCTCTATGCCTTGTACCGCACGCACAATCGGGGTCTCATCCTGTTGAACATTCACCCCTTTGCCACTGCCTGAGCTGGGGTCGTAGCGCAATTGAGAGAGAAAGCGCACCTCATCCTGATTCATACGCTGCCCCAAAACGGTCTCACCACTATAGCCCAACCCGAAATAGTCACTGGAAATCTCCTTCAGACCCGTTGCGGCCGACTCAATCCAGAGGCTGCCGAGATGCTCACCACTCAACAGCAGCGGCTTCATCATACTGATCATGACCGATTGATCTGCCGCAATATAGATCTGCTGGGAAGATTCCCCCTTCCTCACTGGACGGCGCTCCAACCCCAGCTGATCTGGATCAGTCGAAGCCACAATCCTCTGCTCCCGGTTGAGAATATGGATCGCCCTGAAATCGGGAATGGACTTAAGTGCATCCCGCAGGATACGCCCCATGCGTTCCACATGTTCCGCTGCAGGGGTCTCCAGTTGCTGCTTCAGACTACGACGCAATTGGGTACGGCTTGCCACCAGATTGGTGCGATCCTGTGTCAGCGTCAAAAAGTCCTGAATACGCCGCTCCTGCAGCTGGACCACAGAGTGCAGATGGTCACGAGTCTCCTCAATCAAGCTCTGCTTGAGGCTAAGCAGTCCGGTAATACTCATCGTAAGCGACACCATCAAGGCCATCAGAAACAGTCCAATGGAGATTTTAGTGCGAATGGAGTAGTGCGTTTTTTTGATGTCACCAATTCCGAACATGCTGGATATACTCTCTTTCTGTGTAATTCTTGACTATTATGCTATGCTAAAGAGCAATTGAAAACAGCATTACAGAGATAAAGGGAACCGTGAAATGAACACACAATTTTCACCCCCCACTTCAACAGCCTCTTACATACCGACCGAGACAGTGAAAGATACCGTTTTGATCGTTGATGATGAAGCGGTCAACCTAGAACTGATGGCCTCGCTGCTCTCGCCACAGTACCAAACCCTGGTTGCCCCCAGTGGGGAGAGGGCGCTCTCCATCATCGAAGGGCCATCTCCGCCCGATATCATACTGCTGGATATAGAGATGGATGGGATGAATGGGTATGAGTTGTGCCGCAAGATCAAGCAAACCCCACGCACATCGGCCATCCCCGTTATTTTTGTGACCGTACATGGGGATTCGGGTGCCGAACTGGAAGGGTTCAAATATGGTGCCGCCGACTACATCACCAAACCCTTTAACGCCTCCCTGGTGCTGGCCCGTGTCGCCACCCATATTGCGCTCTATCGACAACACCGTGAACTCGAAAGGCTGGTTGCAGAGCGAACCCGTGAGCTGGAGCACTCTCTGCAAGAGAGGGAGCAGCTACTACAGATAAAGGATGATTTTCTGGCCACCATGAGCCACGAACTCAGAACCCCTCTCTCGGTCATCCTGGGAAATGTGGAACTTCTCGAAGAGGAGGAGAAGAGCGCCAGCAAACGCCAACAGCTGCATGCCATCAAAACAGCCGGGCATGGGCAGCTTACACTGGTAGACAATATCCTCGACGTTCTCAATATTGAAAGTGGACAGTTCAGCATCGACCAGAGCCCGTACGATTTTGACGCCATGATGCAGGAGGTGGTACCCGGCAAGGCCCGGCTGGCCGAAGCACTCGGCCTTACCTTCAGCGTACGCAACGAAACTCCGATCAAGGGGCAGATGATGGGAGATCAGCGTCGCATAATACAGATTCTCGGCAACCTGTTGGGCAATGCGATCAAGTGGCTCCATAACCCTCTCCACGCATGTAGAACAGGGGAAGATCCACTTTACGGTTGAAGATAGTGGTATCGGCATCTCACCCGAATCTCAGGAACGGCTCTTTAACCGCTTCGAACAGGGGGACGGCACCATCTCGCGGCGCTTCGGCGGCTGTGGGCTGGGGCTGTTTATCTCCCAGAAACTGGCCGAGCAGATGGGTGGCAAAATCACTGTCCATAGTGCAGAAGGGGTCGGCTCCACTTTTCTGCTCACACTCCCCTACCAGCCGTATGCAGTGGAGTCGCCTGCAACCGTGAACCGAAGACCTGATGCCGACAGTCCCCGTCTTCACGGTACGGTATTGTTGGCAGAAGACACCCCGATTCTGCAGAAACTGGAGCGGGCCATGCTTGAAAAGCAGGGGTTGAGTGTAGAGGTTGCCAACAACGGCAAAGAGGCGCTGGAGCTGGCCTCACAACAGCAATATGACATCATTTTGATGGATATACAGATGCCGGTGATGGATGGTATCGAGGCAACCCGCTCGCTGCGAGAACGGGGGGAGAAAACCCCGATTGTGGCCGTGACGGCCAATGTGATGCAAAAGCACCGAGATGAATTCTATCAGGCAGGTGGCGATGCATTCATCACCAAACCCTTCGAAAAGAGCGACATTACCGAGGTACTCAGTCAATATCTGTAGTCATTAGCAGAAGGTGCCAAGAACCCCCCGCCACTTCGACAAGGCACCGCACTGAGAGCGCTCCCCTCAGCAGTGCAACCACTCAACGTGTGCAGAGATCCAGCTGACTAAAACTCATCCCATTCGGAATCGCCCCCAACCGAAACCGGTTGCGCCCTTGCGGCGGGCGCTGCTGCTGGAGTTGGTGCCGCCTTCGCCGCTGGTGCAGGTGTCGACAGAGCTGCAGGTGAGGAGGAGGCCTTGACTGGAGCCGGTGTAGCGACAGACGCTGCCTGTTGATATCGCTCCGACAACTTGAAAAAGGAGACCATATTGGTCAGCTCATCTGCCTGGTTGTTGAGCTGCTCACTGGCTGCTGCGG
>CAYFNH010000095.1:0-9184 GCA_964344435.1 uncultured Piscirickettsiaceae bacterium | reverse complement strand
TCCCTAGACTCTTGAAGTCTCTAAAGGTCCGTTGAAGACTACAACGTTGATAGGCAGGGTGTGGAAGCGCAGTAATGTGTGAAGCTAACCTGTACTAATTAACCGTGAGGCTTGATCATATAACACCCAAACTATTTGGGTGCATGTGACGAGAGTGATACCCACAACCTTAACATTTTCCGAATTTCATTCTCTGTACCGTGAATAATACGTACAGAGAGTGGTCAAGAATTGCTTAGTGACCATAGAGTCCTGGACCCACCTGATTCCATCTCGAACTCAGAAGTGAAACGGGACATCGCCGATGGTAGTGTGGGGTCTCCCCATGTGAGAGTAGGTCATCACTAGGCTTATATCCCGAAACCCCGTTCAGTCTCTGGACGGGGTTTTTTTTGCCTTATGCTCACGGGAGGCAAGCTCTGTTTTGGTAGACTCACTTTTGCTTCAACGAGAATTGAGATGAATGATACTGTGCAAGAAGGCTCCCTGGTAATTCGGCTGACTCCGTCGGGTACAACCATTGATTCAAAACGTCCGGTGCATGCATCCAAACTGTTTCACGGAAAAAATATAAAACAGACCGTGCAGCAGTTACCCACGCTATTCTCCATCTGTGCCACCGCACAGGCTAGTGCTGCAGTAGCAGCAGCTGAAGCGGCGCTTGGTTATCAACCCACTGCGGAGACTCAGGCCGCCCGCGCACTACTGGTTCGGGTGGAAACCATTCGGGAGTTGTTATGGCGTATTTTGCTGGACTGGCCCATACTGCTACAGTCACCACCTCGGCAGCAGGCAATGTCAGAAATGATCCGCCTGCAGCAGGCATTTCAGCAGCAGCTCAATACAGGAAACACCCTTTTTCAGCTCTCACCGGTGGAGACCATTCAGCGGGATTTGCAGCCCTTGCAGGAGAGACTCAATAACCTGTTGATTGGGAATGTTTTTGGTATGAGCGTTCAGCAGTGGCAGAGAATGGAGTCCCTGCCTGAACTGGTGGAGTGGAGCAGACAGAGTGATACTGCTGCGGCCGGGATGGTCCAATGGATTGTGAGTCAAGGCTGGGAGAGCGTAGGGCACACGACAATCCAAACATTACCCACGCTCTCCTCGGCAGCGCTCTGTACTGAAATGGCAGAGGACCACTTTATTGAACAGCCGCAGTGGCTGGGACGGTGCTACGAAACCAGTGCACAAGCAGGTTCCACTACGCCACTGATGCAGAATTTGCACAAGGAGGTAGGTAACGGGCTACTGACTCGTACGCTGGCTCGTTTGACTGCACTGGCACAGCTTGCTGAGCAGCTCACATTACAACCAACCGATAAACCAGTAACCTACTCACAACCATGCGCAACAGGAACTGCAGAAACCGCGCGTGGACGCCTCTACCATATGGTCAAGCTGCAACAGGAGAAGGTGATCGAATACCGAATTCTGGCACCAACCGAGTGGAACTTTCACCCCAACGGGGTTGTGACAGAGGCACTGAATGGACTGCAAGGTAGCCGCGAAACACGCATGACCCAGGCCAATCTGTTAATTCACGCCATCGACCCCTGTGTTGGCTTCCATCTGGAGCTGGAAGATGCATGAGATGTCGCTCTGTGAAGGCGTGCTGAAGATCCTGCAGGAGAGTGCGGAAAGTAAGCACTTTACCAGGGTAAAGACGGTCTGGCTTGAAATTGGTGTGCTCTCCGGTGCGGAACCGGAGGCGATGCGCTTCTGCTTTGATGTGGTCATGCGCGATACCCTGGCAGATGGTGCACGGCTGGAGATTATCGAGCAGGCGGCCGAGGCCTGGTGTCTGAACTGTAATAAACGTGTTACGGTTTCACAACGGTTTGATGCCTGCCCCGAGTGTGGCAGTTACCAGTTACAATTGACCGGAGGCGATGCACTACAGATCAAGGAGCTGGAGGTAGAGTAAATGTGTACAGTATGCGGATGTGGGGAGGGTGAAACCACGATTGAGGGGTCGGAGCATCAACACGATCAGGCTGATCCGATGCACAGCCATACCCATGAGGGTGAGCACCATCATCACCATCAACACGACTATAGCCAGGGGGCGGCACATGCTCATGCTCCCGGTCTCAGCCAGTCACGCATGGTGCAGATCGAGCAGGATATTCTCAGCAAGAATGATGAGTATGCCCGGGCAAATCGTCGCTGGTTTGCCGAGCACGGTATCCTAGCCCTGAATTTGGTCTCCAGCCCGGGCTCGGGCAAAACCAGCTTGCTGACCCGAACCATTGAGGGTCTTGAAGATCAATACCCGCTGGCCGTGATTGAAGGGGATCAACAGACCGCCAACGATGCCGAGCGTATTCGTGCAACTGGCGTTAACGCACTGCAGATCAATACCGGAAAGGGGTGTCATCTGGATGGCCACATGATCGGCCATGCGCTCGACAATCTGAAGCCGGAGCAGGGTAGTATTCTCTTTATCGAAAATGTGGGCAATCTGGTCTGCCCCGCTGCGTTTGATCTGGGCGAGGCCCACAAAGTAGCGATTCTCTCGGTTACCGAGGGGGAAGACAAACCGATTAAATATCCCGACATGTTTCATGCTGCAGACCTGATTCTGCTCAACAAGATCGATCTGCTCCCCTATCTACAGTTCGATGTGGAACAGTGCATACAGTATGCGCAGCGGGTCAACCCCAACATCAAGGTGATTCAGCTGTCGGCGACCACTGGTGAGGGGATGGAGCAGTGGTATCGCTGGATCGAGGCGACCCGTCAACTTTCACAGATTGGTACCTGAACACCATGTGCCTTGCGCTGCCAGCACGGGTGGTATCGATAGATCGGGAGGCTGACACCGCAATGGTCGAGGTGGGCGGGGTTCAGCGTGAGGCCTCACTGGCACTGATTGAAGAGGTCGAGGTTGGAGAGTACCTGCTGCTCCATGTGGGCTATGCCATCAACAAGGTGAGTACCGAAGAGGCGGAAAAGACCCTGCAGCTGTTCGCCGAGGCCGCTGCTGGAGCAGAGCAGTAACCATGGAGTATATCGAACCGTTTCGTGACCAGGCCCTTGCCCGTCAGCTTGCGGATACGATTCAACAGACAGTCGACCCGCAGCGCAGCTATCGGTTGATGGAGTTCTGCGGTGGACATACCCATGCCATCTTCCGCTATGGTGTACATGACCTGATGCCGGAAAATGTACGCTTTATCCATGGACCGGGGTGCCCGGTCTGTGTACTCCCGATTGCCCGTATCGACAGTGCCATCTACCTGCTGGAGCAGTATGATGTGACCCTCTGTACCTATGGGGATCTGCTGCGGGTGCCGGCCAGTGGACGCAACAGCCTGATGAAGGTGAAGGCCAAAGGCGGAGATGTACGTATGGTCTACTCCACCCAGGATGCCCTCCGTATCGCTCGTGAGAATCCGCATCGGCAGGTGGTCTTCTTTGCTATCGGTTTCGAGACCACCACGCCACCGACTGCAGTGGCACTGAAACAGGCGCAGGCGGAAGGGTTGGAGAACTTCACTGTCTTCTGTAACCATGTGCTGACCCCGGCAGCGATCCAGAATATTCTCCAGTCTCCGGAGGTGCGGGAGATGGGTGCCGTGCAGATTGATGGTTTTCTCGGCCCCTCCCATGTCAGTGCCATCATCGGCAGCCGCCCCTACGAATACTTTGCCGAGGAGTTTCAGCGTCCGGTGGTGATTGCCGGGTTTGAGCCACTCGATGTGATGCAGTCTGCACTGATGCTGATTCGTCAGCTCAATGAGGGCAGACACGAAGTAGAGAATGAGTACACCCGGGTGGTGACGCGTGAGGGTAACCTCAAGGCGCAGGCACTGGTGGCCGAGGTGATGGAGCTGCGTCGGGAGTTTGAGTGGCGTGGACTTGGTATGGTTCCCTACAGCGCACTACAGATCAAGAGGTCGTATGCAGACTTTGATACCGAGCACCGCTTTCAGATTCCACCGAGTGAGGCGAGTGATATCAAGGGGTGTGAGTGTCCGCGTATTCTGCGAGGGGTCAAACGACCGACTGACTGCAAACTGTTTGGTACCGTCTGCACCCCGGAGAATCCAATGGGCTCCTGCATGGTCTCCTCCGAAGGGGCCTGTGCTGCCTACTGGAGCTATGGAAGATTTCGGGATGGAGCACATACAAAGTGATGGCACTCCTGATCTGCGGCCGTCTGTGGGCACGGAGGCCCACAGTAGAGCGACACAGGGATGTGCCTGAGCGTGTCGCAGACAGGAGCTGCCATTACTTTTGAAACCATGCACGTACGAAAACGGCCCCCCGTTTCCGGGAGGCCGTTTTGAGTGGTGAGTAGTGGGATGGGTTATGCCAGTGAGGCATCCATCGCCCTGGCACCGCGCATACTGGAGAACTTCAGCTTTTCGAAACGCTCCGCAATATTGCGGATGCAGATGACACACCCCTCCTCGCCATAAAGCAGTTCGGAAAAGCGCTTGCGAACACTGTTTCCGTACTCATCGTAGATCTCCACCTGCTCCTCTTGTGGCAATACCTTGGCCTTGAGGCCATGTCTGGATACCACATCCCCCAGCTGCATAAAGCTGGCAATATCAATCTTGCTCATAGGTTCCCCTCCTTCAGTGTCTCTCCAGCCATGCAATCGGGTTGTCAACAACAGCGAACTACAGACTGGATCATGAATCACAACTCACTCGATCGAGTAGCTGGATAGAGAAGAACATATCAAATTATCAAAAACTGTCAATTAGAGATATTTATGTTACAAATTATGACTTATTACAGTTTTTGCTGATAGAGTGTTGAAGCGTTCACACTGGGGTAAAATCCCTCGCTTTATCACCATTAGCGTAGAGAAGATGAGTAGGATCGCCCTGGCCCAGATCAACCCCCACGTCGGGGCGTTGCAAGAGAATGTTGAGAAGATGTCAGCCTTCGCTCGGCAGGCCGAGGCGCAACAGGCCGATCTGGTTCTGTTTCCGGAACTCTCTCTAACCGGCTACCCGCCGGAAGATCTGTTGCTACGCCCCGGTTTTCTTGCCCGGTGTGAGTCTGCGCTGCAGCAGCTGGCAGAGCAGAGCTCGGAGCTGGTCTGGGTGGTGGGCCATCCGGCAATCGGGGCGGGAGGGTTGCTCTACAACGCAGCCTCGGTATTGCGCGATGGGCGTGTGGTGCAACGCTACTACAAACAGGAGCTGCCCAACTACGGGGTGTTTGATGAGAAGCGTTACTTTACTCCGGGACAGAGTGCCGCACTGTTCGATCTCGGTCAGGAGCAGCTTGCACTGACCATCTGCGAAGATCTCTGGCACCCGCAGGTGGTTCAGCAGGCGGTGGATGCCGGTGCCAGTTTGATTCTCAACCTCAATGCCTCCCCCTACCATGCCGGCAAGCGTGGTGAGCGTGAGATGATGATTCGCCAGCAGGTGGTCAAGCATGGCGTGCCGATCGTCTATGTCAACCAGGTCGGTGGGCAGGATGAACTCATTTTTGATGGGGGCTCGTTTGTGATCGACCGGGATGGTCAACAAGCGCTGTGTGGCGAGACCTTTTGTGAAGGGCTCTACCTGTACGATACAGAGCAGCCCGGCCACTCTGTGCCGATTGAACAGGAGCCGGAGGCGGAGATCTACCATGCGTTGGTGCTCGCCACCCGCGACTATGTGCGCAAGAATGGTTTTCCCGGTGTTGTACTGGGGCTCTCGGGTGGGATCGACTCGGCATTGACGCTGGCGATTGCGGTGGATGCGCTCGGGGCCGAGCAGGTTGAGGCCATCGCCATGCCCTCCTGTTACACCGCCGAGATCAGTGTTGAGGATGCCAGAGCCGAGGCAGAGCGGTTGGGGGTCGAGTTTCGGGTAATCCCGATCAAGCAGAGCTTTGATGCCTTCCTCGAGATGCTGGCCGAGGCGTTTGTTGGCAGCGCGGTGGATACCACCGAAGAGAATATCCAGGCCCGTTGTCGAGGGGTGATCCTGATGGCGCTTGCCAACAAACACAACCGCATGTTACTGACCACCGGCAACAAGAGTGAGATGTCGGTTGGCTATGCCACACTATATGGAGATATGGCCGGTGGCTTTGCACCACTCAAGGACCTCTCCAAACTGCTGGTCTACCGCCTGAGTGAGTGGCGCAACCGGCAGGCAAAAGCAGAGGGCGAGGCCGAGGTGATTCCGCAGCGGGTGATTGATCGTCCGCCCTCGGCAGAGCTGGCACCAGAGCAGAAGGATTCCGACTCGCTGCCACCCTATGAGGTGCTGGATCCCATTCTGGAGCGCTATATCGAGCAGGATCAATGTATCGAAGAGATCATCGCAGCCGGGTTTGAGGCGGCCGTGGTTGAGCGTGTGGCACGGCTGGTGGACAACAATGAGTACAAGCGCCGCCAGGCCCCGCCGGGGGCAAGAATCACCACCCGCGCCTTCGGGCGGGATCGGCGTTACCCCATCACCTCCGGTTTCCGCTCACGTTGATATAAAGCTTCTATCTCCTTCCCCCTTGCAGGGGGAAGGCTGGGATGGGGGTAGAGTGATGAACATATCGTTCAGTTGCTACATCAGATACTCATTTTTCAATCGCACATAGTGTGCTGCCGACTCCTTCAGCCACACCTTCTCGGCCTGCTCCAATGGGCGTACCCGGGTTGCCGGTGAGCCACGGTAGAGATAACCGCCAGCCAGCTGCTTGCCGGGGGGCACCAGACTGCCGGCAGCCACAATCGACTCCTCTCCCACGCTGGCTCCGTCCATTATGGTCGCCCCCATCCCCACCAGACAGCGATTCGCAATGGTACAGGCGTGCAGAATGGCCCCATGGCCAACCGTCACCTCATCCCCGATCAACAGCGCAAATCCCTCTGGGTTGGTTTCGGTGGGGCGGGCAACATGCAGTACACAATTGTCCTGAATATTGCTGCGAGCACCGATTTCAATGAAATTGACATCCCCGCGAACCGCCACCAGCGGCCAGATCGAGCTGTCACTGCCGATGCTAACCCGGCCGATCACCTGTGCAGAGGGGTCAATCAATACCGTGGAGTCAAACTGTGGAGTCCACTCCCGGTAGGGACGGATGTTGTTCATCACCATTCTCCATTGCGTGTGAGAAAACGAACTGATAGTTTAGCGGAATTCGCAGCAGACCATGGAACCTCAATGACCCAGCATAACCCGCTCCTCAATATGGAGGGGCTGCCCCCCTTCTCAACCATCCAACCGGAGCATGTGCGCCCGGCCATCACCCAACTGCTGCAAGAGAACCGAACCAGCGTCGAACGCTTGCTGGCACAGCCCGGCCCCTTCACCTGGGAGCGGTTGGTGCAACCACTGGAAGAGATGGAGGATCGCCTTGGTCGGGTCTGGTCCCCGGTAAGCCACCTCAACTCGGTGTGCGACACACCAGCGCTGCGTGAGGCCTACAATGAGTGCTTGCCACTGTTGTCGGATTACGCGACCGAAATGGGACAGCACCGGGGGCTGCATGCCGCCTTCCGTGAAATCGCCGAGGATGGCAGCTACCGCATGCTGGAGCCATCGCAGAAAAAGATCGTCGAGAATGCACTGCGTGATTTCCGCCTCTCCGGAATCGATCTGCCCGAAGCACAACAGCAGCGTTTCCGTGAGATCAGCCAGCGACTCTCCCAGCTCAATGCAAAATTTGGGGAGAATGTGCTGGATGCAACCAACCAGTGGCAGAAGTCCGTCACCGATGAATCGCTACTGGCCGGATTGCCCGAATCGGCCCGTGCCATGGCGAGGCAGACCGCACAGGAGCGAGGCAGTCAGGAGACAGGCAGTGAAGCGTGGCTCTTTACCCTGGAGTTTCCCTCCTACATCGCCATCATGACCCATGCAGACAACCGTGCCCTGCGTGAAGAGCTCTATACCGCCTATGTTACCCGTGCCTCGGATCAGGGGCCGCACGATCGCCAGCTCGACAATACCCCGGTGATGGAGGAGATCCTGCAGTTGCGCCATGAGAAGGCGCAACTGCTCGGCTTCGACAACTATGCGGAGTACTCACTCAGCACCAAGATGGCCGAATCGCCACAGCAGGTGGTTGCGTTCCTTGAGGATCTGGCCGAGCGCTCGCTACAGGTGGCCAGGCAGGAGCTGGACGAGCTGCGGCAGTTTGCACGCGAGCAGGATGGTATCGAGCTGCAGGCCTGGGATGTCGCCTACTACTCCGAGAAGCTCAAGCAGCAGCGCTATGATCTCTCTGAAGAGGCCCTCAAACCGTGGTTCCCGATCGACCGGGTACTGCAGGGGATGTTCGAGGTGGTCTATCGTCTCTATGGGATTACCATCGAAGCGCAGCAGGGGGCCGACCTGTGGCATGACGAGGTTCGTTTCTTTCGGGTTACCGACCGTCAAGGCACACTGCGAGGGCAGTTCTATGCCGACCTCTATGCACGTCAGCACAAACGGGGCGGGGCCTGGATGGATGACTGCATCACCCGGCGTAAACGGGTCGATGGGGTACAGATCCCGGTCGCCTACCTTACTTGCAACTTCACACCCCCCATTGGGGAGAATCCGGCACTGTTGACCCATGAGGAGGTGCTGACCCTGTTCCATGAATTTGGCCATGGTCTGCACCACCTGCTGACCCAGGTCGACTTCCCCAGTGTGGCCGGAATTGGTGGCGTACCGTGGGATGCGGTCGAGCTGCCGAGCCAGTTTATGGAGAACTGGTGTTGGCAGGAGGCGGCCTTGCCGCTCTTCTCCGGTCACTATCAGAGTGGTGAGCCGCTACCACCGGCGATGTTCCAGCAGCTGCTGGCAAGTCGCAACTTCCAGGCGGGGATGGCGATGGTGCGTCAGCTGGAGTTCGCCCTGTTCGACTTCCGGCTCCACTGGGAGTACCAGCCCGAAGAGGGTAGTGGACAGATCTACCAGGCACTGCAGCGGGTCAGGGAACAGGTCTCGGTGATGGAACCCCCCTCCTTCAACCGTTTCCCACACAGCTTCTCCCACATCTTTGCCGGGGGCTATGCGGCAGGGTATTACAGCTACAAATGGGCCGAAGTGCTCTCCTCCGATGCCTTTGCCCACTTTGAGGAGAGCGGCATCTTCGATGAGGATACCGGCCTGCGCTTCCTCTCCGCCATCCTCGAGCAGGGCGGCTCACGCGATCCGATGGAGCTGTTTATCGAATTCCGCGGGCGCGAGCCACAGATCGATGCACTGCTGCGCCACTCGGGGATTGGTTA
>CAYFNH010000094.1:0-9290 GCA_964344435.1 uncultured Piscirickettsiaceae bacterium | reverse complement strand
CTTGTTCAACAACAGGATAAGATCGCGGCTGCGCGCGATCTATCCTTATTCGTTATCGAGTGCGGAGAGGATCACAACCCCTCCCTCGAAACGGTGGCGGCTCAGTTCCCGAATCAGCTCGATTCCATCCATCTCTGGCATATTGAGATCGATAAAGACCAGATCAAACGGGGGAGAAGCATTGTAGATTGCGGCCAGTGCATCCTCACCGGACTGGACACAGTGGTTGTCCGTGATACCGATCTCGTTCAAAGTGGATTGGGCGACCCCCAGCATGGCTTTGGAGTCATCAACAACCAAGGCTTTCATATCGTGCATAGTGATTCGTGGATCCCCCAGATCGAGAATGGATATAATGATTCTGAAATCGTAACTATTCAGGGGTGAGCTGAATAGTTACCTGAAACCATTCTATGTTTGAACCGTGGTCTGCACAACCTCAATCTGAGTACCGATGCTGGCATGCGTAGAAGTGCGCAAGCAATCACGTTACCATGGCTTTTCGACCATCGCGGAGGGAACGAGACAGATGATACCCGGCCACTTTCTACAGCAGAGTCCAGTGCTCCGGGTGGTTCTTGTCTGGTTGGTATGGGGAGGTCTCTCGCTGTCGCTGATCAACCTGCTGTCTACGCAACACTTTGAACGACTGTTCACATGGTTTGGTTCACTTCCCTACCTGCCGGTGGAGGCCTATCTGCCGCAACTTCTCTATGGTCTGCTCTTCTTTGTCTTGGTGACTGCCCTGATCCGCCAACTCTCCTATATCAAGGTAATTCTCTACTCGACCGCCACGTTCCTGGTTGTGGTCTTCTATCTGTTTGCCATGGTTGCGCCAGACAGTGAGCTGTACCGGATGGCGGAGATTTTTTTCGGGCTCAACAGCCCCGTCTGGGCCAGGGTGATCTACATTATTATGTGGAGCCTCTTCTTCAGTACGGTACTGGAGTTGCTATTGATTCGTCTGTTCTCGCTGGCCCAGTACCGTGAGCAGATGTTGACCCATCTCGATTTTGATCGAGTGCTGCACCAGCATGACCTTAACTATCGCACCATCCAGATAGTGATTTGGGCCATTCCAACCCTCGGGTTTCTGGGAACGGTAGTGGGTATCTCCTTTGCTCTGGAGAAGGCCTCCGACCTTCCAGCCAGCCTGCTGGATCAGGTGGCGGTAGAGATCTGGTTCAGAGGGATTGTGCAGGCGCTTGCCTATGCTTTTTATACCACCATTGCAGGGCTGGTTCTCTCCACAATTTTAACGTTGATCAGCTCCTTTATCTCCACGTTGGAAGAGCGGGAGATCAATCAACGCCTCTCTGCACCGCTCTGATTCATGTACCAGCCGCGTAGCAGGCCCAGTATATTTGGCGTCGCCAGTATTGATCTCTTTGCTTCGGCGCTGGGGGCCTTCGTGATCCTGACTATTGTCTCGCTCCCCTTTTTCATGAACAGCGGGAAAAATCCAGAGGAGCCGATGGTAGAGGAGGTGAAGAGGCTCTATCGTCAACAGCAGACACTCTACCAGCAGATAGAGCAGCTGCAGCAGGAGAATGAACGCCTCTCCATCCATGACCTTGAGCTACTGCTGCTGGTTGACTTCTCCAACTCCTATGCAAATTTTCTGGATGGACTGGAGTATGAGCTGCGTACCCTCTCCCGGTTTTGGCACAAGCGTAACAAGCAGCTGCGGATTGGGCTGATCCTCTACGGAGATCGCAAGACCCGTTATCCGATCTTGAAGGCCAATTTCGATCCACAGCGTAACCGGGTAGACCTGAGCGAGCCAGCAGAGTTGATACGGCGCATTCGTAATGAATCCTTCCTCCAGAATAACGACAACCTGCTAAACCGGGATGGTCCCGAGGCGCTGGATCAGGCACTGGATCAGGCGCTGCAGTATCAATGGTCTTTACCCAAAGAGCAGCGCTATCTGTTTGTCCATTACGACAATATCTGTTATCCCGACAGAATGGAGTCGTGTCATCAGGGGTTGGAGCTGCTGCGTCAGCGGGTCGACCAGCTCTACATGAAGTACACCCAGACCCCGATCAGTGCAGACCGGAATGCCGCTATTGCCCTGGCGGAAGCGCACCACGCCACCTTTATCGACAGCGGTCAGTCATGGACACTACAGATCTTTGATCAGGCAGACCTTCTGTAAAATCGCTACGAACCAAATTGCACGCACACTTTGGTTTGTCCAACTGAGGAATCCAGGATGATGTTAACGCTGGAGAAGAGCTCTGTTTCGGGCCTGGTTGAGTGCAACTTCCAGTGTCTGGAAAGAGGAACCATCCACATCAATCACCTCCACTTTGCTATCAGGTGTCCTGTGCTGAAACGGTTCCAGCCGCGTACTGGATAAGTTCTGGTCAACCTTGTTGAAGGCAATCAAACCGCGTTCGGTATGGATGATTGCCTTCAATCGAATTGCCCTTATATCACCGAAAATACGCTCAATTGTTGAGTGATCGAAACAGATATCCGCATCAAATGACCACCCTTTGCTATGGAAATCCCCCTTTACTGCAGTTGCCACGGAGTCTGATGTAGCGCGGAAGTGGGGCAGGTTGAGCCAGACTGGTTCAATATTGCCCCGGTTGGCAGGGTAGACAGGCACTCCTTGCAGCTGCTTCAACTCAAGGTACTGGTTGAGGCTTTCCAGCTCTCCGCCAACATGGAGATCTGCCTTGTGGGCAACAATGAGATCGGCAATCTCCAGTTGCTGGTTGAAAATAGGGTGATTTATGTAGCGATCATCCGCAATATTGCGTGCATCGACCAGTGTGATGGTTGCCATAAGGTTGATGATATTTTCATACTCCGGATGCAGCAGTGCATTGATAATCTGTTGGGGGTGACCCAGCCCGGTTGGCTCAATCAGCAGCCGGTGAGGTCTTGCCTCTCGCAATAGCTGGTTTAGTGCCACCTTCATTGGCACACTGGCAGTACAACAGAGGCACCCTCCAGCAACCTCCTGAATAAAAATAGAGGGGTTATTGTGGTTATCTGCGGTTAACAGGTCACCATCAATACCGATATTGCCAAATTCATTCACCAACACGGCCCACCGTTCATGCGCTGGTTTCCGCTGTAACAGTGCATTCATGGTGGTGGTTTTACCCACACCGAGAAATCCGGTGATGAGGTTGGTGGGGATCTGGTACAGGTTCTGTTTCATTATCGAAACTCGATTCATTCCATTAGGCACTCGATCAGCCGCTCCACCTGCAGTCTGCAACAGCCATTGCCATCGGTGGCACAGGTTTGTTCTCTTATCGCTTCTACTGTAGTTGCACCGCTGAGGATGGCCCGAATGACCTCGATCTTTACCACTTCATTACAGGTACATAGATTGCGATCCAGATTTTCCTGTAGCAGGGGAGGTAGTTTTTCGATCAGATTGCAAGTGTGCTCATGGTTCATCCTGCATAGTATAAACCTCTCAATCAGGGTAAAAAACGGCTCACGATTACCCGAACAATGCCGATAGTTGCTCTACAAACCAGGCGCAATGATCTGGAAAAATAGCACAACGAAGATGAGAGACAGAATCATGGCTAGAGATATTCTTGATGCGGTCATTCCCCATAACCGTAAGGAGCTCGGAGAGATTCTCCAGCTTGTGGTGGTGACTACACTGTGGACCGGTGTTGCGGTTCAGGTGGTATCCCTGCTCTCTTGAGCCACCCTGCTATTCAGCCCCTTGCAGAAGCGAGCCCTGTTGGCGTGCGCGGGCAAAGGCTCGCAGATAGAGCCAGATGGCAACCCCCAGCCAGAGTAGGTTGAGGACAGAGCCCTTCCAGAACAGATCCCAGCGGAATGTACCTTCAAACATCAGGGCACGCATCCCCTCATAGGCATGGCTGGCGGGAATCAGAGCAGAGAGGTACTGCACACCTTGTGGCAGGATGTCGACCGGGTAATAGACTGCGGAGAGTGGGGCAAGGGCAAACACCAGTACCCAGGCAAGACTTTCGGCACCCAGGCCATAGCGCAGGATCAGGGCAACCACCCCCAGTCCGGTGGACCAGCCCATCATGATCAGTTGGCTGAAGAAGACCAGTAGTGGCAGGCCCAGTTCAAAGACATTGAAGGTGTACAGTGCCATGGCCAGCAGGGCGGCGAAAAGCAAGCCGATCGAGGTGCGCAGTAGGCTGATGAGTAACAGTGCGGTGATATGTTCGGAAACCTTGAGCGGGGAGACAAATAGGTGGCCCAGATTGCGGGCATACATCTCCTCGATGAAGGGGAGTGAGACCCCAAGATGGCCACGAAACAGCACATCCCACAGCATCACCGCCGCCAGCAGTACTCCACTCGCCTGTGCCAGCCAGCTGCTGTGTTGAATAAAGAACTGGGAGATCAGCCCCCACAGGATCATCTGCATCGCTGGCCAGTAGATCAACTCGAGTTGGCGTGGCCAGGAGCGGCGCAACAGATAGAGATAGCGCAGCACCATCGCACTGACCCGAGTGGGAGAGAAGTGAGTAGTGGTCATCCTGCCTCCGGGCCGCGAGCCAGTTCAAGAAAGACCGCTTCCAGCGTTTCGTGTCCATACTGATTCAGTAGTTGCTGTGGTGTACCTCGGTCAACAATCTTGCCTTGGCGCATCAGCAGCACCTGGTCACAGAGACGCTCCACCTCCGGCATATTGTGGGAGGCGAGCAGTACCGTTGCTCTGGTCTCTTTTACATAGTGCTCCAGCTGGGTGCGGATGCGGTCACCGGTATCGGGGTCGAGTGAGGCAGTGGGCTCATCCAGTAGCAGTACCTTGGGGTGGTTGAGCAGGGATTTGGCCAGTGCCACGCGGGTCTTCTGGCCGGCAGAGAGGCTTCCATAGGAGCGCTTGAGAAACTGGGTAATATCCAGAGATTCTGCCAGCTGGGCAATGCGTGATCGTAAATGGTTAACACTATAGAGCCGCCCATAGACCAGCAGGTTCTCTTCCACCGTCAGTCGACCCGGCAGATCCAGGTAGGGGGAGGAGAAGTTCATCTCCGGCAACGCTTCAGCCCGATGGTTGACCATATCAATCCCCAGGATCTCGATCCTGCCAGAGTCGGGGATCAGCAGTCCCAGCAGCATCGCCAGGGTGGTGGTCTTGCCGGCACCGTTGCCACCGAGCAGTGCGGTGACCGAGCCAGCGGGTACGCTGAAGGAGATTTCGTCCACTGCACGAGTCTGTTCAAAGCTACGGGTCAGTCCATGAACCGCAATCGCCGGTTTTGCACTGGCAGGTTCCATCAATGCTCGTGGTTATGATTGTGGTGCTCGTGCTGTTCAACCTGTTGTTGAATCAGCGCAAACACGGCCTGACTCTGCCCGGGAGGGGAGGCCGCCTGATCCAACAGAATGGCACACTGTTGTTGCAGAGAACCCAACTGTGCCGGCTCGAGGAATGGGAGCAGGGTAGTAATCTGTTCCGGCTCGGCGGAAAGTAGTGTTGCAGGTAGCTCATCGACGGAGATCGGGCTATTTTCACGCATCATCGATGCAATAATTCGATTTTCCAGCACCTCCTGCTGAATTTTTCGCTCCGCCTTGTCACGTGCCACCTGTTCGCCGAAGGTGCTCTCTTCACCGGCACTTTTCAACAGGGTCTCCTCAAACAGGGTGAGCAGGCGGGCCAGTGCCTGCTTCTCTTTTGGCAGGTCGATGCAAAGCGTCATGCAGTCGCTGTAGCAGGTGGTCAGTTTGGGAATCAGCTCCAATAGCTGTTCTGCCTCCGCCTTTTCCGGCAGCTCTGAAACCTCCTTCACCACCCCTTCGAACTGCTTGTGGAATGCCTGCTGCTCTGCCTTGTCTTGCTCCCGCGCCTCGACCACCTGCTGATGCACTACATTGCGTTGGTTCTTCGGGAACAGCGGGTTGTTGTATTTACGGATTAGCTGCTGTTCCCAGCAACCGGGATTTTTACTGAAATTGGGGGAGAGGCTCATCTTCTATAGTATAATTGAACGTTTATCTGATTACAGATCCACTTTATACGGAACCTCGATTCATGTCCAACTCCATCGAAAATCTGCGCAATGTCGCAATCATCGCCCACGTCGACCACGGCAAGACCACACTGGTTGACCAGTTGCTGCAGCAATCGGGTACGCTCGAGGTACGTGGCGAGGCACAGGAGCGGGTGATGGACTCCAACGATCTGGAGAAGGAGCGTGGTATCACCATTCTCTCCAAAAACACCGCAATCCGCTGGAACGACTATCGCATCAATATTGTGGATACTCCAGGACACGCCGATTTCGGTGGTGAGGTGGAGCGGGTACTGTCGATGGTCGACTCGGTATTGCTGCTGGTAGATGCGGTGGAGGGGCCGATGCCGCAGACCCGCTTTGTTACCCAGAAGGCACTTGAGCGTGGCCTGCGTCCGGTGGTGGTGGTCAACAAGGTGGATCGTCCCGGCTCTCGTCCCGACTGGGTGGTGGACCAGACTTTTGATCTGTTCGACCGTCTCGGTGCAACCGATGAGCAGCTCGACTTCCCGGTGATCTACGCCTCGGCACTGCAGGGCTTTGCCAGCGAGGACTCCGAGGCACGTGATGGAGACATGACCCCACTGTTCGAGGCGATCATCCAGCATGTGGCGCACCCCGACGTTGATGTGGTGGGGCCGTTCAGAATGCAGGTAAGTGCGCTCGACTACTCCAGCTATGTGGGTGTAATCGGGGTCGGGCGGATCGAGCGTGGCAGTGTGCGTACCAACTCCAATGTCACCGTGCTTTCTGCCGATGGCAGCAAGCGTAATGGGCGCATGTTGCAGATTCTTGGCTTCCATGGGTTGGAGCGGATTGAGGTGGATCATGCCACTGCGGGTGACATCATCGCCTTTACCGGTATCGATGGGCTGAAGATTTCCGATACGGTTTGCGACCCCAACTATGTGGAGGCACTGCCCCCTCTCAGCGTTGATGAACCGACCTTGAGCATGACCTTCCAGGTCAACAACTCTCCCTTTGCCGGACTGGAAGGAAAGTTCATCACCAGCCGGAACATCCGTGAACGTCTTGATCAGGAGCTGATTCATAATGTGGCGTTGCGGGTGGAAGAGCTGGAAGACCCCGACAAGTTCCGTGTTTCCGGTCGCGGTGAATTGCATCTTTCGATTTTGATCGAAAACATGCGCCGTGAGGGCTACGAACTGGGCATCTCCCGTCCCGAGGTGATCATCCGCGAGGTTGACGGCGAGCTGCAAGAGCCCTACGAAAGTCTCACTATCGATGTGGAGGAGGCGTACCAGGGCAGCGTGATGGAGAAGCTGGGCGAGCGCAAGGGTGAGATGACCGACATGGTTCCAGATGGCAAGGGGCGCATCCGTATCGATTACATCATCCCTTCACGTGGGCTGATCGGCTTCCGTACCGAATTCATGACCGCTACATCCGGCACCGGCCTGATCTACCACACCTTTGACCACTATGGCCCCAAGGTGGGGGGGAAAATTGGTGAGCGCCACAACGGGGTGCTGATCTCCAAGGACAAGGGCAAGGCACTGGCCTATGCACTGTTCAACCTGCAGGAGCGGGGGCGCCTCTTTATCGGCCACGGTGAAGAGGTCTACGAGGGGATGATTATCGGCATTCACGCCCGTGACAATGATCTGGTGGTCAATCCACTCAAGGCCAAGCAGCTGACCAATATTCGTGCGGCCGGTTCTGATGAGAATTTAATCCTCTCCCCACCGATCCGGATGACGCTGGAGCAGGCACTGGAGTTTATCAATGAAGATGAGCTGGTCGAGGTAACCCCGGAGTCTATCCGTATCCGCAAGAAGTTGCTGACCGAGAATGAGCGCAAGCGGGCGGGGAAGTTGTAGGCGGTTTGTTCCGGGCAGATTGGAGTTTGCTCATGACTTGTTCAGGGTTTCCCTAACCAGAGGGTTCTGTTCCGCTCTACGGATACGAACAATCTCCAAAGTATCTGTAACATGATAAAACAGTAGAAAACTCCCATCTGCAACTACTAAGGAACCCCTGAACAAGTCATGAGCAAATGCCTAACGCCTGTAGCGCCCAATATCTTCGTTGAAGATCTTGCTAATAGCCTGCTATTGGCTGCGATCTCCGCCTTGATCTTGAACGCTACAGACGCGATTCAAATTACTCAGACTTATTCAGAGGTTCCCTAAGCGGCGAAGTTCTGGAATAGGTTGATAGATTGGTGCGATGTATGGGTTGTCCGCCAAATGTGGGATCTTCTGCTGTATTCGATTTACCATCTTGGCTGCTAGCTGGTCCCCGCCTTCCTTACGGTACCAGTCACCAATTTCATGGAGATCTTGTAAAGCGGTTTCGAGATACCTAATTTCCATACCGTTGAGCAAGGTCTTGTTGTACCTCGTCAAAGCTTAGCCATTTTGTGTTTGGATCCTTTGCTATGGTAAGGCGCTCTTTCAGAATTTCGATCTCAGTCTCTTCCTCTTGTGGATGAGCAATGGAATCAATACTGAAGCGCAAACCCTCTGCAATCTGGTTGCGTTCTTCCGCTGAGAATGCCTGGAAACAGCGAGCGGTGGCATCATCAACTTCTATTTGTACTGTGGTCATAGTTGGAGCTTCCATGCCATGGTCGTTGAGGGAGACACTATAAAAGATACTCTCCAGAACTCGATTTCGCAAACTGCTTGCTATAAACAGTTGAAGAGACACTTTAAAAATCGTTTGTGCACAAAAAAGCCCCGGCAGTAATGCCGGGGCTTTCCAAGTGTAGTCTGAGGACTAAACTTTACTTGGCAGGTGCTGCCTGAGGAGCAACCATGTAGGGGTTGTAGGCAATGCTCTCGGTACGCAGATCGGTAGTACCGTTGAAGCGGCTGTTGTTGGCAGCGTCCATGTCAGTCTGCATGTCGGAAGATCCCTTGCCAGCAGCGTTTACAGTCATGCTGAAGTTACCCTCTGCATCGGCCTTGCCCTTGCCAGCGCCGCGACCCTTGCCGTCGAAAGCACCGTCAGCAGCACCGGTACCGTAACCAGACTGGTTGTCGTCAGAACCGCCGAAGAAGGCAGAAGCGCTGGAAGCGAAAGCAACGAGAGCGATAGTAGCGATAGTCTTTTTCATCATAATGTCCTCAAAGGTTAAAAAATTAAATCCGGGTTGGGAGTGTTGTTCTCCTCAACAATGGCGATCATTCTACAAGAGAATTATTGAATATCAAAATAGAGTATTCTTTGCGCCAATAGAATATGTTTATTTATTCAAGAAGGTTGTTGAATGTGGATGGGTAATGGAGTCAGTATTGGTCACTGGTGTCCCAACGTTGAAGAGGTAAAACTCACGTAGCC
>CAYFNH010000093.1:0-9304 GCA_964344435.1 uncultured Piscirickettsiaceae bacterium | reverse complement strand
CAGCATCAGAAGAAAAGAGCAGATCATCCAGTGCATGCAGTTCCTTGGAGAAACCGGCAGGCTCACGCGGTTCAACACTCTCCTCTATCTCTGAGAGCGCATGATTCATCCCTGCCCCAGCCTCGACATCAGCCGCTGGTTTCCCCGTTTCAGGAGCAACAGAGGCCGTAGCGCGCTTCACCCCCTCCACCGCATCGACATACCAGCCAGGTACAGAACCCTGAGCAGAAGAGACTACAACCCCGGTATCAAACTCCATCATCCTTGCATTCACCACCAGTCCATCATTATGGTAGACATAGGTGCCACTCAGTACGATATTGATATTGTGCTTGGCCATCAACTCATCAACATCACGGCTACGCACAAAGTCGCCATCTGGAGTCACGCGAATATACGGCATCATCTTGAAGTCGATCACCTTATGTCCACGTACCTGTAGCTCATGCATCATGTTCTCAACAATGATTTCGCTGAGACGACTGGTCTCATCGAAGTTCTCCAGATTGACAAACGAAGTGATTGCCACCGGGTTATCCGAGAACTGTGTAATATCCGTATTGCGAATGAGTTGGTCTGCCATCGCCTGACTCACCTCATTGATAAAACCGCCCATATTGGTTGGTAACGGTACTACTTCAGGTTCTGGCTCTGTGGCAACCTGAACAGGCTGTTGACCACCTCCCAGGCAACCACTCAGAAGCAGTGCAGAGAGTACAGGAGTCAGTAGGCACCAAGATGATCTGCGACATTTCATGACAAATTGCTCTTCAGACTAGGCTCACAATTATTGCATTGGACCCCGTAGCTCAACCTCATGCTGACGAATCGGCTTGACGGTATTGTTCAGTCCCTTCTGCAGTCTCATATAGTAAGCCTTGGAGATATGGGCCTGCGCAGTGGATGCCACAACAGAGCTCTCCATATTGACGATCCTGGCATTGAAGGTAACCCCATCCGGGTATTCGGTAAAGGTACCGGTTACCACATAGTTGATGTTGTACTTGCCCCGCAGCTCCTCCACCTTCTTGCTCATCACGAAGTCCCCATTCGGAGTAACCTCGATCGCCGGCATCATCTTGAAATCGATGGTCTTGAACCCGCGAATCTGTAGTTCATGCAGGATATTCTCTCCCAACCAGAGTCCGATCTTGTTGGTAGATTTGAAGTTCTCCATCTCAACCAGTGAGGTCACTGCGATAGGATTCTGACTGAGGCTGTTAATATCGCGATTCTGAGTCAGTTGATCAACCAGAAAGCGAGAGATCTCATTCAGTTCACCTGAAACCGAAACCCCTCCATTCTGCTCATAAGGGACAGTAATCCCGGAACGAACCATTGCAAAATCTTTAAGCGCAAAATCATTAAGCGGCCCTGCAGAAGCAGGCAGCGAAAGTGCAGCGGCGGCCAACAGTGGAAATTTCTTTATCTTATCCATAATCCTCTCCCGGCTCCTCTATTTACAATTCTCAGAATTACCATAGGCACGCACCGTCACAGGAAAACGGCCGCAAGCCTGACAACTGTCCGCATAATTGACAACTGCAACCGCCTTGGCACAGTCTCCCATTGGCAGCGCTGGCATTTCCACCTTGCAACCTGGACAAGTCTCCGCTTCTTGAGGCTCAGCTACCTGTACCTCCTCTTCAGTGTGCATATGTATTGGCCCGATGGTGCAGCCCGTCAGCAGTGCAGCTCCAACAACAGGCAGCCACTTCAATTTATTCAAACCGGCAAATGTCATTTCCATATCTCCAGAGTAAAACATTCAAAAATTTTCAGCGATCAAAGGTCACGATCATTTCTTTGACCCAAAACCATGGTTGTATTATCGGCACTGTTGCGCTGCTCTGCGCATAGGGTTCCCTTAAAGCGTTATAGGAGTTCCCTTATTTACCCGGATAGGCACGTCAACAGTGGGCTGGCACACCTCTTGCTCAAAGGTCATTACAAACCATAACTCACAACAAAACAGACAATAAATTGACAGACCTATGATCAAGATCACGATTACCGACGACCAATCCCTGTTCCGTACAACACTGAAACAGTCTCTACAACAGCACCACCGTTTTGAGGTGATTGCCGAAGCGGCCAATGGCAAACAGCTGCTGGAGAGCTACCGTCAGGAGGCAGCAGACATTGTGCTACTCGACATCGGCATGCCAGTGATGGATGGTACCGAGGCGCTACCCAAGCTGCTCAAGCTCGACCATAACGCTCGTGTTATTGTGTTGAGTGAACATGACCGTGAACCCCACATCTCACAGATGTTGAATATGGGTGCACTGGGCTACTTCTCCAAGAATTGCGGCATGGATGAGCTGATTCAGGCCATTGAGAACATCCACCGTGCCAGCCGTGAACAGCAGCCGATCGAACCACAGCTCTCCAAGGACATCATGCAGCAGATGGCCCTCTCCTCTCTGGCCCCCAATCCAAAGAGCGAGACTCCAAACCTTAGCAAGCGCGAGTTCCAGATCCTTTCACAGATTCTACTGGGCAAGAACGCCTCGGAAATCGCAAAGTCCTTCTTCATCAGCCCGAAAACGGTCTCGGTTCACAAAACCAATATCATGAAGAAGATGGGGGTCAGCAGCAATCTTGACCTGTTCAAGAGCAGTCTCGAATACGGTCTGATTCAGTAGCTCACCGATAAGCCTACAACGAAAAATCCCCCGCTCTGAAGTCCGTGCGGGGGATTTTTTATGCAGTCCGGATATGGAATCTGAAACGGCTGATCAAACCTTGCCTAGCGGGAACGGTAATACTTCACCAATCAACTCCTTCCCCATCGACTGCATCATCAGCCGATCCACCCCAATCGCCACACCGGAACACTCCGGCAACCCACTCTCCAGTGCATCGAGAAAATTCTCATCCATCGGTATGGGAGGAAGCTCCTCCATTGCGCGTTCGTCCAACTCCTTCTGAAAACGGTTGCGCTGCTCCGCCGCATCGGTCAACTCACGGAAGCCGTTGGCGATCTCTACCCCACGCAGAATCAGCTCGAAGCGCTCTGCCGTATTGGGATTGTCCGGACTGATTCGTGCCAAAGCTGCCTGCGACGCGGGGTAGTGCGTCAAAAAGAGGGCGGCATGGGAGAACTGCGGCAGCACCGCAACCACAATGAAGTAGTCGACCCAGCTATCCCAATCGAGATCCAGCTCTTCCGCCGAGGGCAGCCCCATCTCAATCGCACGGCCGCGCAGTTGATCGGCACTGGTGGCATAGAGATTCTCAACCCCAACCACCTGCTGAAAAGCCTCTTCTACAGTCAACCGTTCAATCGATGGCAGATCGACGAAATTGGTGACCAGCTCCTCCACCTCATCCATCAACTGCTCCATGGTGAAGTCGGGGCGGTACCACTCCAGCATGGTGAACTCGGGGTTGTGGATCGGGCTGATCTCACCGGCACGGAATACCGATCCCAGCTGGAAGATCGGGCCACTGCCTGCAGCCAGCAGCCGCTTCATGAAGAATTCGGGCGATGTGTGCAGATAGAGTGTCTCCGGCCCCTCGGCATCACGACCACGAGTGTGGGTGATAAATGGATCCACATGAGGATCCGGGTTGGCGGCCGTGGAGAGGATCGGCGTCTCCACCTCCAGTACACCGCGCTCTGCAAAAAAACTGCGAATCGCCTGCATGAAGGTTGCTCGTTCGCGCAACAGGTCAGAAACACTCATACTCTCTCCCCCTCAGACAGTGACTGGATTAATCTTTTACGCGAGAGGCGTACTCACCGGTGCGGGTATCCACACGAATCACCTCACCCTCCGGCACAAACAGCGGTACACGCACCACGGCACCGGTCTCCAGTGTCGCTGGCTTGCCACCACCACTGGAGGTGTCACCGCGCACACCAGGGTCGGTCTCAGTAATCTGCAACTCAACAAAGTTAGGTGGCGTAATGGAGATGGGGTTGCCGTTCCACAACGTCACCAGACACATCTCCTGCCCCTTGAGCCACTGTTTCGCCTCCCCCATCGCTGCCTCATCAGCACCAATCTGCTCGAAGCTCTCCGGGTGCATGAAGTAGTAGAGATCTCCATCGGAGTAGGAGTACTGGTACTCCTCCTCATGAATATCGGCACGCTCGATCGACTCACCCGACTTGAAGGTGCGCTCCAGGGTTCGTCCAGTCAACAGCGCCTTCAGTTTTACACGGTTGAACGCCTGCCCCTTGCCCGGTTTAACCACCTCGTTGTCGACGATGGTGCAAGGGTCTCCATCGATCATCACCTTGAGACCGTTTCTGAATTCGTTTGTGCTTACTGTTGCCATAGCGTGCCGCCTGTAATTAGTGGAAAATAGCGGCGTATGATACCTGCATCCCAATCCGTTGTGTATATGGAGCGTACCGAATCCGGCTGGCAACGGGAGTTGGCCCGCTCCCGCTGGGACTGTGAATCGCTGGCGCAACGACTCGACCTGCCTGTCAGCTGGGTCGAGAGTGCCCACGAAAGTGCACAACAGTTCCCGCTACAGGTCACCGAAAGCTTTCTGCGAAGAATCAAACCCGGGAACCTCAACGACCCACTGCTACGCCAGATCCTGCCAACCACCAGTGAGACCGAAGAGGTCGATGGCTTCACTCACGACCCAGTGGGTGACTCCAATGCAGTACGCGCAGAGGGGTTGCTACAGAAATACCGGGGACGTGCGCTGCTAATCACCGCCGGGGCCTGTGCCATACACTGCCGTTACTGTTTTCGCCGCCACTACCCCTATTCAGGGCAGAGCGTACAGGCGCACCCAACCGAGGCGATTGAGTGGCTGCGCGACAAACACTCGGTAACCGAGGTCATTCTGAGCGGGGGTGACCCACTGGTTCTGAGCGACCGTCGTCTGGCCTCACTGCTGGAGCAACTGGAGTCAATTCACCACCTCACCACGGTACGCTTTCACACCCGGATTCCGGTGGTGCTGCCCAACCGAATCACCCCACTACTCTTGCAGCGATTGCAGCAGTGCCGACTGAATACCGTCTTTGTGATCCACTGCAACCACCCAAACGAGATCGACCCGACCGTTTCCGAGGCACTGCAACAGCTCTCCCGGGCCGGTGTCACCCTGCTGAACCAGAGCGTGCTGCTGAAAGGGGTCAATGATCACCCCGATACACTGGTCGCCCTGAGCCATCAACTGTTCACAAACGGCGTGCTCCCCTACTACCTCCACCTGCTGGATCAGGTTCAGGGGAGCCACTCATTTTATCTACCTCGGCAGCAGGCGCTACAGATCCACCACGCCTTGCGTGAACAACTACCCGGTTACCTGTTGCCCAGACTGGTGTGCGAAATCGAGGGAGAGGCCAGCAAAACTGCAGTTGCCGAGTAGCTGGAAGAGGCCCCACTTACCTGGTTACAAATCCCTTGCAAGGGTGCTCCGTAAGCGTCTCACACTGGACACCACTCACCACTGACCACTCACTACCCTGCCACAGCCACTGCTGCAGCCGCTCTACCCCCTCCGCATCACCGCAGACGATCACCTCAACCGTACCGTCAGGAAGATTGGTGGCAGAACCCGTCAAGCCAAGCGCTTCCGCTTGAGTAGCAGTTGAGCCACGATAATAGACCCCCTGCACCCGGCCCGAGACGATACAGCGCCGGCAGATACTCATTGCACCCTCAACAGCAGCAGCGGTACCGGTGACTCCTCACTGATCACCTCACCGGGTTCGGCATAGCGCTCCGCAACCACCCCGTTGATTGGAGCCACCAGCGTGGTCAACTCCAGATTGAGTTGGGCCTCATCCCGTAACGCCTGACGCTGCGCAAGCTGTGCCCGGGCCTGGGCTACCCTGCGCTTTGCCCGCTTCAGTTCGGTTTCCGTGGTCACCATGCGTTCAAACAACTCCAGTTGATTGTTCAGCTCAAGCTCCAGATCTTCCAGTTCAACCTGAATCTCCTCAATCACGGCCTGGGCATGGTTGAGACGATACTGGTAGCGTCTCGCATCCAACTTGAGCAACACTTCTCCCTGCTCCACAAGCTGTCCCGCCTCCACCAGTACCCTATGTACCACTCCGCTGAGAGGGATCGATAACTCCACCAGACGTCCTTCCGATTCCGACACCGCCTCTTGAGCGCTGGTTACCGAGGAGAGCCCTAAAAACAACCACAACAGCCCAACCACTCTACTTCTGCCCATCGATCCTGATCTCCTTGCCTGTCAGCTGATCCAGCCTTGCCCGTGTCAACAGTGCCTGAAAACGGCTCTCGGCACTGCGCAAATGTGAACGGGAGATCCCCACCAGGGCATCCCCCAGATTGGACTGCTGCTCCTGCTCATAAAGTGCTCGATTGCGCTCCAGCTCTACCTCGCGGAACTCGGCAGCAATCTGGTCCGCCTGCCACTGCGCCACCAACACACTCAACTGCAGATGGTGGCGCTCCAGCGTCTCTGTCAACTCTCTTTGCAGCTGCTCATGAGCCGCCTCGGCCGAGCGCAATTGCTGCTGTGCCTGCCTGGTTCTGTGTGTCTGTATGCCGCCATCATACAGTGGAACCTCCAGCTGCAATGATGTACTCCAGTAATCCTTCGAGCTGGTCACCCGACTATTCTCCTGCAACTCCACCACTGCCGCCAATTCGGGGCCCGCCTCAACCCGCGACAACGCCACGGCCCTGCGGGCTGCGGTCACCTCGGCCGCACTTTGCAACAGCTGATGGTTGTGCTCTCTCAGCGCCTGCTGCAACTTATCGAGCGTACCCACAGAGCCCATTATCTGGTCAGGTGTAGTCGACGGTGCAATCAGGGTTGCTGCCAACTCTCCAGGACGATTCATCGCGATTGCCAACTGTATACGACTCAAGCGCTGCATCATCTCGGCCTGTTTCTGGGCAGCCCGTGCATCCTGAAACAGCGACTCTCCCTGCAGCAAATCGAGTTCAGAGTAGTCCCCGGTCAACTCTCGATCCAGTTTCTTGTTGTAACGGAGGTAAGCAATGGTCATCGCCTCATCCGCCACCGTGCGACGCAGGTCAGAGAGCAGTACCTCAAAGAAGCGCTCCATAATCTCCAGCTTCTGCTGCTCAACCTGCTGCGTCACCCCCAGCTGCTGTTGCTGCAGACGTGTACTGGCGATCTCCTGCTGCAGTGCACTACGGCCAAAGTCATAGAGCGGCTTACGTGCGCTAATCACCCACTGATGATCACTTAGCGCCTCACTCTTCTGTTGCTGAAGGCTCTTCCAGCGAACTCGTCCCTCCAGATCAACACGCAACGCCTGACTGCGCTCTGCAACCTGCAACTGTTCACCAGCCAGTACTGATTTCGACTCGGCGATTTCTCTACCAGGCCCGGCCTCATCGGCGTAAGCCAGTGCCTGCGCCAATGTCAGTGGCTCGGGAATGGATTCACCAACAGCGGCAGGCTGTACACAGACCTCTCCCGCAATCAGCACCCCCAACAGCAGTAGACGAACCATCACCGTCTCCTGCGTTGCAGTCGCTTGTAGCGGGAGAAGGATTGAGTGAGATACTCCTGGTCAACCGTATACTTTGCCAACAACAGGAACTCCTTCACACTGGAAGCCGCCCCGGTATAACGAACCACCATCTCACCATCGAGGTTGTAGAAGGCCATCAGTGGCGTTGCACGCACTTTGTTGCGCTGCTCCGCAAAATCCTTCTCCAGCATCTCCTCACCGGAGAAGTCACTGATCTCCACCTCCCCCTTGATGTTGACCCGGTACACCTTGAAGTGTTCACGATAATATTCCTGAACCTCACTCTGGTTGAGAATGGTCGCCTTCATGCGCGCACAGAAGGGACAGTCATCCTCTTCAAAGAAGAGAAACACCCCCTTCTTCCCCTCCTCTCGCGCCAATGCCAGCTCCTCTGAATAGTCACCAAAGGTGGACTCAAAGAAATGTGTACCCGGATCCTGAATCCCGGCCGCTCCCAGTGTGGAAAATAGCAGTGCAAAGAGGCCAGCGATCACCGATAATAGTTTCATCTCTCTTCCCGGTTATATTGATAGCTGTCCGATCCAGATCGGACACGTTTTATTTCACCGGCCAATTATTGAATGAACAAAACCTCCTGAGCAACCACATTCATGAGCAATACCATTATTCAGCAGGAAGATTTCATCTCCAGCATTGCCGATGCCCTGCAGTACATCTCCTACTACCACCCTGCCGACTTCATACAGGCGATGGGAGAGGCATGGCAACGGGAGCAGTCTCCGGCAGCCAAAGATGCCATCGCGCAGATCCTGATGAACTCACGCATGTCTGCAATGGGCAAACGTCCACTCTGCCAGGATACCGGTATCGTGGTCGCCTTCATCAAGGTAGGAATGGAGGTACAGTGGCAGACAACCCTGTCGATTCAGGAGATGGTCAACGAAGGGGTACGCCGAGCCTACCTTCACCCAGACAACACCCTGCGCGCCTCGGTGCTGGAAGATCCGGCCGGGGCCCGCAACAACACCCGGGACAATACCCCCGCCGTAGTCCATTACGAGATTGTTCCCGGCAATCAGGTTGAGGTGACCGTAGCTGCCAAGGGAGGGGGCTCGGAGAACAAGAGCCGCTTTGCCAACCTCAGCCCCAGCGCCAATGTGGCCGACTGGGTAGTGGAGCAGCTCCCCACCATGGGGGCCGGTTGGTGTCCTCCCGGAATTCTGGGTATCGGTATTGGTGGCACTGCGGAGAAGGCGATGCTGCTGGCCAAGGAGTCACTGATGGATCCGATCGACATCCATGAACTGAGAGCACGCGGCCCACAGAACCGCGCCGAAGCATTACGTCTGGAGATTCTTGAGCGGGTCAATGCCCTCGGCATAGGCGCACAGGGGCTCGGTGGATTAACCACCGTGCTCGACGTAAAGATCAAGGAGTACCCCACCCATGCGGCTTCGCTTCCGGTGGCCATCATCCCCAACTGCGCCGCCACCCGCCATCTCCACTTCACCCTGGATGGTTCCGGTCCGGCACAGTTGTCTCCACCAGATCTCGCCAGCTGGCCCGATATCGAGTGGAGCCCCTCCGCTGAGGCAATTCATGTCAACCTCGACACCCTGACCGCAGAACAGACCCATGACTGGAAGCCGGGCGATACGCTACTACTGAGTGGCAAACTACTCACCGGCCGGGATGCGGCACACAAAAAGATCGCCGATCTGTTCGCCTCTGGAGAAGGTTTGCCCGATGGTGTAGATCTGACAAACCGGATGATCTACTACGTGGGACCTGTTGATCCGATTAAGGATGAAGCAGTAGGCCCGGCAGGCCCCACCACCTCTACCCGCATGGATGGTTTTACCGAAATGATGCTGGAGAAGA
>CAYFNH010000092.1:0-9402 GCA_964344435.1 uncultured Piscirickettsiaceae bacterium | reverse complement strand
ACCAAGCCAATAGACCCCGACCTGCTCTGTTCAACCGTAGCACAATATCTACAACCAGCCGAGGCAGAGCATGGCCACTACTCATCCACCACCAACACTCCCTCTTTCACCATTGATGATGAGGATATGGAGGATTTCTGGGAGGATCTGCTGGCATTCCGACAATCGCTTGTCGCTGCCTTCGACCAGCAGGATTGGCAACAACTGGCCAACACCGCTCACGCCATCAAGGGGATGGGCGGTTCATTCGGATTTCCGGAGATCACTGCCCTGGCGGCAAAACTGGAGAGCAGCGCCCACTCCGAAGAACATGCCTCATACCAACACGACTACCACAATCTTAACCAGCACCTGTTACACAACAACCCGCTGGAACAGTCAGAATAAAGGAGATCACCATGAGAGCCCTGATTATTGAAGACGTACGTTCGGTGCGCAATTTACTACGCAAAATGGTCAAAGAGTGCGGTGTTGAACAGGTAGCAGAGGCCGCCACCGGCAGAGAAGGGATCGAGATGATCGGACAAGGGGAGTATGACCTGCTCTTTCTCGATATTCGCCTACCCGATATGAGCGGCATTGACGTGCTCACAGCGGTTCGCCAGCAACATCCAAACCTGTTTGTGGTCATCGCTACCAGCTACGAGGAGAGCGATACCGTACAAAACATCATTCGGCTTGGCGCCAACCACTACATCGTCAAGCCACTACAGTTTGCGGCCGTGGAAGATGCCATTATGCGCTACCGCAAGAGCCGTTGAACCACCCTCTCCCCAACTCAAGTTTTCTCCAGAGACCCTCCAACCGTAACTATTCAGGGGTTACCTGAAAACCATAAACAAGATGACGGTAGCTGTTCAGATTGCCTATGAAATTCGTCAGGTCAAGGCAGAAAATGTGAGTTTACAAGTGTAAATGTCCATTTTCGAACACAGAGATGACGGATTTCAGGGGTGAGCTGAATAGTTACCTTCAATCATCTCTACAAACAGGGAGACCAACTCGGGATCCCACTGCCCACTCTCCCGCTCCGAACGCATGATCGAGATCGCCTTCTGCTTGCTCATCCCCTTGCGATAGATCCGGTCACCGGTCATTGCATCCCAACTGTCGGCAATCGCCACAATGCGGGCCAGCAGTGGAATCGCCTCCCCTTTGAGGCCATCCGGGTAGCCCTTTCCATCCCAACGTTCATGGTGCCAGGCGGCAATCTCGGTAAACTCGCCAAAACGCTCCTTGAGTGGGCGCATGATGGTTGCGGTCAATACCGGGTGCTGACGCATCTGTGCAAACTCTTCATCATCCAGAGCAGAAGGTTTATTAAGTACCTTGTCCGGGATACCAATCTTGCCCAAATCATGCATCAAAGCCCCCTGACGTAACAGCAACAACTCTTCATCGCTCAACCCAACCTGTTTCCCTAACAGTACCGAATAGTGCGCCACCCGTCCTGAATGGCCCGCAGTGTAGGCATCCTTCGCCTCCAGCGCCTTGGTCAAACTCTTCACCATCTGCAGATAGGATGCCTCCCGCTCTTCGAACAGCTGCTCAATCGACCCCGCCATCTGGTTTACCGAACGCCCCAACACCCCCAACTCATCCTGACCGCGATAAGCAGATCTGGCGGCAAGCTCACCCTTTGCGATTCTCTCGGTGACCATGGAGAGCTGATTGACCGGCCGAATCAGACGCAGCCACAATATCAGCGAGGTCACCAGCGCCAATAGCAGTGAAGTCCACAACACAATCTGCACCATCACCGCCTCGAACTCATCATCCACAACCGCAATGGTCTGTTTGGTTGCAGTCAGGTCCAGCTCAGCCTCCAGTGCAGCAACCACCTGTTCACCGGCAAACAGTGGAACGATGATATCGACACTGCTGATCAACGAAGCACTACCGGGATGCCGCTTCACCTCGGCCACGGTTGCCCGATAGGCCTTTCCACTATGCAATACATCTCCATACTTTCCCGAAAGATCCTTGGGTTTGTGCTCCCCCGGTTCGGAGTGCGCAATGACCGAGCCACTACGGTCATAGAGATAGATCTTCATAATCGAGAACTGGCGTTCACGCCGCTTCTCTTCGAGTACCTCTCTGAAGAGTTGCTGCAACCGAGCACGACTCCCCTCCAGTTTCAGCGGATCAATCTGACGGGTAATCCCCACCAGCAACTGCTCCGCCTGACGCTGTACCTGCTGCAGTATCACCCCCTCCAGCAGCTGCTCGAAATAGACAAAGGTGATCCAGGAGGAGAGCAGCAGCCCCCCCAGCAGGGGAGCAAGAATACGCAGGGAGAGTCGTTGATACCAAACCATTATTTAGAATTACCCTATGTTTGATGTTTAGATGACATCACCGATTCCTTTGTGAAAAGCCGTCCCATCAATGAAAGTTCTATTTGGATTTAATACAAACATAACTCACCAACCTTAAGCTTCTCTTAAGACTGCCCCCCTACACTACCCAGCCATGAAAGATAAAACACAATCTGATAGCACCCATGCCCTGATCTGGGATCTGCCCACCCGCATCTTCCACTGGCTGCTGTTACCAACCATCATCACCGCCTGGTTAACTACCGATGCGATCTATTTTGAAATCCATCTCCTTGTCGGCTATCTCCTGTTATTCCTGCTCCTGTTTCGATTGATCTGGGGTTTTGTGGGAAGCCACTACGCACGGTTTCGCAGTTTTTCCTACTCCTGGCGTGCCGTCCGGGAACATCTCCATCATCTGCGTAAAGGCGCTGCTCCAACCTCATCCGGTCATAACCCGGCAGCAGGCTGGATGGTCTTTGTTTTATTAAGTGTGCTGCTGCTGATTGCCCTCAGTGGCCTGCTGACACTGGGAGGAGAGGAGCAGAGCGGACCACTCCGGGGAGTGGTTTCGATAGAGACCGGAGCCAAACTCCATGAAATCCACAACCTTCTGGCCTGGGGACTGATTCTGCTCATTCCACTGCACCTGACAGGGGTTGCAGTCGAGCGCTGGCGGAGCAAACGCAAGCTGGTACGGGCCATGTTCACCGGAGGTTATCACACAGGCCGCCCCATGCCGGTCGGCAGGCGCATGGCACTGGTCAGCGGGTTGCTACTCTCCACGCCTGCAGTGGCACTATGGCTCATCCAGATTGAGGAGACACCCTCTCCAGTCTATGCCAACACCCGTCTCGAAAGTCATCACGCATACCCATTGTGGCAATCCGAATGTGGTGGGTGCCACACCCTGCACCACCCCAGCCTGTTACCAACACGATCCTGGAATCAGCTGATGGCCCAAACAGAGCACCATTTCGAGGAGGATCTGGTACTGGATACAGAGACACAGCAGGCGATTACCCAACTGCTAGCGCACTACGCAGCGGAACAGGCCCAGTCCGAGGCTGCCTGGAAGATCTCCAGCTCGATTCCGGCCAACGCAACCCCTCTACAGATCACTACAACCCCCTACTGGAGAGAAAAGCATGACCATTTTTCCTCAAGCATCTGGCAACTCCCCTCTGTCGGCAGCAAGGTCCACTGCGATGGCTGTCACCAGGATGCAGAGACCGGACACTTCCAAGACCGGGCAGTCGAACTTCCCGGCGTGTGATATGAGCCCCCATTTCCAGAAGTACCGAATTTGGTACACCCGCACCGGAAAAACAGCCCTGATAACAGCTGCATTACTGATCACCCTCTTTTCCACCACCACACCCGTGTGGGCAGAAACTGTGATCGGACCACTGCAGCAGCAGTATCTTCAACAAGGAGCCACCCGCTTTGATCCGGGTAGAGGAGAGGCGTTGTGGCACCACAAGTTCCCCCACCAGAAATCAGGTAAAACACGCAGCTGTGTAGACTGCCACACCACCTCTATCACTCAACCGGGACGGCACATACGTACGGGCAAGACAATCCGCCCCATCTCCCCTGCGGTTGAGGCTCGACGATTCAGTAGTACCAAGAAGGTGGAGAAGTGGTTCAAGCGCAATTGTAAATGGACTCTGGGACGCCCCTGCACTGCACAGGAGAAGGGGGATATTCTGAGCTATATCCAGCAGGCCAGCGGCCAATAATCAAACCTGTCAGATCAATATGGAGAAGATACGATGAAACTGTTACCCACCATCCTATGGATGCTCTCACTGCTACTTACCTCACCCTGGGCAGCTGCCGATAATGACGAGTGGGAACACCGCTCCTATCGACTCACTGGCCCTGATGCCACTCTTTACCGTACAGAGTGTGGTAGCTGCCATGTCGCCTATCCGCCCCGTTTTCTCACTACCGATTCCTGGCAACAGATCATGGGAACACTGGAGAATCACTTTGGAGAGAGTGCCGAACTGGAACCGACTGAACAACAGCAGATCACCCGGTTTCTGAATGACCATGCCGGTAGCTCACGCTGGTATGACTTCTGGAGCAAACAGGACGACGCAGGGGCGCTTCCACGTATCACTGAAACCCGCGCATTCCGCCATGAGCATCACGAGATACCACGCAGGTTCATTCGTAACAGTGGTCGCATTCGCTCACTAAGCCAGTGCGATGCCTGCCATACCCAGGCAGCGGAAGGCCGTTACAGTGAACACCAGATTCGTATTCCCGGCATCGGACACTGGGAAGATGACTGAGCCATGGGTTTAGTACAATAACCTGAGAATTATGCGACTGCTACTGATTGAAGATGACCCCCTGCTGGGAGATGGCCTGCGTGCAGGGCTCACCCAGGCCGGTTATCGGGTGGAGTGGATCAATAATGGGGCAACCGCTCTGCGTGCGGTACGCAGCGACCACTTTGATCTGATGGTGCTGGACCTCGGTCTCCCTCAAGTGGATGGGCTGGAAATTCTACGTGAAGTGCGCAGCCGTGGGGACAACACCCCGATCCTCATCCTCACTGCACGCGATGCCCTGCAGAGTCGCATTGCCGGTCTCGACGGCGGCGCAGATGATTACCTGACCAAGCCCTTTGATCTGGAGGAGCTGAGCGCACGCCTGCGTGCCATCCACCGTCGCAGCATCGGCGAGAGCACCCCTCAGTTACAGTACCAAAATATTGTTCTGGATCCAGCTGCACGCACGGTAACGCAGGATGGCACTGCCGTTGAATTGACCCGTAATGAGTTCTCCATCCTTGAGCTGCTGCTCAACAAGGTTGGTCAGGTGATCACCCGAACCCAACTGGAGGAGAGCCTTTATGGGTGGGATGAGGGAGCCGAGAGCAACACCATTGAGGTACATATTCACCACCTGCGCAAGAAGCTTGGCAAAACGGTCATCCAGACGGTACGAGGGGTTGGCTACCGCATCCCCCAACTGAGCGAGGGGCATCCCTGATGTTTTTCCCATGAAAACACTGTCACTACAAAGTCGCCTGCTGATCCTGCTGCTGGGCTCTATTGCCTCAC
This sequence comes from uncultured Piscirickettsiaceae bacterium, assembly GCA_964344435.1. GTDB lineage: Bacteria > Pseudomonadota > Gammaproteobacteria > Thiopontia. Next base: position 4,004 of record CAYFNH010000092.1, on the reverse strand, counting down.
TCTGGATTCTGTTCGGCTCATTTGTGCATGAGGAGTTACAGCACGAGGCGGAAGAGGTGTTTGATGCCAACCTGGTCCAGACGGCAAAACTGCTGCTCACTCTGGTGGAGGGCGAACTGACTGAAGCCAAGCAGCACCGCTGGCACCTGATCACCCCCTATCAACTGGATGAGATTGCACAGCAGTATCACCCCTACGAGCACAAGATCGCCTTTCAGATTTTTGATCTGGAGGGGGGGCTGCTGGTCAAGTCGACCCAGGCACCACAACTCCCCCTTTCCCTCTCTCGCGGCAAGTTCGAGAACCGGCATATTGGTGATCAAACCTGGAGAACCTTCAGCCTGACTCATACCCAGGCCACCATCCACGTTGGAGAGCTGACGGAGGTACGCCATGAGGTCGTGGAAGAGGTGACTGAATACCTGTTTGAGTACGCCCTGTTCAGCCTGCCTCTGCTGGCACTGCTGATCTGGTGGTCTGTTCACAAAGGGTTGGGGCCAATCTCCAGAATCACGCATGACCTGGCCCAGAGAGACAGCAAACACCTGCAGAGTATCGGTACAGACGATACCCCCAGGGAGCTGCAACCGATGGTGGGCGCCCTCAATCAGCTCTTCGCCCGCCTGCAACAGTCACTCGAGAAGGAGCGGCGCTTCACTGCCGATGCCGCCCACGAGCTGCGCACCCCATTGGCCGCAATCAAGATTCATGCACAGGTCGCCCACAACGAGGAAGACCCGCAACGACGTAGCCATGCACTGCAGCAGATCATCCAGGGGGTGGATCGTACCACCCATCTGGCAGAGCAGTTGCTGGCAATGGCACGGGCGGATGGTACCCAGCAGGAGTCGGAGCCGGTTGATCTACAGCTGGCTATCCAGGACAACCTGAATCTGCTTGGGCCAAAGGCGCTCAACTCCGGTCTGACTCTACAGCTCAGCAACCACGACCCACTCCCCCCCATTAGTGGAAACCGTGAACTGATCACCACCTTGCTGAGAAACCTGATCGACAACGCCATCCGCTATACCCCGCAAGGGGGCAGCGTCACCATCACCCCGCAACAGAAGGGAGATCAGATCTCGATTACGGTGCGTGATACCGGCCCCGGCATTCCTGAAGAAATTCAACAACAGATTTTCGAGCGCTTCTACCGCAACAGCACCAGTGCCAGTGGATCGGGACTGGGGCTCTCGATCAGCCAACGCATTACCGAGATCCACAATGGACAGATTGAGCTCAACAACTGCAGTGAGCCGGACGGGCTTGCGGTTACGGTCACCTTCCCTATCTCAAACCGCAAATAGCCTGGTACATTACCCCTCCAACACCTCATAGCACGCCAGCAGCCGCTCCTCCGTCGACTCCAGCTTTCGATCCAGTTCCCCTTTCTGCTGCAGCAACACCTTCAACTCCATGCGGTTATCCTCCTGATACAGCTCTGGCTCCGCCAGCCGCTGCTCCAGTACAGAACGCTGCTGCTCAAGCTCATCCACCTGCTGCTCCAGCTGTTTGACTTCACGTTTCAACGGTGCCTGCTGTTTACGCTGCTCCGCCTGCTGACGGCGCTGCTCCTTGCGTGACAACGGTACCGAGTCGGCCGAATGATCTCCAGACTCAATCTCAATACCGGTAACGGCCTGTTGCCGCAACCAACGCGCATACTCATCAAGATCCCCATCAAACGGTTCCACCCTCCCGTTGGCCACCAACAGCAATTGATCTGCCACCCCTTCGAGCAGATAGCGGTCATGTGAGACCACGACCAGCGCCCCTTCATACTGCTGCAGTGCTACCGTCAAGGCATGGCGCATCTCCAGATCCAGGTGGTTGGTCGGTTCATCCAGCAACAACAGATTGGGTCGCTGGCGCACCACCATCGCCAGTACCAGCCGTGCCTTCTCTCCTCCGGAGAAGGGGGCGACCGGCTCCAGTACCCGGTCCCCCTGAAAACCAAAACTGCCAAGGTAGTCTCTCAACTCCTGTTCACTGGCATCCGGATGGTTGCGTTGCAGATGCAACAGAGCCGATGCATTCAGATCCAGCAGCTCCAGCTGGTGCTGGGCAAAATAACCAATCTGTAGTGCCTGTGCCTCGTCACGCTCACCATGGATCAAGGTGGCCGCACTGGAGAGCAGTTTCATCAGCGTCGACTTGCCCGCTCCATTGCGCCCCAACAGGGCGATCCGGTCTCCCGGATTGAGTGTCAGTGAAATCCCTTGCAGTACGGTTCTGGCCTCATAACCGGCATCCACCTGCTCCAGTGTCAGTAGTGGGTGTGGGTTCTTTTCCGGCGCAAAGAACTGAAAATGGAAAGGGGAGTCGACATGGGCCGGGGAGACCAACTCCATTCGCTGCAGTGCCTTGATCCGACTCTGCACCTGCTTCGCCTTGGTCGCCTTGGCCCGAAATCGCTCGACGAAGCGGTGGATCTGTTCACGCTCACGCTGTTGACGCTCATAAATTCCCTGCTGCTGTGCCAGACGCTCTCCACGAATCCGCTCAAAGGCGCTGTAGTTGCCGGTGGTAAGCTGCATCTGCTGCTGCTCAATATGGATGATGCCATCCACCACCTGATCCAGCACATCCCGATCGTGAGAGATCAGCAGCAGGGTACCGGTGTACTGCTTGAGCCAACTCTCCAGCCACAGCACCGCATCCAGATCCAGATGGTTGGTTGGTTCATCCAGCAACAGCAGATCGGAGCGGGCCATCAGCGCCTGCGCCAGATTAAGCCGCATACGCCACCCTCCAGAGAAGGAGGAGACCGGCTGCATCTCCTGCGTCACACTGAACCCCAACCCCTGCATCAGGCGGGCGGCCCGGTTACGGGCATTGAAACCATCAATCGCCTCCAGCTGTGCATACAGGTGGCCCTGCTGCTCTCCATCCCCCGCTTGCTCCGCAATCTGCAACTGCTGCAGCAGCCGTCGCAGTTCCCGGTCCCCCTCCATCACCAGATCGATTGCACTACACTCCAGCGATGGCACCTCCTGCGCCACATGAGCCACCACCCAGCTTCGAGGCAGCTCCAGACTCCCCTCATCCGCACCAATCTCCCCCAGAATCAGCGCAAACAGGCTCGACTTGCCACAACCGTTGCCACCAGTAACCCCCACCTTCTGTCCACTATGGATGGTAAAACTGCTGTTCCCAAACAGCTGTCGGGGGCCACGCCGTATAGAGAGTGATTCGATTCGGATCATTGGGTTATTTTACCAACCTGTACTCCAGGCACAGGGTAGACGATCCCCTGAAACTACCAAATAGTTTTCACATGCCGATAAGCACGTATCTTGGCATCTGCTGTTACCAGCGGAACAGAATAGTGCCGTGCCAATGCAACAATCATCCGGTCTGCTGGATCAGAGTGAAACTCACCTGGCAGCCGGACAGATTGAACGCCGAGCTCAACATCCACAGGAACAAATGACACGCCATCAATGGAAGAGACGGTGGCTAACCACTCATCTACATCCATAGCTAAACCTATACGCCCTTTATCCAGCAGCATTGCAACTTCCCAAGCGCTAATCGCTGAGACCAACACCTGAGCGCCACCTTTCGACAACTCATCGTTGATCACCTCTTTTGCGTTGACCGACAACCGGTCATCGTCATTAACCCACCAGAGTAAGGTGTGCGTATCCAGGACAATCACGCAAGAGCCTCCCACTCATCCACTCCAACTGGCTCAGTGGGGTCTACATACTCGGTAACACTCCCCCTCAAGATCTCCAACGGGCTTCTATCGTGATTACGAAATCTGCGAACCTCAATGGTTGGTTTCCCATGATCAGTAACAATGACCGATTCATCGGTAGACTCGACCTTTCGAAAATACTCAAGTGCCTTCGCCTTAAATTGGGATTTAGAAACTTCAGTTTGCATAATAATTAACCATAGTCATATTCCTATAGTCATTAGTGTAGCACAACAATGACCTTATAGAATATCACTGGTGTCCCAACGTTTAATCAAATAAATTCAATTGGTTACTAATA
>CAYFNH010000091.1:0-9758 GCA_964344435.1 uncultured Piscirickettsiaceae bacterium | reverse complement strand
TGGTCCCTACGTTTACGTGCGGTTTCGTTCTCTCAAACTTTTCCTTGGACATCGTTTCAACTCCCAATCAGGTGTATCAATTAAACAAATTACATCTTCAAACAATAATTCTGGAGCTCATAACCGGATTTGAACCGGTGACCTCTTCCTTACCAAGGAAGTGCTCTACCGACTGAGCTATATGAGCCTATTCTGTACTACTGCTCGGAACAAGGCCGTCTGTCTCCAAAAAAACTGGAGCGGGTGATGGGAATCGAACCCACATAGTCAGCTTGGAAGGCTGAAGTTCTACCATTGAACTACACCCGCTGAATAACCTCTCATAGCAGTCAGAGGCCGGGAACCTCTTCTGCATCATGAACCTGAAGGCTCAAAATCTGGTGGAGGGGGGTGGATTCGAACCACCGAAGGCGGAGCCAGCAGATTTACAGTCTGCCCCCTTTGGCCACTCGGGAACCCCTCCGAAAAATCAAGAGGCGGTATTTTGCTGATCTGCCCATGCGCTGTCAACAGAAAACCGCTGAAAAAGGTAAAAAATTTACCTATTCGGCTGTTTCCACCTCTGCACTGCTGCGAATTTCATAATCATAGGTAACCTTGACCGCCGCCTTGAGCATGTGAGACACCGAACAATACTTGTCCGCTGACATCTCCACGGCACGGGCCACCTGCTTCTCATTCAGCCCTTCTCCCACCAGTACATAGTGGAGATGGATCGCATCAAACACCTTGGGAACCTCTTCTACCCGGTTCCCCTCCACATCAATCCAGCAATCCGCCAGGGGCTGACGCCCGCGGCGCAACATAAAGACCACATCCATCGCAGTACAGCCACCCGCCGCCAGCAGTACCATCTCCATCGGGCGCATACCGGTGTTACGTCCACCCACTTTTGGCGCACCATCCATCACCAGTGAGTGACCACTGCCGGTCTCTCCAATAAACTGCATGCCATCGGTCCAGCGTACGGTTGAGGTCATTTTTGCCATCTTCTCTCTCCTAATTTGGAACAGCGCCTCACGCCAAGACGCAAAGCCACAAAGTTATTACTGATAAAATAAAGTGTTCAATTGCTGACCAGGATCATCGGCTCGCATAAAGGCCTCCCCCACCAGAAAGGCGTTAACCTGATGATCTCGCATCAATTGCACATCTTCCCGGCTATGAATCCCACTTTCGGTCACCACGATGGTCTCCTGCGGAACCGGATCCAGCAGATCGATGGTTGTCTGCAGTGAGGTCTCGAAGCTACGCAGGTTGCGGTTATTGATCCCCATCAATGGCAGATTGAGCGGCAGTGCACGCTCCAGTTCAGCCTGGTCATGTACCTCCACCAAAACATCCATCCCCAACTCCTGCGCCAATCCGCAGAGATCCTCCATCCGGGCATCTTCCAGTGCCGCCACGATCAACAAGATACAGTCCGCATGGATTGCCCGGGCCTCGTAGACCTGATAAGGGTCCACAATGAAATCCTTGCGAATCACTGGCAGCTCACACGCTGCACGTGCCCCCATCAGATAATTTTCATGCCCCTGGAAAAAGTCGTGATCAGTCAGAATGGAGAGACAGGCCGCCCCACCCCGTTGATAGCTTTCGGCGATCTCAGCCGGAACAAAGTGCTCTCGCAACAACCCCTTGCTGGGAGAGGCCTTCTTGATCTCGGCAATTACCGCCGGATCCCCTGCGGCAATACGCCGCTTCATGGAAGCGACAAAACCACGCACCGGCATCGCATCACCTGCCCTGGAGCGCTGCTCGACAAGTGGACTGACAGCAGAGCGCGCAGCAATCTCCTCCTGTTTGCGCTGCAGGATCTTGAGCAGAATATCGGGGGTGTTACTCATGGAATTTAGTGGTTAGTGGTTAGTGGTTAGTGGTTAGTGCAAGAGATCAGAGCATCGAGTTTTGTTGCCGCCTCACCACTGGCAATCACCTCTTGTGCACGTGCCACCCCTGCCTGCAGTGAATCTGCCAGTCCAGCCACATAGATCGCGGCCCCGGCATTGAGCGCCACGATATCGTGCGCAGCACCGGAACGGTTACCCAACACCTCCTTCACCATCTCCAAGCTCTGCTCTGCATTTTCCACCGACAGCTCCGAAAGTGCGGCTGCCTTCATACCGAACTGCTCGGGAGAGATGGTGTAGGTAGATACCTCACCCTCCTTCAGCTCTGCCACCTGCGTTTCTCCACTGATGGTGATCTCATCCAGCCCATCACTGCCATACACCACCATCACATGACGGCTGCCCAACTGCTTCAGCACCTGCGCCAGCGGCTCTACCCAGGCGGCATCGAACACCCCGATCACCTGATTGGGCGCACCTGCCGGATTGGTTAGCGGCCCCAACAGGTTGAAGATGGTTCGCACCGCCATCTCCTTGCGCGGACCAATGGCATGCTTCATCGCACTGTGGTGCATTGGCGCAAACATGAAGCCGACCCCCACCTGTTCAATACAGGCGGCCACCTGCTCCGGGGTGATATCCAGCTTCACCCCTGCCACCTCCAGCAGATCAGCACTGCCAGAACTACTGGAGATCGAACGGTTACCATGTTTGGCCACCTGCCCCCCGGCTGCAGCAATCACAAACGTGGATGCAGTGGAGATATTGAAGGTCTTGGCGCCATCCCCACCCGTGCCACAACAATCCACCATATGATCCCCGGAGACCGCCACCGGTGTCGCCAATTCACGCATCACTGCAGCGGCTGCGGCAATCTCATCGACCGTCTCCCCCTTCATCCGCAATCCGACCAGAAAACCACCAATCTGTGCCGTGGTCGCCTCCCCGGTCATGATAGTGCGCATCACCGACTGCATCTCCTCCCCACTCAAATCACGTCGCTCAATGACCGCCTGTATCGCTGCTTGCATCTCCATCTGACTACCGCTCCAAAAAGTTTTTCAACAGTGCATGTCCTTCCGCCGTCAAGATTGACTCTGGATGGAACTGCACCCCTTCAATATCGAGAGTTTTATGGCGTACCCCCATGATCTCATCGATACTCCCATCTGCCTGCTGCGTCCAGGAAGTAACCTCGAAACAGTCCGGCAGAGACTCTTTCTCGATCACCAGAGAGTGGTATCGGGTCGCCTCCATCGGGTTGGAGAGCCCACTGAAAACCCCTCCATTGTTGTGGTGAATCATCGAGGTTTTGCCATGCATGATCTCTCCCGCATGGACGATCTTGCCTCCAAAAGCCTGACCAATGGTCTGGTGCCCCAGACAAACCCCAAGAATCGGCAATTCCCCAGCCATCTCACTGGCTACCTGTAGCGAGATACCCGCCTCATTGGGGGTACAGGGGCCGGGGGAGAGCACAATACGCTCGGGCCGCAGCGCACGAATCTGCTCCAGGGTAATCTGATCATTGCGATACACCTCAACCTCGGCACCCAGTTCACCAAAGTACTGAACCAGATTGTAGGTGAAGGAGTCGTAATTATCGATCATCAACAGCATATTCTAGTTATCCATTTGTTTTTATTCTCGCAAACCGGTAAGACTCTCGGAAAGATTGATACAGGATAGTCTTGTATCGATTCCAGCGAATCTTACCAGACTCCCCAACACAACGAACAAATCATCACCCCACTTTGCCACCCATATAGGCACAACACCGAGATACCGCATCGTCAACCAATATGGCAGTACACATGGCAAATGATTTAACCACCAACGAGAGATTCAGTGTCACAACACGATCGGTACGCACCCAACTTGGCTTCGGCAATACACCTTGCTCCATCTTATCCTCCAGCGACAGGCTGTTTTGGTGATAACCTCGACTAGTGACCGGCATAGCAATAAAGTCCCCATGGTGATCCGGTGCAGAAACCACCAATACTGGACGTCGTTTGCTGCTGGATTGATCTGAGAATGGATATGGCTCAATCACCAGCTCCCCCCGTTCAAACATGATTCCAAACCTCATCCTCGTCATTATCCCAAACAGCAGATAAAGAGGCTTGCTGGGCAGCCATCAGATTCTTCCACTCTTCACGCTCATGCCGCTCCTTTAGAAAGGCGATAAAATCCAGCACCTCCTGTTTCTCTCCATCCGGCAACGTCTCAACCTCCTTTTGCACCAACTCTGCTGCATTCATACCTTTCTCCTGTCGACTCTCAGCCTCATCCGACCCGCCTTTACACAAGAAGCTTCTGTTTCTCTGCCTCAGTCCCCCCTCAAAGTACGCCCCCTATGGATTTGCCACCGGAAGCCCCTCATTCATCTGCTCATGATAGGTACGACGATACCCCTCAATAATAGCCTCGCCCTCCTGCTCTTCAACACCAATATCCTGCAGCGTCATTCTCGCCAACTCCAGGCTGGCCTCGATATTTTCGGAGACCACATCCGTGGCCCCCATCCTTCTCAACACCAGACATTGATCCAGACTGTGGCCTCGTGCGTAGAGTTTTACCTGCGGGTAGCCATTGCGCAGAAAGCCAACCAGCTCTTCGGTGGACCTGGGGTCATTGATGGTAACCACTACGGAGCGGGCCTCCTCGATCCCGGCCGCCTTCAACAGCTCCGGGTTGTGGGCATCGCCATAATAGACCGGATGCCCTCGCAGACGCTCTCTCTCCACCGTGGCCGCATCCTGCTCCAACGCCACATAAGCATGCCCACCCAGCTTCAGCACCTCACCGATTCGATGCCCCACCCGGCCAAACCCCACCAGAATCACCGGCGCCGGTTGCGGCATCTCAACCTCCAGCTCCTCCTGCTCACACACCACGCAAGTCTTTTGGCGTTTTGCCAGCCGCTGCGCCCAGAACGCCAACAGCGGGGTCGCCAACATACTCAACAACACCACCAACAGCAGCTGCTCGAATTGTGGATTGGTCAGCAGCTCTGCCTGATACGCCAGAGAAAAGAGCACCAGTGCAAACTCACCACTTTGCGCCAGTACCAGCGCCACCGCTGCACTGTGCGTCTGCTTCATGCCATAGAAGCGAGCCAACGGGTAGAGCGACACCACCTTGACCCCAACCAGCAACAGAACCAGCCCCAGCGAGAGCAGTGGACTCTCCAGCAGCAGCCCCAGGTTCAGCGACATCCCCATCGACATGAAGAAAAGCCCCAGCAACAGCCCCCGGAACGGATGGATCTCCGCCATAATCTGATGTTTGTAGGCAGAGCTCGAAAGCAACACCCCTGCCAGAAACGCCCCCATCGCCATCGACAGACCGATATGCTCGGTAATCAGTGCAGTACCCAGTACAATCAGCAGTGCGGTTCCGGTAAACACCTCGGCGCTGCGTGACAGTGCGATTCGGTGCAACAGCGGCTGCAGCAGGTAGCGTCCCAACAGAATCACCGCCCCAAGAACCGCTATCGACTCCAACAGGGCAAAACCGAGATTGGCACCAATACTCATCTGCGGCATTGCCAACAGGGGTACCAGTGCCAGCAGGGGAACCACAGCCAAATCCTGCAACAACAGAATGGAGAAGGCACTGCGCCCGTAGACCGAGTTGAGACAACGATTCTCGGTCAACAGCTGCAGCACAAAGGCGGTCGATGAGAGCGCCAGAGAAAAGCCAATCAGAATAGAGGCCTTGAGGGGAATGGCAAACAGCAGGTGAGACAGTGCAATCAGCACCGTACCAGTCACCAGCACCTGGGCACTACCCAGGCCAAAGACCATGCGCCGGATCTGCCACAACAGCGCCGGCTTGAGCTCAATCCCGATTACAAACAGCAACAGCACCACACCAATCTCGGCAAAGTGGCTGATCCCTTCGGTATTGGTGATCCAGGCGATCCCGGAAGGCCCCACCAGCCCCCCTGCAAGCAGAAACCCCGGTACGGCCCCCAGGCGAATCCACTGCGACAAGGGCACAATAATCACCGCAGCGATCAGCATTACCACCAGGTCTGTCAGATATCCGTAGGTCACACCTTCTGCTCCAGCAAGTGCTATCCAGCCCCTGTTACATTACCTCAGCCAGGGCCGTTCCCATCTCCATATCGGCACCCAGAATATGCCCGGTCAACCACTGCTCCAAAAAGCGTATCTCATCAATACTCACCCCCTTGCCTTCGGAGAGGAGCTGCTGCTGCAGCTGACGCACACTATCGATCAGCTCATTGTGCTCGGCCCGATGTGCCTCCAGTGCACCGTACTGATACTTCAGCATCAAGCGCTCCTCATGGCGAAAATGCCACTGGGTGCCACTGATCAGCTCCTCTACAAGTGCCCCCAGATACTCCGCAGATTCTCCCTCGGCAACGGCTTGCTGCAACAGGTTGAAAAGCTCCACCAGACGACGGTGATCCTCATCCACCTCATCCACCTGCACACTCAATGATCCATCCCACAATAGCTCTGCCATAACATTACTCCAGTCAAAAAAGTGGGTAACTATTCATCTCATCTCTGAACAGCTACTGTCATTATTTTTACAATTTTCAGGTAGCCTCTCTTACACCATAGAGGAAGAACAGACACCGTTGCAAGAACTCTGATCACCTCATGAACAAATCACTTCGCTCGTGAGATGAATTTACCGGTTGCGGTATGCACCTTGATCTCTTCACCCGACTCCAGGTATTCCGGCACCTGCACCTCGATCCCGGTAGAGAGAGTAGCCGGCTTGGTGCGCCCGGTAGCGGTGGCTCCCTTGATTCCCGGTGCGGTTTCGGCAATCGCCAGCGTGACCGTCTGCGGCAACTCAATCCCGAGCACCTTCTCCTCACTGATCAGCGCGATGATGCCACTCAGCCCCTCGCTGAGATAACCGGATTCCTCTTCGAGGTCGCTGTGGTTAAGCTCGTACTGTGCATAGTCCTCCAGATCCATGAAGACGTAGTGCTCTCCATCGTTGTAGGAGTACTGCACCTCCTTACGCTGACAATCGGCCTCTTTCAGCAGGTCATCTCCCTTGTAGGACTCATCCAGCTTCTGCCCCGTCTGCAGATTGGTGAAACGCACCTTGTAGAGGGTAGAGGCACCTCGCGAGGTAGGGCTCTTGGCCTCAACGTTTTTTACGCTATGGGGGGTAGCATTAATCTCAACCACCATGCCCCGTTTCAGTTCAGATGCTTTTGGCATCGTGCGCTCCTACTTACTGATGGGCCGATACTTGATACGATGCGGCTGATCCGCATCGGCTCCCAGACGGCGTTTGCGGTCCTTCTCGTAGTCGGCATAGTTACCCTCGAACCAGACCACCTTGCTGTCCCCCTCGAAGGCGAACATATGGGTGGCGATGCGGTCGAGGAACCAGCGGTCATGCGAGATCACCACCGCACAACCGGGGAAGGAGAGAAGCGCCTCCTCCAGCGCCCGCAGGGTCTCTACATCGAGATCGTTGGTGGGCTCATCCAGCAACAGCACGTTGCCACCACTCTGCAGCAGCTTGGCGAGGTGGACACGGTTGCGTTCCCCTCCGGAGAGGTCTCCGACCCGCTTTTGCTGGTCCCCGCCACGGAAGTTGAAGCGGGAGCAGTAGGCCCGGGAGTTGGTCTCATAGTTACCGACCCGGATGATCTCCTGTCCATCGGAGATCACCTCCCATACCGTCTTGTCGGCATCGAGTGCATCACGACTCTGATCCACATAGGAGAGCTTGACCGTCTCTCCCACCTTCAGCTCACCGCTGTCCGGCTGCTCCTGTTCGACCAGCATGCGGAACAGGGTGGTCTTGCCGGCACCATTGGCACCGATGATGCCGACAATGCCGCCTGGAGGCAGGTTGAAATCAAGCCCCTCCACCAGCAGGCGCTCCCCAAAGCCCTTGGAGATCCCCTTGCCCTCGATCACCAGGTCACCCAGACGGGGACCGGGTGGAATGAAGATCTCGTGGGTCTCGTTGCGCTTCTGACTCTCTTGCGAAGAGAGCTCCTCAAAGCGGGCAATACGGGCCTTGCTCTTGGCGTGGCGCCCCTTGGGTGCGGTGCGAATCCACTCCAGCTCCTCCTTCATGGTCTTCTGTCGGGCCGACTCCTGCTTCTCCTCCAGCTCCAGCCGTTTCTGCTTCTGCTCCAGCCAGGAGGAGTAGTTCCCCTCCCAGGGGATACCCTGACCACGGTCCAGTTCCAGAATCCAGCCTGCAACATTATCAAGGAAGTAGCGGTCATGGGTAATGGCCACCACGGTACCGGGGAAGTCATGAAGGAAACGCTCCAGCCAGGCGATCGATTCGGCATCAAGGTGGTTGGTAGGCTCATCCAGCAGCAACATATCGGGATTGGAGAGCAGCAGTCGACAGAGAGCGACCCGACGACGCTCACCACCGGAAAGTTTGGTGACATCCGCATCCCATGCCGGCAGGCGCAACGCATCGGCGGCCATCTCCAGCTGACGGTCCAGCTCCCAGGCACCGGCCGCATCGATCTTGTCTTGAAGCTCCGCCTGTTCCGCCAACAGTGCATCAAAATCGGCATCGGGTTCGGCAAACCGGGTACTCACCTCGTTGAAGCGATCTACCAGCCCCTTGGTCTCGGCCAGCCCCTCTTCCACATTGCCCCGTACATCCTTCTCTGGATCAAGCTGTGGCTCCTGCGGCAGATAGCCAATATTGATCCCCGCCTGTGGGCGCGCCTCTCCCTCAATTTCGGTATCAAGCCCCGCCATGATCTTCAACAGGGTCGATTTACCGGCACCGTTGAGACCCAGTACACCAATCTTGGCGCCAGGAAAGAAGGAGAGAGAGATATTTTTGAGAATTTCTCGACCACCCGGCACGATTTTGCCGACGCGGTTCATGGTATAGATGAATTGGGCCATCGAAGGGATCCTTGTGTGGGAATCGCTGAAAGCCGGGTAGTATACCGAAAGCGGAGATGCACGTCCCTGTGCAGGTCATCATCCGTGATGTGGCGCCATTATAGCGATCCCACCACTTTCTGTCAACCATATTATTGAATACCAAAACTCAATAATCACCCTGCTATCAATCTTCTCGAAAGTTCGTTCATACCGCGATTCCAGGACGAGCCCCCAGGTTGTCTGCAGCCATGGATGGTTGCGGTCAAGCAACTACTCCTGATGACAGCAGTGGTGCCCCTCCTCTCCAAACTCTCGCCCCAGCAGGGCTGCCTGCAAGAACTCCCGATTAAGACGGGCAATCAAGGCGAGCGGAATCTGTTTGGGGCAGGCATCGGCACACTGGTAGTGGTTACTACAGTTGCCAAAGCCCTCCGCATCCATCGCCTCAACCATCTTCACCACTCGATGCTGTCGCTCAGGCTGCCCCTGCGGAAGTAGCGCCAGATGCGTCACCTTGGCGGCAACGAAAAGCATCGCAGAGGCATTGGGGCAGGCCGCAACACAGGCACCACAACCAATACAGTTGGCGGCCTCGAAGGCACGATCCGCCACCTCCCGGGAGACCGGCAGGGTATTGGCATCAGGGGCCTCTCCGGTATGGACCGAAACATATCCACCGGCCTGCAAAATACGCTCGAAGGGGGAGCGATCCACCATCAGATCCTGCAGCACCGGAAAGGGACCTGCCCGCCATGGCTCCACCGTAATGGTGTCGCCATCACTGAAGTGGCGCATATAGAGTTGGCAGGTGGTGGTTGCCCCCATCGGCCCGTGCGGTACCCCATCAATCAGCAGCGAACAGGCCCCACAGATCCCCTCACGACAGTCATGCTCGAAGGCAACCGGACGTTGGCGCTGTGCGATCAGATGTTCGTTAAGCCGGTCCAGTGTCTCCAGAAAGGAGAGATCCGGACCAATCTCCTCCAACTCAAAGGTCTCGAACCGCCCACTACTGAGCGAATCAAGCTGG
>CAYFNH010000090.1:0-9770 GCA_964344435.1 uncultured Piscirickettsiaceae bacterium | reverse complement strand
TCTTCGGTAAGCTCTTGTTGGTAGAAGTCAGCAATTTTATTACGATAATTATGGTGTGACTCCTGCTGTGCAGACAGCGCAGTATAGCCCACGCTTGCAAGCAGTGTCTCCTCATCTTTAAGATGCTCCACCGCATACTGGTTGAGGCGCGTCAGGATACTGTGGATCTGTTGACGGGATGCGACGAAGTGGATTTTCCGGTAATGTTCGATCAGCTCATTGATGTAGCCAATGATCATCTGGTGCTGGCGATCCATCAATGGATGACCTACGCTGAACGCCTCGCTCCACTCGATGGGTTGTAGTGGTTGTGCTGCCGCCTGATTCGTCAGGTAGTGTTTCAGCACGCGCCGCAGCTCATCACGATCAATCGGTTTCCCGATCAGACCATTACTCCCTGCCTGCTCAAACTGCTCCCGATGCTTTTTCATCACATTGGCAGTGAGCGCTACAATCGGAGTTTCAGGGTCGGTTTCACGAATCTTGCGGGTCGCCTCGATGCCATTCATCTCCGGCATCTGCATATCCATCAGGATCAGATCAAAACGTTGTTGAGAAGCCTGCTCCACCGCTTCAAGGCCATTGTTGGCGGTGGTTACGGTAATCCCCATCTTCTCCAGCATTCTGCGTTCCAGCATCTGCAGCATCGGGGTATCTTCAACGACCAGTACCTCTCCTTCAAAGTGCTCTTCCAGTGTTTCAACGCTATCTTGCTGCTGATGTTCAACGGACTCGCCACTACGCTTATAGGGGAGCCGGACCTCAAAGGTGGAGCCTTTGCCCTCTTCGCTCTCTACGGTGATTGTGCCCCCCATCAGCTGAGAGAGGTTTTGAGAGATGAACAGCCCCAGACCACTACCACCAAAGCGGCGAGAGATACTGTTATCGGCCTGCTGGAAGCGCCCGAACAGCTTGCTGACCACCTCGGGAGACATGCCGATACCGGTATCGACCACCCGGAAGATAAGCTGCTGCTCTGTTACGGACGAGGTGAAGGTAACGGAACCCTGGTGGGTAAACTTGATCGCATTGCCCACCAGATTGACCAGCACCTGGGCAATGCGGTTGGGATCTCCCAGCAGCTTCTCGGACTCCTGATTGAGCTGCTCCACCTTCCACTCAATGCCTCGGTCGCTGGCCCGTATCTCCAGCATTCGGTAGATCTCCTGCAGGAGATTGCTCAGGTCATAGGGGATCTCCTCAATGGTGAATTTGCCGGATTCAATCTTGGAGAGGTCGAGGATATCGTTGACCAGCGCCAATTGGGTGCGGCCTGCCAACTCGATACAGCGTGCCAGCTCGCGATCTTCAGCCTCCTTGAGTTGCTCGTTGAGCTGTTCACTGTAGCCGATGATCGAGGTGAGAGGGGTGCGCAGTTCGTGGCTCATCGAGGCGAGGAAGTCATCCTTGGCCTTTGCAGCATGGATGGCCTGCTCTTTAGCTTCGACCAACTCGCTCTCACGACGATCTCTGTTCATTGCGATTCTGACCAACTGCGCTGCGAGCGCCAAATGCTCCAGATTCTGCTCTGTGGGTGCTCTGGGTGTAGCGGTATAGAGTGCGATGGTGGCCAACACCGTGCCATCCTCATCCACAGCTGGAACAGACCAGCAGGACTGCAGACCTGAAGAGAGCGCCAGCTCCTTGAAGTTCGCCCAGTAAGGGTGTGATGAAATATCCTCAACCACCACCGTTTCTCCTGTGTAGGCGGCGGTACCGCAGGACCCCACCCCCATGCCAACGGCAACCCCATCAATCGCATCACTGTACTGTTGAGGTAAGCTGGCGGCGGCACCGGTATGCAGCTGCTGTGTATCTCGATCCAGCAGCAGGATGGAGGAGTAGCTCCCCTGGATTGAAAGCTCAACCAGCTGGGTAATCTTGTCCAGAACCACCGAGAGCAACTCTCCTTGGGAGATCAGTTCCAGAATGCTCCGACTCCTCTCCAGAAACGCATCCATCTCTTCTCGTAGCGCATGGATAGCAGTCAGATCACGGATTGAGCAGATGATTCGCAACTCTCCATCTGCCATAAGGGAATTGAGGCTGATCTCTACCGGGACCATGTACCCCTCCCGATGCAAACCAACCAGATCGGGACGGGTAGACAATTCCCTTTGTACCGGGTGCTGTAGATACGCCTCTCGATATTCTGCATGCCGGGGGCGAACACTGTGCGGCACCAGCACATCAATCGATTTTCCAATCAACTCGGAGGGTGAATAGCCGAAGGTCTGGCAGGCCATTCTGTTGGCCGACACAATGGTTCCCGCACGATTGGTCGTCAAGATGCCGTTGGGTGCCTCCTGCATCAGCAGGTTGTTCATTTCACTTGCGGCGTTCAATGCATGGTTTCTCTGTCGATAGGCCACCCAGACCACACTCACTACAGCCACAGCAAGGAGATAGAGCCCCAGCCAGATCCAGCGCATGGGACCATACAGAATCGAGGTTGCAGACAGCGACTGGTTGGTAATGAGCCGTGCAACGTGCCACTGTGTAGAAGGGGTTACCGTACCGACATCTGTATGTACCTGGTTATGCGGTGAGACCGGAACCTCCAGTGTTTTCAGCAGGTAGATTCCGTCCGTGGTGCTGATGGATTGCTCTCCCGCAAGCATCGCCTGCCAAACATCTGGATGGTGCTGGCTGAAACGCTGATCCTCTCTGTCAAACATAAAGGCAAACGCTCGCTCTGAATCCAACTCTGACAGTAATGAGTACCCAGAACTATTCACCAACTCATTGGGGAGATGACGGCTAGAGCCAGGGGCTGCTGATGCCGCCGAGAGTTGAGATATCCTGTGCAAAAAGTGATCTGCCAGATAGTTCAGCACCAATACTGCCCTGACGGTACCGTCTGCGTCGCTGACTGGGGCGGCAAAACGGATCATTGGTTTGTGTGGAAGCTCCACCTTGCCGTTCTCCACATTGAGATCCAGTGGGGAGACAAACACCTCCCCTTTTGGAAGCCGTGCAGCCTCCGTGAAATAGTAACGCTGGGCCTTGTTTTGTAGCTCGGTCTGCGGAACTACGGTGCAATTGCCCTGATCCCGGTTGACCCGGATTAGCTCCTGTCCATCCAGGCGAATGAGACGAAGTTGATCATAGTGCTCATAGGCCAAACAGAAGTGGTTGAACAGGAGAGCCACGCTCTCCTGCTCGCTCTTCTCTCCTCTCTTCAGGTACTGCTCAACAGAGGGGGCGGTGGACAGCACCTTGGTATCGCCGATACGCTCTCTGAACATGGCATCGACAATCTCTCTGGATGAGTTGAGCTGTGAATACTCTCGGCTCTTGATCACCTCGACTCTGCCCTGTTCATACTGAATCAGCAGTGGGAGGATGAGCGCGGCAGAGCCCACAACCATGACAACAAAGGAAAGCAGCCAGTCGTTGAAAGGTGGACGATGGCGGGCCGAAGCGGACGATGCTCCAGACGAGCCGATACTGTTTGGTGCGCTGCCCAAGTCTGTCTGAACCTCTCGCGGATCAACCACGCCTCTCCTCCCTGTTGTTTATCCGTACAATGAGGGAAAGCAGTTATCTGCATCAATATACTGCTATAAAAAACTATTTACTCAGCAGTATAACAGAAGGTAGCTACTTCAGCTGATCCACATCCCGCACCGCACCGCGCGCGGCACTGGTGGTCATCGCCGCATAGGCCCGCAACGCTGCCGAGACCTGGCGATCCCGATTAAGCGGCTTCCACGCCTTGTCTCCCTTCGCCACCATCGCCTGACGACGCGCCGCCAACACTTCATCACTCAGCGCCACCTTGATACTGCGGTTGGGGATGCTGATCTCGATGGGGTCCCCCTCCTCCAGCAAGCCGATTGCCCCCCCTTCTGCCGCCTCCGGTGAGGCATGGCCAATGGAGAGACCGGAGGTACCACCAGAGAAGCGGCCATCGGTCAGCAGCGCACACGCCTTGCCCAGCCCCTTCGATTTTAGATAACTGGTGGGGTAGAGCATCTCCTGCATGCCGGGGCCGCCACGGGGCCCCTCGTAGCGGATAATCACCACATCTCCCGCCTGGATCTTGTCATTGAGAATGGCATCGACCGCATCCTCCTGACTCTCGAAGATACGTGCCGGGCCGGTAAAGTCGAGAATGGACTCATCCACTCCGGCGGTCTTGACGATACAGCCATCCTCGGCAATATTGCCGTAGAGCACCGCCAGCCCCCCATCCTGACTATAGGCGTGGGCTCCATCCCGGATACAGCCCTGGTGACGATCCCGGTCCAGTTCGGCAAAGCGTTTGTCCTGACTGAAGGCCTGCTGGGTTGGCACGTTACCGGGAGCCGCCTTGTAGAACTGCTCTACCATGGTGTCCTGGGTATGCAGCACGTCCCAGCGGTTGAGTGCATCTCCCAATGTTTTCGTATGCACGGTACCCTGCAGCGGATGCACCAACCCCTGCCGCTCCAACTCTCCCAGGATGGCCATCACTCCACCGGCACGGTGCACATCTTCCATGTGATAGTCCGGCGTAGACGGTGCCACCTTGCAGAGGTGAGGCACTTTGCGTGACATCCGGTCCATATCCTCCATGGTGAAGTTGACCCCGGCCTCTTCCGCCGCTGCCAGCAGGTGGAGCACGGTGTTGGTAGAGCCTCCCATGGCGATATCGAGCGCCATCGCATTCTCGAACGATTTGAAGGTGGCGATGGAGCGCGGCAGAACCGAGTCGTCCTCCTGCTCATAGTAGCGTTTGGCAAGATCGACAATGGTGCGCCCTGCGGTAAGGAAGAGCGCCTTGCGCTCCACATGGGTCGCCAGCAGTGAGCCGTTACCGGGCAGCGCCAACCCCAGTGCCTCGGTCAGACAGTTCATCGAGTTGGCGGTAAACATACCGGAGCAGGAGCCACAGGTAGGGCAGGCGGAGCGCTCCATCTCCACCACATCGGCATCCGATACCTTGTCATCTGCCGCAGAGACCATCGCATCCACCAGGTCGAGATGCACCTCCTTGCCTTGAATGTGGGTCTTGCCCGACTCCATCGGCCCTCCGGAGACAAAGATGGCCGGAATATTGAGGCGCAGTGCCGCATTGAGCATGCCCGGGGTGATCTTGTCGCAGTTGGAGATGCAGACCATCGCATCGGCGCAGTGGGCATTGACCATATACTCTACCGAGTCGGCAATGATTTCGCGTGAAGGAAGACTATAGAGCATACCGCCGTGGCCCATCGCAATCCCGTCATCCACCGCGATGGTATTCATCTCCTTGGCGACCCCACCGGCCTGCTCGATTTCACGCGCCACCAGCTGCCCCATATCCTTGAGGTGGACATGCCCCGGAACAAACTGGGTGAAGGAGTTCACCACCGCGATAATGGGTTTATCGAAATCTTCATTACTCATCCCGGTGGCGCGCCACAGAGAGCGGGCCCCAGCCATATTGCGACCGTGAGTGGTGGTTCTGGAACGATATTCCGGCATTGCATCGGACTCCTGATTGTTGTCTGCTAAAATGGGATCAATCTACAGACCAGAGTATACCGTTCACACCTCCTCATGGCACCACCGATCAACCCTCCCAGTAGTGTATTACCCAATGCAGGACTGCTGCGACGTCTGGCGGCGATGTTTTATGACACCATTCTGCTACTCGCACTGCTCTTTTTTGCCGCTGCCGTGGGCACAATCTTCACCTCGGGGGAGGCGACCGAACCGGGCAATCCGCTGATGACCACCTGGCTGTTTCTGGTGAGCTTCTTCTACTTTGCCTGGCCCTGGATGAACACGGGGCAGACCCTGGGGATGAAGACCTGGCGTATCCGCCTGGAGCGGATCGATGGCAAGCCCCTCACCTTATGGCATGTTCTGCTGCGCTTCATCAGTGCCATCCCTTCATTGCTGCTGGCTGGAGTGGGCCTGCTCTACATGCTGTTTGACCCGAACCAGCTGGCGCTGCATGACAAGTTCTCCGAAACCCGCATGGTCGACATCAAATCATTGAAAACATGAACAATTTATCCTTCGATGGCCGCAGGCTGGTTGCACTTGGCGCACTCAACGCCCTGTTGGCCGTGGCACTGGGGGCGTTCGGTGCCCATGGACTGCAAGAGACACTGCCCCCCGGGGCACTGCAAACCTGGCATACCGCAGTCGACTACCACGGCCTCCATGCACTGGGGCTGATCCTGACCGGCCTGCTCACCACAGCTGCACCACAGGCAGTCCGTGCAGGGTGGTGGCTGCTGTCAGGTATCGTGCTGTTCAGTGGCAGCCTCTATCTGCTGGCGATCAGCGGGGTCAAACCGCTGGGGATGGTTACCCCTCTCGGCGGCCTCTGCTTTCTGATCGGCTGGGGAGTGTTGGCATGGACCATCTGGAGCGACGATGAAAATCTGGGTTGATGCCGATGCCTGTCCGGTGGTGATCAAGGAGATCCTGTTTCGCGCTGCAGACCGCACCCGGATCCCGGTCACTCTGGTGGCCAACCAGCCCATCCGCATTCCCCGCTCTGCCAACATCTCCTTTCTGCAGGTATCCTCCGGCTTTGATGTGGCCGATAATGAAATTGTGAAGCGAATGGATGCTGGAGATCTGGTGGTCACCGCCGATATTCCACTGGCTGCCGACGCGATTGAGAAAGGGGGGCTGGCGATCAGTCCACGTGGTGAGCACTACACGCCCAGCAACATCAAATCACGACTCAGCATGAGAGACTTCATGGACACCCTGCGTGCCAGTGGTGTCGATACCGGCGGCCCCTCTGCCCTCAACCAGAATGATCGCCAGAACTTTGCCAACCTGCTCGACAAGCTGATCAGTCGCTATCTGGCACGCCGGCCGTAACGCAGTATTACAACAGGCGCACCGGAAACTTGCGCTTCTTGATCCGCCCCCGCTTCAATCGACCACAGGCACGCTCCGCCTGCTCCCGTGTAATCGCCACATAGCTCTGGCGTTCGACCACATCGATCTTCCCCACCGCCTTGCCATCCACCCTGGCTTCACCGGTCAGCGCGCCCAACAGATCTCCGGGACGGATCTTGTCGCGCTTGCCGCCACCAATGGCCAGCGTGCGCATGGTCGCCCGTGGCCGAACGACTCCCTCTCCAGTCAGCTCACTTATGGCACCAAATTTCCGGACACCGTTCTGGTAAACCTCCGCAGCCAGTGCCTCACGCCCGGTAACCAGCGTCACCGCAACTCCACGCGCCCCCGCCCTGCCGGTACGCCCGATACGGTGGGTATAGAGGGTTTCATCCTGTGGTAGATCTACATTGACTACCAGACACAGCTGCTCAATATCCAATCCACGTGCAGCAACATCAGTTGCTACCAACACGGCACAGCTGCCGTTGGAAAACTGAATCAGCACATCACTACGCTGCTGCTGTTCCAGGTCACCATGCAGCGCCAACGCATCCACCCCCTGCTGCTGCAGCGCCTTGGCCACGGCTCGCACCCGCTGCTTGGTGTTACAGAAGAGCAGCACATTGTCCGGCTGAAAATGGGAAAACAGCTGTAGCAGTGCACTCTGTTTCTCTTTCGGGGACACCTCATAGAAATACTCTTCGATGGTATTGGCCTCAACCATCTGCTCTGCCTCCACACTGACAGCATTGTGCTGAACCGCTGTGCTCAACGTCTGCACCTCATCCGGATAGGTTGCCGAGAAGAGTAGTGTCTGACGCTGCAGCGGTGCATGGCGGACGATCTGCTCAATCTCCTCAATAAAGCCCATATCCAACATTCGGTCCGCCTCGTCCAGCACCAACATCTGCAATGAGGCAAGAGAGAGTGACTTTTTCTGTAGATGCTTGAGCAGCCGCCCCGGCGTACCCACTACAATCTGTGTCCCATGACGCAGGGAGTCCAGCTGTGTTGCAAAGGGGCGGCCACCTGTCAAGGTCAGGATTTTGGTGTTCTCCTCCATCCGCGCCAGACGGCGAAGTGCCTGTGCCACCTGATCGGCCAACTCTCGCGTAGGGCAGATCACCAGCGCCTGCACCCGGAACTGTTTGGGCTGCAACTGCTGTAACAATCCCAAGCCAAACGCAGCGGTCTTGCCACTTCCGGTTTTGGCCTTGGCGATCACATCCCTGTTTTGCAGGATCAGTGGCAAACTCTGCGCTTGTATTGGAGTCATCGCGACCATTCCCAGCTCTTGCAGGTTATACAACAGGGAAGGAGAAAGGGGCAGGGTTGAGAAATCAATTTCAGACATCAGAATACTCGGTCAATATTGCAAGCGGTGGATGGTACAGCAGCCCACCACTTTTTTTTGTACAATAGGATTGCACCATTTAAACAATAAGGATGTTCAACAATGGCAAAAGTACATGAGGTGATGACCTCCTCCCCTCTGATGATTCAGGCAGATGCCTCGCTCTATGATGCACGCCGGGTAATGGCAGAAAACCATGTACGCCACCTTCCTGTCTGCAATGAGCATGGGGAGCTGGTTGGGCTGTTCACCCAGCGCGACCTGCTTGCCTGTACGGTATCGGTTTTGGCCGAGGTGGATCAGCAGGCCCAGAATGAGCTGGAGCTGGGCATTCCCGTGCGGGAAGTGATGACCACCGACATCGCCTGTGTTCAGCAGCACTCCAATGTAAGCGAAGCGATTGAGTACTTTCTCGAGCATAACCATAGCTGCCTGCCGGTTCTGGAGGGAGAGGAGCTGGTGGGTATCCTCACCGAGGTCGACTTTATCAAGCTCAGCAAGCAGCTACTGGACCGATAAGAAGAAGCCTCGCATTGTCTTAACTATCAGGCCTTCAAGGGGATTCGGTAGATTGCTCTGTTATTCCCATTGGAATAGAGCAGCACTGTTTTCTGCCGTATCACTGTATGCTGACGCTGACCAACTTTCCATCAGAGGCTTGAGTTTTACACTTATAGGTGTACACTTTAATATGTACATTTAGGAGGGGGCGTCATTTATGGAAGTCAGCATTAGTGTAAAAGAGGCAAGGGAAAAATTTAGTCAGTTACTTGATAGAGCTGAGCATGGAGAAGAGGTACTGATTACTCGACGCGGCAAAGAGGTGGCGAAGATTACTGCCGTGGATTCTACACAAAGCCGGGATGAACTGATAAAACGGCGAGCAGCTTTGCGTGCTGCACTCCCTGCACTAGAACAACCATCTTCAGATCTGATTGACTCCCTGAGAGAAGATCGTGTCTAACCACTATTATGTGGATACCAGTGTGCTCCTGTCTCTGTACAGGGAGGAGTCGATTTCAGAATTGTCTGAAGATATTGTGAACCACAATATTTGCTATATCAGCAGCCTGACTGAGGTGGAGTTTCATTCAGCACTCGCCAGGTGGGTACGGATGAATGAGATCACTGAGGACGAAGCACTCTTGGTTGAAAAGTTGTTTACTGAAGAACTGCATGCATCGGTGTATCAGGTTATTCAAGTGAATGAGCGCAACTACTGGCAAGCTACCCAATGGCTACAACAGCGAACAACAAGTTTGCGGACGCTGGATGCCTTGCAGCTCTCTATTTGCAAAAGTGCGGGCTGTGATCTGCTTACAGCAGATAAACCATTCTCTCGTTCTGCCACAAAGATAGGAGTGACTTGCAGGTTGGTTGAACCTCAGTAGTAATAAATGTCTGCAAAGGGTCTGCTGCACGATCTGGCTGCGCAGATATTTCATCCGGTAGGAGATAACAAGGAGCTGACCCTGACAGATGGTCAGCAGTCAATCTCTCGGTGAATATATTAATCTGGCAAGATTAACCACTACTTCAGCAGCTTTTCCTTTGCAGTTGTATACTCGTCATCACTTAA
>CAYFNH010000089.1:0-9819 GCA_964344435.1 uncultured Piscirickettsiaceae bacterium | reverse complement strand
GACCACAAGACCTGTATGGTAAAGTCGGATTGGTAGGAGAGTATCAGATATGAGCCATAGCGAATCTCTTACAATTCAATTGAACGATATCGAGTTGCAGGCAAAGCCTGGACAGATGTTGATTGAGGTGGCAGATGCCAACGGCATCGAGATTCCCCGTTTCTGTTATCACAAGAAGCTTTCTACCTCGGCCAACTGCCGGATGTGCCTGGTGGAGGTGGAGAATGCACCGAAGATGGCCCCCGCCTGTGCGACCCCGGTAATGGATGGGATGAAGGCGTGGACAAAGTCTCCCAAGGCCATTGCAGCGCAGAAGAGTGTGATGGAGTTCCTGTTGATCAACCATCCACTGGACTGTCCGGTCTGTGATCAGGGGGGAGAGTGTGACCTGCAGGAGATTGCGGTCGGTTACGGGGCTGATCGTGCACGCTATACCGAGAAAAAACGCATTGTAAAAGACAAGGACTACGGTCCGCTGGTCTCTACCGAGATGACCCGCTGTATTCACTGTACCCGTTGTGTTCGTTTTGGTGTCGAGATTGCCGGTGTCCCCGAGATTGGTGGTACCGGTCGTGGTGACCATATGGAGATTGGCACCTATGTGCAGAAGTCACTCAGCTCCGAGCTGTCAGGAAATATCATCGACCTCTGTCCGGTAGGCGCACTGCTCTCCAAACCGTTCCTCTACAGCGCCCGTAGCTGGGAGTTGAAGAGTACACCGAGTATTGCGCCACATGATGCGGTCGGCTCTCATATTCAGGTACAGACCCGCAATGGCGAGGTGATGCGAGTGGTTCCTCGGGAGCATGAGGCGATCAATGAGATCTGGATTTCGGATCGGGATCGCTACAGCTACCTCGGCCTCAACAGTGCTGAGCGGATAACCCAACCGCTGATGCGTAACAACGACGGCAAGTTGGTTGCCTGCGATTGGCAACAGGCACTGGAGGCGACTGTCAAGGGGGTCAAGAACGCTGCTGCCGGGGCAGCCGCCATCGCCTCTCCCAGCAGCACAGTGGAAGAGCTTTACCTGATGCAGAAGCTGATGGCAGGGGTCGGCTCTTCGCGTATCGAGTGTCGACTCGGGCAGCAGACGTTTGCTGCAGGGGATGCTGTACCACAGCTGAATACGACCCTGGAGGCAGTTGAGCAGCAGAATGCCATTCTGATCATCGGTTCCAACCTGCGTCATGAGCAGCCACTGCTGGCGCATCGTGTGCGCAAGGCAGCACTGGCCGGAGCCAGTGTGAACAGCGTTAATCCAGCATCCATCGCATTCAACTACGGTTTGGTGACTGCGATTGAGAGCGATCAGCTTACCCCGGCGGTTGCCGGTATTGCCAAGGCGATGGTGGCACTGGGCAAGGGCGACGATCTGGAGGGGATCACTACACTGCTTGCCGATGTGGCCGTCAATGAGCAGCATCAGGCGATTGCCCAGTCTCTGCTTGATGGTGAGCAGAGTCAGGTATTGATCGGCGGTTTGGTCTATCGTGATGCCAATCGTCTCGTACTCACCGAATTGGCAGGTGCGATTGCACAGATGTCCGGCTCCATCTTCTCCGTGGTAACCGAAGGGGCCAATGCGTTGGGCGGACATCTGGTCGGCGCTACGGCGGATGAACCCGTTACCGGAATGGATAACCAGGCACTGTTGCTGATGGGGGTGGAGGAGCAGGATATTGGCAACAGCGATGCCGTGAGTAATAGTGAGTTTGTGGTGTCGATCTCGGCATTCATGGATGAGATGGTCAGGCAGCATGCCAGTATTGTGTTGCCGATGGCAGCCTTTACCGAGACCTCCGGTACGTTCGTTAACATGGAAGGTAAGTGGCAGAGCTTTCCGGGGGTAGTGGCACCTCCGGGAGAGGCACGTCCGGGGTGGAAGATCCTGCGTGTGCTGGGGACCATGGCCAACCTTGAGGGGTTCGAGCTGGATAGTTCCGAAGCCGTATTGGAGGCAGCACGACAAGCGGCAGTTGAGACGCCGGTGTGGCGTTGGCAGTCGCCGTCAGACCTTGGCAGTGCAGAGGCTACGGTGGTGGATGCACCGGGTATCTACCGAGTCGACCCACTGGCACGCCGTAGTGAACCGCTACAACAAAGTCATCTTGGTCAACACAGTGAGGAGGCGCGGGCATAATGTTTGGACTCCCAGAAGAGGTGATTACTGTTCTCTGGACGCTGCTGAAGATCGTCATTATCGTTGCACCACTGATGTTGTCGGTGGCCTATCTCACCTATGCAGAACGCAAGATCATTGGCTTCATGCAGGTTCGGGTCGGGCCCCAGCGGGTTGGTTTCAAGGGGCTGCTGCAACCGATTGCCGATGCACTGAAACTGATGCTGAAGGAGATCATCCTTCCGACCGGTGCCAACAGAACCCTGTTCGTGGTCGCACCGATCCTCTCCATTGCTCCGGCGCTGGCGGCCTGGGCGGTGATTCCGTTTGATGATGGGTTGGTACTCTCCAATCTGGATGCAGGGCTGCTCTATATTCTTGCGCTCACTTCGGTTGGCGTCTATGGCGTGATCATCGCGGGTTGGGCCTCCAACTCCAAGTACGCCTTCCTCGGTGCGATGCGCTCGGCAGCCCAGGTGGTCTCCTACGAAATTGCGATGGGCTTTGCGCTGGTAGGCGTGTTGATGGCGGCCGGCAGTCTTAATCTGGGGGATATCGTACGAGCACAAGAGGGGAATCTCCTCACCTGGTACTGGTTACCGCTGCTGCCACTGTTTGTGGTCTATTTCCTCTCTGGTGTGGCCGAGACCAATCGAGCCCCCTTTGATGTGGCCGAGGGGGAGTCGGAGATTGTTGCCGGATTCCATGTCGAGTATTCGGGAATGACCTTTGCGGTCTTCTTCCTGGCCGAGTATGCCAACATGATTCTGATTGCCGCACTGGCCAGTATCCTCTTTCTTGGGGGGTGGCTCTCACCCTTCCAGGGAATTCCGCTGCTGGATCCAATGACAGCGTGGATCCCGGGACTGTTCTGGTTGCTGGCGAAGATGTCGATCTTCCTCTTCCTCTTCCTCTGGTTCCGGGCCACCTTCCCCCGTTACCGTTACGACCAGATCATGCGTCTGGGGTGGAAGGCCTTTCTGCCGGTTACCATCTTCTGGCTCTTTGTAGAAGGGATTGCCATCTACGCAGAGCTCGGCCCCTGGTTTGATGGGGTACTGGGAGCGGCATCATGATGAGAAAACTGAAAAAGATCATCCAGACCTGGACCCTGTTGGAGCTGTTCAAGGGGTTGGGGGTCACCGGAGGTTACCTCTTCAAACGCAAGTTTACCCTCAACTACCCGGAGGAGAAGGCACCGCAATCCCCCCGTTTTCGTGGGCTGCATGCACTGCGCCGTTATGAGAGTGGTGAGGAGCGCTGTATTGCCTGCAAGCTCTGTGAGGCGGTCTGCCCGGCAATGGCGATTACCATCGAGGCAGCACCGCGCAACGAGGATGCGCCGGAGGTCAATGGGGCGGGGCGTTCCGGCAATTATGGTAACCGCCGTACCACCCGCTACGATATCGACCTCTTCAAATGCATCTTTTGTGGCTACTGCCAGGAGGCGTGCCCGGTCGATGCAATTGTGGAGACCCGGATCTATGAATACAGTTTTGAGTCTCGTCAGGGTTCCATTATTACCAAGGAGGAGCTGTTGAAAATTGGTGATCAGCAAGAGTCACAGCTGGCAGCGGACCTCGCAGTGGACGGAAAATACCGATGAGGGGTCCAAATGACTAGCATACTTTTCTATCTATTTAGCGCTATCCTGCTGGTTGCCGGTTTCAAGGTGATCACCGCAAGAAATGCGGTACATGCAGCGATGTTTCTGATCCTCTCCTTCTTTACAACTGCTGCCCTCTGGTTGCTGCTGGAGGCGGAGTTTCTTGCCATCACTCTGGTGCTGGTCTATGTGGGGGCAGTGATGGTGCTGTTCCTCTTCGTGGTGATGATGCTCGATGTCAACCTCGAGCCGTTGCGCGAAGGTTTTACCCGCTATTTTCCGGCAGGGGCACTGGTGGCAGCGACCATCGTGGTCGAAATGGGGCTGGTACTGGGGGGGCGTTTCTTCAGTGCAGAGAATTTTCCGGCTCCGGTAGCGCATGATCCCGATTACAGCAATACCAAGGCATTGGGCGAGCAGTTGTATACCACGCACGTATTCTCCTTTGAGGTGGCGGCAGCGATCCTGCTGATTGCCATTGTTGCAGCGATCGGGTTGACCTTCCGCAAACGCCCGGATGCAGAGAGTCGTAAACAGGATATACCACACCAACATCGGGTGAACCGTGAGGACCGCGTACGTCTGCTCGACATTCGAGAGGAGGGCGAGGCATGATTGAATTATCCGACTGGTTGACGTTGGCGGCACTGCTGTTCACTCTGAGCATGGCGGGGATCTTCCTCAACCGCAAGAACGTGATCATACTGCTGATGGCGATTGAGTTGATGCTGCTCTCGATCAATATCAACTTCGTCGCCTTTTCCCACTATCTGGGAGATCCGAACGGGCAGATTTTTGTCTTCTTTATTCTCACAGTAGCCGCAGCCGAGGCCGCAATTGGTCTGGCGATTCTGGTATTGCTGTTCCGTAACCGTCGTACCATCAATGTCGACGACCTGGAAACCTTGAAGGGGTAGGGGTATGGAGATGCAATCAATTTACCTCGCAATTGTACTGGCGCCACTGATCGGTGCGATTCTGGCGGGGATCTTCGGCCACTGGATGGAACGCAAGGTGGCGCATATCGTTACCATCGGTGGGGTTGCGCTCTCCTTCCTGCTGTCGTTGATGGTGTTCCAGGACACCGCGATCAACGGCAACACCTTCAATGGCAATGTCTATACCTGGATGGTGAGTGGAGATGTCGGCTTCCATGTGGGTTTCCTGGTGGATCAGCTGACTGCGATGATGCTGGTGGTGGTGAGCTTTGTCTCGTTGATGGTTCATATCTACACCATTGGCTACATGCAGGAAGATCCGGGCTACAAGCGCTTCTTCAGCTATATCTCGCTCTTCACCTTCTCCATGTTCATGCTGGTGATGTCCAACAACTTCATGCAGCTCTTCTTCGGCTGGGAGGCGGTAGGTGTGGTCTCCTATCTGCTGATCGGTTTCTGGTACCAGAAAGAGACGGCAATCTACGCCAATCTCAAGGCATTTCTGGTCAATCGTGTGGGTGACTTTGGTTTCCTGCTCGGTATCGCCGGAGTGCTGCTCTACTTTGGCTCCCTCGATTATGCCGAGGTCTTTTCCCGTACCGATGGCGTAGTGGGTCAGACCATCAATGTCTGGGGGGATAGCGAGTGGTCGGTCATGACCCTGATCTGCATCTTGCTCTTTATCGGTGCGATGGGAAAGTCGGCACAGGTACCGCTCCATGTCTGGCTACCCGACTCGATGGAGGGTCCAACTCCGATTTCGGCACTGATTCACGCCGCGACCATGGTTACCGCCGGTATCTTCATGGTGGCCCGTATGTCGCCGTTGTTCGAGCTCTCCGAGACCGCACTCTCCGTGGTGTTGGTGATTGGTGCGATTACTGCGCTGTTCATGGGCTTCCTCGGTCTGGTGCAGCACGACATCAAGCGGGTAGTGGCCTACTCCACCCTGTCACAACTCGGTTACATGACGGTGGCGCTGGGTGCCTCTGCCTATGCAGCCGGTGTATTCCATCTGATGACACACGCCTTCTTCAAGGCACTGCTCTTTCTCGCCGCCGGTTCAGTGATCATCGCGATGCACCATGAGCAGGATATGCGTCACATGGGGGGGCTGAAGAAGTACATGCCGATCACCTACTGGACTTCTCTGGTCGGCTCACTGGCGCTGATCGGTTTTCCGGGGTTTGCCGGTTTCTTCTCCAAGGATGCGATTATCGAGGCGGTACATGCCTCAACCACTGCCGGGGCCACCTTTGCCTATATTGCGGTGCTGCTCGGTGTGTTCATTACCGCACTCTACAGCTTCCGTATGTTCTTCCTGGTGTTCCATGGGGAGGAGCGTTTTCATCAGGGACACCACCATCACGATGATGAACACGATGTCGATGTGGACGATGCCCATGGGCATGGGGGAACACCGCACGAGACCCCTTGGGTGGTTACCGGCCCATTGATCGCATTGGCGATTCCTTCCGTTATCATGGGTGCGCTCTATGTCGAGCCGATGCTGTTTGCCGGCTTCTTCGGCGATGCCATTCAGGTCAACTCCGAGCATGATGTGCTCGCTGCACTGGGGGAGCATTACCATGGCGTGATGGGCTTTATCCTCCACGGCATGATGGCGCCTCCGTTCTGGTTGGCAATGGCAGGTGTCGGTACGGCTTACTACTTCTATATGGTGCGCCCCGATATTCCCGAGGCGATCAAGAACCGGTTCTCCGGGGTTCATGCACTGCTGGAGAACAAGTACGGCTTCGACAGCTTCAATGAGGTCTTCTTTGCAGGCGGCTCTCGCGGTATTGGCGGGCTGTTATGGAAGATTGGTGATATGAAGTTGATTGATGGCTTGGTGGTCAATGGCTCGGCCTTTGGGGTTGGCAAGGTTGCGGCCTTCATTCGTCATCTGCAGAGTGGGTATCTCTACCACTATGCCTTTGCAATGATTGTCGGCCTGCTCATCATGCTGGCCTGGGTACTTTACCGATAGGGGTTACGGAATATTATGGATTCAAGTAGCAACATTCTGAGCCTGTTGATCTGGGGACCCATAGTAGGTGGATTGTTGACCCTGGCAGCAGGGGATCGTCGTGGCGCATTGGGGCGGGTAACCGCGCTTGCCTTCTCCATCATTACACTGTTGATCTCGCTGTCACTCTGGAACGGCTTTGACCGCTCCACTCACCTGATGCAGTTTGTAGAGCTGATTCCGTGGATTGAGCCGTTCAGCATCCACTACCATCTTGGTGTGGATGGGATCTCCATGCCTTTCATCGTACTGACCAGCTTCATCACCGTGATTGTGGTGATTGCAGGGTGGGAGGTGATTCAGGATCGTAACTCCCAGTACATGGCTGCCTTCCTGATGATGACCGGATTGATGAATGGCGTCTTTGCTGCGCTGGATGCAATTCTGTTCTACATCTTCTGGGAGGCGATGTTGATTCCGATGTTTATCATCATCGGGGTCTGGGGTGGGCCGAACCGGGTCTATGCCACGATCAAGTTCTTCCTCTACACCTTCCTTGGGTCTGTTTTCATGCTGGTCTCGCTGCTCTGGCTCTACAGTGAAAGCGGTACATTCTCTATCCTCGCCTACCATGATTTGAAGATTGGAATGACTGCGCAGATGTTGATCTTCTTCGCCTTTCTGATTGCCTTTGCGGTCAAGGTTCCAATGTGGCCGGTTCACACCTGGTTGCCCGATGCACACGTTGAGGCACCGACCGGTGGTTCAGTGGTGCTGGCGGCGATCATGTTGAAGATGGGGGCCTACGGCTTCCTCCGCTTCAGCCTGCCGATCGTGCCGGATGCGAGTAGTGAACTGGACACCTTCATGATCACACTCTCTCTGATTGCAGTGGTCTATATCGGCTTTGTCGCACTGGTACAGCAGGACATGAAGAAGCTGATCGCCTACTCTTCGATTTCTCATATGGGCTTTGTCACCCTTGGCTTCTTTATCCCGTTCCTGATTTTCAAGCAGAGCGGCAGCATGGAGGGGGCGGCGATTGGGGTCGAAGGTGCGTTGGCGCAGATGATCTCCCACGGCTTTATCTCCGGGGCAATGTTCCTCAGTGTTGGGGTGCTCTATGACCGTCTTCACTCTCGCCAGATCAACGATTACGGCGGTGTGGCCAACACCATGCCGGCCTTTGCCGCCTTCATGCTCTTCTTCTCGATGGCCAATGCCGGGCTGCCGGGAACCTCGGGCTTTGTCGGTGAGTTCATGGTAATTCTCGGCTCTTTCCGTGCCAACTTCTGGATCGCCTTCCTGGCGGCGACTACGCTGATACTGGGGGCCGCCTATACCTTGTGGATGTACAAGCGTGTGGTCTATGGCAAGGTGGGTAACGAGAAGGTCGCCGGGCTGAGCGACATGAACAGGCGTGAATTCCTGATGATGGCCATCATGGCGGTTGCCGTGCTGGGAATGGGGCTCTATCCCGCACCCATCATCGATGTGATGCACGCCTCGGTCGATCACCTGCTGCAGCAGATGACCATCTCCAAGTTGTAGGAGCGAAACATGAATTTTGATACTTCACAACTGACTGCGATTGCTCCCGAAATCACCCTGTTGACGCTGGCCTGTTCGATACTGTTGATCGATCTCTTTGTCAAAGAGGAGAGTCGGATAATCACGGCTGTGCTAACCATCGGCTCCCTGCTGATGACGGCCGCGGTGGTTGCTGCGGGCATGGGAGGGGAGACACAGAGCCTGTTTTCGGGTTCTATCGTCCGTGACCTGATGGGGGATGTGCTGAAGATCGCTATTCTGCTGATCACCACCATGGTCTTTCTCTATTCCGGTGACTATCAGAAGGCACGCGACCTCTATCGTGGAGAGTACTTTGTACTGGGGCTGTTTGGTGTGTTGGGAATGATGATTCTGGTCTCTGCCCACTCCTTCCTCACTCTCTATCTGGGGCTCGAGCTGATGTCCCTCTCGATGTATGCGATGGTGGCACTGCAACGTGATGAGGCACGTGCCTCCGAGGCGGCGATGAAGTACTTTGTACTGGGGGCGCTTGCCTCCGGTATGCTGCTCTATGGCATCTCCATGCTCTACGGCGCAACCGGTACACTCAATCTGCCTGAGGTTGCACAGGTGATTCAGGGGCAGAGTGGCAATGCCGATCTGAATTTGGTGCTGGTCTTCGGACTGGTCTTTGTGGTTTCTGGTATCGCCTTCAAGCTGGGGGCCGTTCCATTCCACATGTGGGTGCCGGATGTATATCATGGTGCACCCACCTCCGTGACCACCTATATCGCCAGTGCACCAAAGATTGCTGCCTTCGCGATGGTGATGCGACTGCTGGTGGATGGGCTGGAGAGCCTGGTGGTCGATTGGCAGCAGATGCTGATTATTCTTGCGGTGCTATCGATGGCACTGGGTAATGTGATTGCGGTTGCACAGAGCAATCTGAAACGTATGCTGGCCTATTCTGGCATCTCCCATATCGGCTTCCTGTTGCTGGGTGTTCTGGCCGGTACCGAGGCGGGGTATGAGTCGGCCATGTTCTATGCAATCACCTATGCGCTTACCTCAGCAGGTGCTTTCGGCATGATTCTGCTGCTCTCTCGTCAAGGCTTCGAGGCAGAGGAGTTGGCGGACTACAAAGGGCTGGCCAGGCGTCACCCGTGGTATGCGTTGATGATGCTGATCTTGATGTTCTCCATGGCAGGGGTACCGCCCACAGTAGGCTTTTATGCCAAACTTTCAGTGCTACAGCAGGTGGTTTCAGTCGATCTTGTCTGGCTGGCCGTGGTGGCCGTATTCTTCTCCATTATTGGAGCCTTCTACTATCTACGCGTGATCAAGGTGATCTACTTTGATACCGTGGAGGGGGAGAGCGTTGGTATCGAAAGCTCTGGCCTCAATCCGGCGGGAATTACCCTCTCGATCAATGCACTGCTGGTGCTGGCATTGGGTCTGTTCCCGGGATCGTTGATGCTGCTCTGTCAGACAGCAATTGCTGGCTAGTAGAAATAAATAGGAAAAACGATTGCAATTTTTTCATAACTCTGTAGAATACGCCCCTCGTTAACAGCTGCATAGAATGTGTTTTAGAGAATGTTAGCTGTTTAACCTTATCGATGCGGGGTGGAGCAGTCTGGTAGCTCGTCGGGCTCATAACCCGAAGGTCGTT
>CAYFNH010000088.1:0-9866 GCA_964344435.1 uncultured Piscirickettsiaceae bacterium | reverse complement strand
GCCATCGAGGTAGCCAGATCCACCACCCGCATGGATGGGATCTTGGGTACAAAGATCTCTCCTCCCAACATGCGTTCAAAGTTCTTTAGTACAAAATCAACCCCCTGCTGCAGGGTAATCCAGAAGCGAGTCATTTCTGCGTGGGTAATGGGCAGGTAGTCTGTACCCTGCTCAATCAATTTTTGGAAGAAGGGAACCACCGAACCTCGTGTTCCCACCACGTTGCCGTAACGCACAACCGAGAACCGGGTATCCTGCTGCCCGACCATGTTATTGGCCGCGACAAACAGTTTGTCTGAAGCCAGCTTGGTGGCACCATAGAGGTTGATCGGATTGGCCGCCTTGTCGGTTGAGAGCGCAATGATTCGTTTCACACCGCACTCAATCGATGCCTTGATCACATTTTCCGCCCCATGGATATTGGTCTTGATGCACTCCATCGGGTTGTACTCGGCCGCCGGCACCTGCTTGAGGGCTGCCGCATGGATCACATAATCCACTCCGCGCATCGCCTGCCGTAGTCGCTCGACATCACGCACATCTCCAATAAAGTAGCGCATACAGGGTTGGTCGAACTCCTGCTGCATTTCAAACTGTTTCAACTCATCTCTGGAGAAGATAATGATTTTTCGAGGGGAGTACCACTCCAACAGGGTTCGGGTATATTTCTTCCCAAATGATCCCGTGCCTCCTGTGATCAGGATCGATGCGTTATCAAACATATGGTTACTCTATTAATAGTGTGAGCCTGTTCTAGAAACAAGCAAAGTGTATACCAGCCAACAACCACAATCACGACAAACCTCAGCAACTACACCCAAAACATTACAGCGTTACAGAAAACACCTCGACAAAGTCCTGAAAATGAGCATGACCACACTAATCGATGTACCAATTTTCCCTTCCAGAGCAAGACTGTGTATTGACTTAAATATTGACAGAAAGATATCCTATTACCCCATGACCACAATCACATTCGATACTCATGACTTTATCAAGCGTTTGCAGGCCGTCGGTTTTAGTGAAGAGCAGGCTGAGGTATTTGCGCAACAACAGCGTGAGCTAATTGAGGATCGCCTGGTAACCCAAGACCATCTGGAGATAAAGCTTGTGGAAACCAGAGCAGAGCTGATCAAGTGGATGGCCGGGCTTGCTTTTGCACAGATTGCTCTATTGATTAGCATCTTGTTGGTTGTCGTATAGACCGTTCTGACTACACCCATAACATTACAGAAAACACCTCGGCAAAGTCCTGAAAATCGATCATTGGATACCTGTAGATTCGGCGCACTCCCCATACAGGCTTTCACTCTAACACCATCAATTCTCTCAACACCTGATCGATCGGCGCAATTTCAACACCACTACGCAACCTCCACGACTCCTCAACCCAACAGCAATCAGGTTCAACAAGGCAAGGCTTTCACTTAATCCACGCTGCGCTTTGGGCGATCTTGAGAGCTTGGATGTAACCGGAAAGTACGCTAATGACTCTCTCACAGCCTTTTCAAGCTCACGCCCGATATAACCTTGCTTTTTGAAAGTCATGCTTTCATTTTGCGAAATTCACATGAAAAAAGCAAATCACTCAAGCCGCAACCCAGGGAAAATCTATGTCTGCCGATAAATGCCCACCAAGCGTGAGTAGTTACCGTAAATCTATTTTTTGCTACAATCACGCACATGAACGCAATCACTTTTGATACACATGACTTTAGTCAAAGGACTTGATTCTTCCGGCTTCACCGAAGAGCAGGCCGAGGCTCTTGCACGCGCTCAGAAAAAGATCAACAAAACAAACCTGGAAGACCTGGTTACCAAAAGAGATCTGAAAGAGGCATTTACTGACTTCAAGGACTCTGAAGTCATTCCAATACGACATGAATTGACTGAGATCCGTTCAGACATGCGGCTGATGAAGTGGATGTTGGCACTGGTCATCATCACCACTGTAGTGCCTGCACTGAAGTCACTACTTGCTTGATCACTGCTACCGCCCTACAGGGGGGGAACTACAAAAATTCATGTAGATACTGGCCTGTTACGCAAAAAGATCAATCTGTCGATCCCACGCCTTTCGCAGCGCGATCAGGTCATCGCTTGCCCGCTTCTGCTCTGCGAGATCATTGAGGTTTAGCAGCATACGACTGCGGATCTCGTCGAGCTTGCCGTTCAAATCATCCTTGCGCTGGGCCTGAATGATTGCCTTGCGTTCGGCCTCACGCTCAGCCTTCTCTCTGCGCAGCCGCTCTTCCCGCTCTTTTCTGGCCGCTTCCAGTTTCTCCTGGCGCTGCTGCTCTGCCTCATCGATCTCTTTTTTACGTTTCTCCTGACGGGCCGTTAACTGTGCATTAAGGGGCTCTTCGGTTGTTTTAGTCTCTGACCGAGGAAGCTCAACCGGCTGTCTGGCGGGGGTTGCAGCACTCTTTTCAGGCTGGGCATTGAACTGTCGCTCCTCTCTCAATTGTGTTGAGGTATTCAACTTCTCCAAACTGGAGACTGCTCCACCAGCCTTCTGGGGAGTAGAGTTAAGAGCAACCGTGGTTGATGAGACGCTTTCCATACTCCTGATTGTATAGGTAATCACCTGAATTTCAAGCAAGCCATTCTCTGATCCAACAGAACCAGACTAAAACCTTTTCGAAATGGCCCTGGCAAAGCCCTGGAAATCGATCAAGTGATGCCTGCAAACCTGATGAACAACTTCCCAATTGATTGCCTCGTAGTTGTGAACCGCAATATTTCTGAAGCCGACCGCCTTTTTCATTCTCTCGCTCAACTCAGGAGAGATAATCCCTTCCTCCTCCAGTCTGGTAAAGGCCTCACCCATCGTTTGAGGGGGTGGCAATGACGTACTCGCGATATAGTGAGCAGCAACATCGACACAAAGCTGTACCGCACGACTCAAGTTCAGTGCAACAATATCTTGATAATCCAGGCTTTCCTGCAACTCTTCCAGCTTCTGCGGACAACGCTCTCTGATCCGTTCCACACAACGGCGCAGGGATTCAAGCTTTTCTGACACTAACTCCCGATCCATCGAGCTCTTCTCTCATCCAGAATTCGTTTTCGATAGGGCATGAAGTCAGCCTGCTCAATTAGGTGCTTACTCAGCAGTCGACCAAATTCACTATCACTGCCGAACAGGCGCTTTCCACTAGTAACAATCTTCCCCAGCAGAGGTTCCCCTGCCATCTTCAAATCGATCAGGTCAACCGGTCTACCCGACAGCTGGGCCAACTGCTCGATCAAGCGTTTTTTCATACCCGTGGTTATTTTCTGCTCATACAAGACCGCCAGATCAAGATCACTTTCGCTGGTCTCACTGCGACTGGCAAGCGACCCAAACAGGATGACCAATTTTGGTTCCCCTTCCGCCGTAATCAGATCAATCACCTGTTGATTGAATTGAGCCAACTCTTGATGGGCACCTGGTTTTGACATGGTCAACTCGCAAAAGAAAGTGGCAAAACCACCTTGAACTCTTCACCAACCTCTTCAAAAACAGCCTCTTTCCCCCTCTCTTTTGCTGCCTGATAGACCATCGGTAGTCCACGCCCCAATTTATCGATATACCGCTGGTTTTCCATAAACTTTAACAGGACGGGATTGACTGCATATGACACTCCCATGGAGAGCTTCTCTATGGTCACCGTATTGGGTAGTCTGCCCGGGCTGATAAATTCGATGCGATCTTCAAAGTGCTGGATTCTGATACGGGATCCGACAATCTCTTTTGCAACGGAGTCGGCATGAACCTGCTCGGTTTTAAACTCGACAGCACTGTTCTTCCCTTGCCGAATCAATGCATCAATCTGTTCTGTTGAGTAACTCACTTCACCCCCATGCGGAAATGTCTCTCTACCCTGGAAAGGTAACCATTCGCTGCGATTATACCCCACGACTGCAATAGGGTATGATTCGCCTCTAACGTATCCGATATAACCATCATCCAGAAAATCATGAAGAAGAACCTTACTATCTTTGGCTCCGTGGTTGCCCTGCTGGGGGCAATCGTCTTTACCGTATTCTCGTCCGACCCTGCTGTCGCCAATGAGAAAAATCCGATGATTGCTACCGACTCTCCCGTGGTGGAGCTGGTAACCAACCGTGGCACCATTACCGTTCAACTGGACCAGGCTCGTGCCCCCTTCACGGTCACCAACTTTCTCACCTATGTAAAGAGTGGTCACTACAGCGATACCATCTTCCACCGGGTGATCCCCCAGTTCATGATTCAGGGTGGTGGTTACACGCCTCAATATGAGAAGAAGGCAACGCTGGACATGATCCCCAATGAGGCAGACAACGGCCTGAAGAACCTGCCCGGCACCATCGCCATGGCGCGCACCAGCGATCCACACTCTGCTACCGCACAGTTTTTCATCAATACGGCCAACAACCGTTTTCTCAACCATACCCGCAAGTCACAACGTGGCTGGGGGTATACTGTCTTCGGCCGGGTAATTCAGGGTATGGATGTAGTGCGCCAGATCGAGCAGACGAAGACTGGCTCTGGCGGCCCCTTCGCCAAGGATGCCCCTCAGGAGCCGGTGGTGATTGAGTCGGCAAGGATCGTCTCTCAATAGTTTCTACAGTTATTCCCCATTCATTCACTCCCCCGCCCTTGCCCTCTCCCTGCAAGGATAGAGGGTTACCAGATACCATTTAATCAGTAACAGAAGGACTACCTTACAATGATCGTCACAATGAGCACCTCTCACGGAGAGATCACCATCGAACTCAATGCCGAGAAGGCCCCACAGACCGTAGAGAACTTCCTCGACTACTGCCGCGACGGCTTCTACGATGGCACCATCTTTCACCGGGTCATTCCCGGTTTCATGATTCAGGGTGGCGGTATGGAGCCCGGCATGGCAGAGAAGCCAACCAACGAACCGATCGAAAATGAGGCCAACAATGGCCTACAGAACAACGTGGGCACCATCGCCATGGCACGCACAATGGATCCGCACTCCGCGACTGCTCAATTCTTCATCAATACCAACAGCAATGGATTCCTCAACTATCCGGGGCAGGATGGATGGGGCTACTGTGTTTTCGGAGAGGTCACCGAGGGGATGGATGTGGTACGTACCATTGAGAAGGTGGATACCGGTAGCCACGGCTTTCATGATGATGTACCGAAGGAGGATGTCGTTATTGAGAAGGTCACGGTTGACGAATAACGCTCTACCCCCACCCCAACCCTCCCCCTGCAAGGGGGAGGGGGACGTTATATTCCGCAATGTCAACCTGCTTGATTGCAGACCTTCACCTCTCCAGAGAACAGCCGGAGGTGATGGAGCGTTTTCTCCGCTTCCTCGATGAGGAGGCACCGAAACACGAGAATTTGTATATTCTTGGTGATCTGTTTGAGGTGTGGCTGGGGGATGACCTCTCCATTGAAGATCACCTGCCAGTTCTGCAAGCACTACACCATACGACAGCGCTGGGAACCGCCATCTACCTGCAACACGGTAATCGGGATTTCCTGCTCGGCAAACGGTTTGAACAGATCAGTGGCTGCCAGCTGATTGCGGATCCCTCTCGAATTGAACTCGATGGCAACCCCATCCTGTTGACCCACGGTGACACCCTCTGTAGTGAGGATCTGAGTTATCAGCACTACCGGAGATGGATCCGCCATCCAATCACCCGCTGGGTTTTACGC
This sequence comes from uncultured Piscirickettsiaceae bacterium, assembly GCA_964344435.1. Lineage (GTDB taxonomy): Bacteria > Pseudomonadota > Gammaproteobacteria > Thiopontia. The sequence goes on along the minus strand of CAYFNH010000088.1, from coordinate 4,192 downwards.
CATCTGCCCCAATCTCTGCGTCGCCGAATTGGTCGATCGCTACGCCAGCGTAGCGACAGTGACAAGCGGCAGAAGAGTGCGATGATCATGGACGTAACTCAGCAGACTGTGGAAGAGACTCTCCAGCAATGGGGCTGCAACACCTTGGTTCACGGCCACACCCACCGCCCCGGCATTCACACCTTTATGCTGAATGACAAACCTGCACAACGGTTGGTATTGGGAGACTGGGAGTCAACCAATAATGTACTGATTCATGATAACCACCGATTTGTCCAACTTACCGTCTGAATGGGTTGATGATCTCCATCCCTCTCCAGTGCTGTCCATGCTGCATATCCTCACTATAGAGATGGGTAACCCCGGCCCTTACCGCAGTCTCCACCAGCATCGCATCCCAATAGGAGAACTGCCGCCTACTAACCGACTCCATGGCCCGCACAACTACCTGTGAGTCTGCTGTCACTGTCGGAAACAGAACCATCCAGTCCTCCACCTGCGCTCTGGCATCCTCAACCGGCATCTTCCCCTTTCGGGTTGCCGCACTGAAAAATTCCGAGAGCGATTGCAAGGTTAACAAACAACGCTTTCCCACCATCTCATCCATCAGCGCAACAGCTTTCTGGTGACGCTCACCGGCATCTCGGTCAACCGAATAAATGAGGATATTGGTATCAAGACTGTAGCGATTAGCGCTCATGCAGTGTATCACGATCCAGAGGCTCTCCCCCCAGGTGGTATCCGGGGTTCATCCGTTCACTGACTCGTGCATAAGCCTGCTGCTGTGCCTCGGAAAGCTCTATTTCTGCTGTAACCGCAGAGAGTCTGGCCACTGGCTTTCCCCGCCTGGTGATAATGAAATCTTCACCCGACTCTACCAATTCAATATATCTGGAGAGGTGCTGATTAACCTCACGTACAGGAACTTGCTGCATAACACTTCTCTCTTTGATCTAGTTATGTAGAACATACTACAAAAATAAAATAAGGCAAGCTTACATCGCCCGGTTCTCCCGATCCAACGTATAGAGAAAATGCATCTCTCGCTCACTGAATCCCGCCTGTCGGCGCCCCTGCTCATGAAAGGGACCACGGATGGTATGGGGTAGATTGTCTCGTACCAGTCGCTCGAAGGTCTCCTCCGAGTCGATGCCGCGCTGTTCGCATAGGTAACGGAACCATTTCGTGCCTGCCTTCACATGACCCACCTCATCGCGCAAGATAATCTCCAGTGCAGGGACGACCTCTTCATCTCCAATCTCTTTGAGTTTCTGCATAATCCCCGGGTTCACATCCAGTCCGCGCGCCTCCAGAATGCGCGGCACCAGCCCCATGCGCAGCAATACATCATTTGCCGTCTTTTGCGCGGTCTCCCACAAACCATTATGTGCCGGAAAATCACCGTAGGCATACCCCAGTTTTCCCAACCGCTCCTGTATCAGCTGAAAGTGGTAACGCTCCTCATCGGCAATGCGTAGCCAGTCGTCATAATAGGCTTGGGGCAACCCTCGAAAGCGGTAGGCCGCATCCAGCGCCAGATTGATTGCGTTGAATTCGATATGAGCAATGGCGTGGATCATGGAGGCATGCCCCAGAGGCGTACCCAGACGGCGGCGCTTCAATTTGCGGGGTACTACCAGCTCCGGTTTCTGCGGGTGCCCCGCCTGGCCTATTGGCTTGGGGGGGTGGATTGAATCCAGCGTGTAACCACCCTGTTGCCAGTTGCGATAAAGCTGCTCGGTTGCTGCCAGCTTCTCTTCCAGCTCAGAGAGCTCGAGAACCCGCTCTACCTCTCTGAAGAGGTCAGAGCCCACGACCAAGATCCCGCTTCAAATCCTCGATCTCCTCCAGCCCAACCGCAATGCGCAACAGCCCATCGGTAATTCCCGCCTGTGCCTTGTCTTCATCCGAAAGCCGTCCATGGGTGGTGGTTGCCGGGTGGGTAATGGTGGTTTTGGTATCCCCCAGGTTGGCGGTAATGGAGACCATTTCGGTCGCATTGATCAGTGACCAGGCCGCCCCCTTGCCCCCTTCCAGCTCGAAGGAGAGGATACCCCCAGTGTCCTTCTGCTGCGCTGCAGCCAGGTCGTACTGCGGATGGCTCTCCAGTCCCGGATAGTGAACCCGACTCACCTGTGGCTGCTGCTCCAACCACTCGGCCAGCAACCTTGCATTACGTGAATGTGCCTCCATCCGCAGCTTCAGTGTCTCCAGCCCCTTGAGGAAGATCCAGCCACTGAACGGGCTCATGGTGGGGCCAGCGGTGCGCAGAAAGCTGTAGACATCGGTACCCACCACGGCTTCTGAGCCAACCACCGCACCACCGACGGCACGCCCCTGACCATCCAGATACTTGGTTGCCGAGTGGATAACAATATCTGCACCCAGCAATAATGGCTGCTGCAGTGCCGGAGTACAGAAGCAGTTATCAACCACCAACAACGCGCCGTGGTTGTGAGCCAGATCGGCCAGTGCCTGGATATCCCCCACCTGCGTCAGTGGGTTGGCCGGGGTCTCCAGAAAGAGCAGACGGGTATTGGGCTGCATCGCCTGCTCCCACTCTTTCAGGTCGGTCAGCGAGACGAAAGTGACCTCGACTCCGAACTTGGCCATGAACTGGTTGAAGAGCACCACCGTGGTACCGAACACACTGCGCGAAACCACCACATGGTCACCCGCCTTCAGTATCCCCATACAGGTAGAGAGGATTGCCGACATCCCGGAGGCGGTAGCAACGGCACGTTCTCCCCCCTCCAGTGCAGCGAGGCGCTGTTCGAAAATCTTGACCGTCGGATTAGTAAAGCGGGCGTAGATATTGCCCGGCTCCTCTCCCGAAAAACGGGCCGCCGCCTGCTCGGCTGAATCAAAGACAAAGCTGGAGGTGGGAAAGATCGGCTCGCCATGCTCTCCCTCATGCGTGCGCTCATGTCCAGCTCGAATAGCCAGTGTGGAAAAACCGTACTCTTCTGGATCGATCATGATCAACTCCTCAATTAAAAGCTATACACCATGAAGTGCATGAAGATCATAAAACAGCCTTACAGCTCGTCCTGACAGTTCGACCCCCACCCTGCCCCTCCCCCTACCAGGGGGAGGGAACTATCTCATCCCATTAATTGGAGTTATAGACTCCCAGCACCTCATCATCGTCTTCACTGTCCCGCTTGCTCTTTTCCGAGTCGCAGCGGGCTGCCTCCAGCTGCTGGAGATAGGCATCGTCGATATTACCGGTTACGTAGTTGGCATCGAATACCGAGGTATCAAACTGTCGAATCTGTGGATTGCCCTCCTGCACCGCATCAATCAGATCATGAAGGTCCTGGAAGATGAGCCGGTCCGCACCAATCCACTCAGCCACCTCCTCCTCGGTTCGGCCGTGGGCAATCAGCTCGGAGGCAACCGGCATATCAATTCCGTAGACATTGGGGTAACGCACCGGTGGGGCTGCCGAGGCGAAGTAGACCTTGTTGGCCCCTGCATTGCGCGCCATCTCGATGATCTGTGCCGAGGTAGTACCACGCACAATGGAGTCATCCACCAGCAGTACATTCTTCCCCTTGAACTCCAGCCCCAATGGGTTCAGTTTCTGCCGTACCGACTTTTTGCGCTGCTTCTGCCCCGGCATGATGAAAGTGCGACCGATATAACGGTTCTTGATAAAACCCTCGCGGTAGACCACATCCAGCTTGTAGGCCAGTTGTGAAGCGGCGGTGCGGCTGGTATCCGGAACTGGAATGACCACATCGATATCATGATCCGGCCACTCACACAGAATTTTGGTGGCCAGCTTTTCACCCATGCGCAGACGTGCCTTGTGGACGTGAACGTTATCCAGAATGGAGTCGGGCCTGGCAAAATAGACATGCTCGAAGATGCAAGGGGTGAGCTGTGGCGCCTCTGCACACTGCTGGCTGTGGAGCTCTCCTTCGGTACTGATATAGATCGCTTCTCCGGGATCTACCTCACGAATCAGGCGGAAGCCCAGTGTATCGATCGCCACACTTTCGGAGGCGACCATATACTCCTTCTGTCCTGTCTCATCTTCACGTTCGCCGATACAGAGCGGGCGGATACCAAAGGCATCGCGGAAGGCCACCAGGCCGTATCCGGTAATCAGTGCCACTGCGGTATAGCCCCCCTCACAACGCTGATGAACCCCCTTCACCGCCTTGAATACATCCTCCACCTCCAG
>CAYFNH010000087.1:0-9867 GCA_964344435.1 uncultured Piscirickettsiaceae bacterium | reverse complement strand
CCTAACCTTCATGCATATAATATGAGTCAGCCAGGAACAGATAATGTTTGGAAACCTGACCCGGCACGTGGGTGGATTACGGACGAAGCCGGATACAATAAACTATTGGAAGGAAATAAAATTTACTGGCCTGCAGACCCTAAAACTGGGAAGCCTCGAAAGAAGAGATACTTATTTGAAACACAGACTAGAATGCCAGCATCTTCTTTTTGGGCAGAATATAAGTCTCAATCTGGAGCTAAAGATCTTGATCATGTGATGGGAGACAGGCTTTTTGCTTTTCCAAAACCAGTAGATCTGGTTCAGAGAATAATTGATTATTGTGTTCCATCTGGGGAAATAGTGCTGGACTCATTTGCGGGTAGTGCGACAACAGCGCATGCTGTCCTTAAACAGAATTCATTAGATGGAGGAAATCGTAAATTTATTTTAGTTGAAATGGATAAGCAGATAGCGCGCTCAATCACATCAGTTAGAACAAAGAGAGTGATTTCTGGTTATTTAGATCTTAGCGGTAAGGAAATTGATGGATTAGGTGGGGGCTTCCAGTTCTGCCAACTCAGTGACCAACCACTGTTCAATGCGGAAGGCCAGATTCGAGAAGATGTCACCTTTGCCCAACTGGCGGAGTTTGTCTGGTTTGCCGAGACCGGTAGTGGTTTTACTGGCAAGGTTGATTCCCCATTGCTGGGTGTCTACCAGGGGCGGGCGATCTACCTGCTCTATAACGGTATCCTCAAGGATCGTTCAATCAATGGTGGTAACGTACTGACCACGCCAGTTTTGGGGCAACTGCCTCCGTATGATGGCCCCAAGGTGATCTATGCGGCAGCCTGCCGTCTGGGTGCGGTCAAGATGAACAAGCTGGGTATCCAGTTCAAACAGACCCCCTACGCACTGGAGATCTAGCATGGCTGCCTTTATTGCAAAGAATTATCAGCAGTCGGTACTCGATAGTGTGGAGCATTATCTGCGCACTTGCCGTGAGGAGGGGAATGCCAATACCGCCTTCTATAGAACCACGCTGGAGTTGTGGGAGAAGGGGAGTCAATTCAGCCCGATTGCCGGTTTTCCAGATGAGATGCCCTACTTCTGCCTGCGGGTGCCGACTGGTGGAGGCAAGACCTGGCTGGCGGCCAAATCGGTCTCGCTGATCAATACCCACCTGCTCAACAGCGAGCATAGTGTCATTCTCTGGCTGGTGCCAAGCAATGCCATTCGGGAGCAGACACTAAAGGCGCTGAAGGATCGTCACCACCCTTATGCAGAGGCGTTGCGTGAGGCAGGGCCGATCACAGTGCTCGATCTGGATGAGGCCAAGCAGGTGACGCGGGCGACACTCGATACCTCGACCACAGTGATTGTCACGACGCGGCAGGCATTTCAGGTGGGAGACACCGATATCCGCAAGGTATACGATTCCAACGGAGCATTGATGAGCCATTTCGATAGCCTCCACCCCGAGCAGCGTCAGCAATTGGAGCAGGAGGATGGGGTGATTCCCTACTCTCTGGCCAATGTATTGCGGCTGCGCCGCCCCTTTGTGGTTGTTGATGAGGCCCATAACAGTCGTACGGAACTCTCCTTTGAGACCTTGGCCCGTTTCAACCCCAGCGGGATCATGGAGCTGACCGCGACCCCGGATACGGAAAAGACCCCCAGTAATGTACTGCATAGCGTCTATGCGGCAGAGCTGAAAGGGGAGGAGATGATCAAACTGCCGATTCGTCTGGAGACGGAACCGGATTGGCAGCAGTGTCTGGCCGATGCGATTGCACGACGTGAAGCGCTGTATGCTATTGCTGAGCAGGAGCGTAGACAGGGGGCGGCCTATCTGCGCCCCATTGTGTTGATTCAGGCAGAGAAGCGGAATAAGAAAAAAGAGACACTGGATGTAGAGCGGGTGCGACAGGAGTTGATCGAAAACCACCATATCCCGGAAGAGGGGGTGGTGGTTGCAACGGGTGACAGCAGAGGGCTGGAGACCATTGCAGCGGAATATGAGGCGGGGATTCTCTCGGAGCAGTGCCCGGTCAACTATGTGATTACCCAGCAGGCGTTGGCCGAAGGGTGGGACTGCCCGTTTGCCTATATTCTGGTCAGTATGGCAGAGGTGCGCTCCTCGACTGCGGTAGAGCAGCTGTTGGGACGGGTCTTGCGTCAGCCAGGAGCAAGGCATCGCAATGATGAGGCGTTGAATCGCTCTTACGCCTTTGTGGTCTCCAGAGATTTCAATGCTACAGCAGAGGGGTTGCGGGATCGATTGGTGCAGGGGGCCGGGTTTGAGCGTCAGGAGGCGGCTGCCTTTGTCTCCACAGATGATCCACAGCAGCAGGTGATGGATTATCGCAATCCACTTCGTCGTGCTGTGATTCAGCCAGTGGTGGTTGCACTGGAGGAAGAGCCAGTGCTGAAAAAGCTGCCCAAAGCCACCAAGGCCAAACTGAAGTGGAACAAGCGTGAACAGACGTTGACCATTCAGGAGCCTCTCAGTCCGCAAGAGGTTGAAGAGATTGGTTTTGTAGTGGTGGAGCCTGAGACAGTGGCACGTATCGAACAGGCAGCAGAGGAGAGTCGTACCACTGCCATTGAGTTGTTCCAGACACCAGCAGAGCAGGGCATTCTGTTTGAGGTGCCACAGTTGGCGTTGCGTTATCAAGAGGAGCTGGAGCTGTTTGAAGACCCGGAACAGCTCGATTATCCGTGGGAGCCTTCCCCTTATGATGCGCATCCAACCCGAGAGGAGCTGACAAAGCTGGGGGTGATGAGCCGTGTTGAAGGGGGGGATCTGGATGTAGATGCACAATCGGGTCGGCTCAAGGTCAATTTCATTGCCGATCTGCAGCGGGATCTGGGGCTGACCTATACCCCTGAACATTGGGATGAGACACGATTGGCAGCGTGGATCTGCCGTAATCTGCCAGATCCCACTTTGACCCATGAGAGTAAGCGCGCTTTTGTAGCTGCTTGGTTGGACCATCTATTGGAGAAAAGTGATTTTGATCTGGGTCGAGCCAACCAGCTTAAATTTCAAATTCGCAATCTGTTGGAGTTGCGGATTAATGATCTGAGAAAAGAGGCGGCTTCACTGGCATTCCAGGAGTGCCTGTTTGGTGATAATCCACAGGAGCGGATTGCGGTGACGGATGAGAATGTCTTTACCTTCAATCCGTATGCCTATGCGCCTACACGGGACTACGATCACCGATATGGTTTTCAAGAGTTTCAACACCACTACTACAATCGAATGGGGGACTTTGATTCAAAAGAGGAGCTGGAATGTGCAATCTGGCTCGATCAGCAGGCAGAACAGGGGCGGATTGAGTTCTGGGTGCGTAACCTGGTGCGGCGTGAAGGCTCATCGTTCTCTCTGCAAAAGGCAGATGGAAAGTTCTACCCGGATTTTATTTGCAAGTTGCCAAATGATGGTCCGGTGTTGGTGGTGGAGTACAAGGGGGGCGACAAGTGGGATACACCCAAGGTAAAAATGGATCGAAAAGTAGGTAATCTTTGGGCAGAGATGTCGGAAGGGCGTTGCCGCTTTGTGATGGTAAAGGATCGGGACTGGAGCCCGATTGAACTTTGTCTGAATTAAAAACTGAATATTGGATAAGCACGACTATTTCGTAGGGCTCATGTCCGGTACCAGTCTGGATGCGGTTGATGCGGTGGTTGTCGACTTCTCCACCTTTCCGCCACGTTCTCTGGCTACCCACTCTCTGGAGATTGAACCGGATCTCAAGCGTCGTATTGCAGCGCTCTGCAGTCCCGGGAAGAATGAGATCGAGCAGCTGGGGCAACTCGATGTAGAGCTGGGGCAGCTGTTTGCCAGAGCGGCCCGGCAGGTGGTGGAGAAGGCGGGCCTGAAGCCACAGCAGATCACGGCGGTTGGTAGCCATGGTCAGACCATCCGCCATGAGCCGGAGCAGCGCTACCCCTTTACCCTGCAGATTGGGGATCCCAATACCATTGCCCAGCAGAGTGGAATCACTACCGTGGCTGACTTCCGTCGCCGTGATCTGGTGGTCGGGGGGCAGGGAGCACCGCTGGCTCCGGCCTATCACCGCTGGTTTTTGCAGGGGCGTGGTGGCGTGGTGGTCAATATCGGAGGGATGGCCAATATCACCCGGCTGCCGGAGTGTGGAAATGCAGCGGTGGTCGGATTTGATACCGGACCGGGAAATGTGTTGATCGACTACTGGATGAGCCACTGCTACGGCAAACCACTGGACCGGGATGGAGCCATTGCCCGCAGTGGAAAGGTATCCCGGCGATTGCTGGAGGAGATGTTGAAGGAGCCCTTTTTCCACCAACCCCCACCCAAAAGTACCGGCCGGGAGACCTTCAATGGTGCCTGGTTACAGCGCCATCTCACCCCTCTGTCACCGGAAGCGGTGCTGGCTACCCTGGTGGAGTTGACTGCAAAGACCATCAGTCAGGCCGTCTCTGCGAGCGCCCCCCCTGCTGGCGAAGCGGGCGGTGAAGCGGTGTGGGTTTGCGGGGGCGGGGCACACAATGGTTATTTGCTGGAGCGGATTGCGGCCCATCTGCCGTCCTGGCAAGTGCACAGCAGTGCCGAGGTGGGGATGGATCCCGACTGGGTGGAGGCGATGGCCTTTGCCTGGCTGGCACGGCAGACACTGCGTGGTGAGGCCGGCAATCTGCCTTCGGTAACCGGCGCCAGTAAGCCGGTGATCCTGGGGGCGATCTATCCGGTTATACGTTGATGGTAGCCGTGTTCTCCAAGGATTGGCCGTTATGACGCCACAACACGCTCAAGCACATCCTTGTGTAGCTCGACTGCAGCCGTCCTGGCTGCAGACGGTTGTGGAGTCATAACGGCCAACCCTTTCCTAATAGCTGCGAGGCTCTCAATAGAACGGGTTGATGCTACCTCTGCGACGGCTCTTGCGATAAACTCTCATTTTCTTGACGTTTCTCGGTGAAATTGATCACCTCTCTGACTGGACCTTACACCTGATGAAAACAAAAGCACGCGATATTCTGATCCTGACAACGGGGCTGTTACTGGGGCTGGCCCTGGCATTTGAACATGCGGTACTGGCTGGAAAAGAGGAGGGAGCGGAGGTGCCGCTGCCACTGGATGAGCTGCGTGCATTCAGTCAGGTCTACAGTGAGATCAAGAAGAAGTATGTAGAGGAGGTCGAAGGCAAGGAGCTGCTCAACAATGCAATCAAGGGGATGGTAAGCAGCCTGGATCCCCACTCGGCCTATCTGCTGCCGGAGGCGCATGATGAGCTGCAGGTGAGCACCAAGGGGGAGTTTGGTGGCCTTGGGATCGAGGTGGGAATGGAGGATGGTTTTGTCAAGGTGATCTCGCCGATTGATGATACCCCGGCCCAGCGTGCCGGTATGCAGGCGGGAGATCTGATCATCCGTATCGATGGCACTGCGGTACAGGGGATGACCTTGAGCGATGCGGTCAAGAAGATGCGTGGCAAGGTCGGTACCAAGATCGAGTTGACCGTGGTGCGCAAGGGAGAGGATCAGGCGCTGACGGTCACTATCATCCGTGATGTGATTCGGATTCGCAGCGTCAAGAGCCGGATGTTGGAGCAGGGCTATGGTTATATCCGCATCAGCCAGTTTCAGGTCAACACCGGCGAGAGCATGCAGGCAATGATCGACGAGCTGATCGAGGAGGAGAATGATGGCAAGCAGCTCAACGGACTGGTACTCGACCTGCGTAACAACCCCGGCGGGGTGTTGAGTGCTGCAGTGAATGTCTCCGATGCCTTCCTTACCGATGGGCTGGTGGTCTATACCGATGGGCGGGTAGGTGATGCCTCGGTCAAGTTCGAGGCCGATGCGGACGATATTCTGGATGGTGCACCGATGGTGGTGCTGGTGAACAACGGTTCTGCCTCCGCCTCGGAGATCGTCTCTGGTGCCCTGCAGGATCACAAGCGGGCGGTCATCATGGGCTCACAGACCTTTGGCAAGGGCTCGGTACAGACCATCATGCCGATGCGTGATGGGGCCGCATTGAAGATCACCACGGCACGTTACTACACCCCGTCCGGCCGCTCCATTCAGGCCGAGGGAATTGTCCCGGATATCATCCTCACCGATCTGAAGATTGAGAAGGGGGAAGAAAAGAAGAAGCGTCATCGTGTTTCGGAGAAGGATCTGACAGGCCACCTTGCCGGTGACAAGGAGATGAAGAAGGACGAGGCACCGGTCAAGTCCGATGAGGAGGAAGCGGAGAAGGGCGAGGAGGAGCAGGAGAACCTGGCACAAAAGGACTTCATGCTGTTCGAGGCACTCAATATGCTCAAGGGGCTCCATCTGGTTCAGGCTGCAAAATAGGAGGTCGTGATGTCACAGACATCGGTATTGGTTCCTCTGGCAGAGGGGTTTGAAGAGCTGGAGGCGATCACCATCATCGATCTGCTGCGTCGCGCAGAAGTCAATGTAGTGGTGGCAGGGTTACAACCCGGATCGGTTCGTGCCAGCCGTGATACGGTTCATGTTCCCGATATGTCACTCGATGAGGCGCTGCAGCGCAGCTACGACATGGTGGTACTCCCCGGCGGGCTACCGGGCGCAGACCACCTCAATGCCGACCCCCGCATCCACACTCTGTTGCAACAGATGGCAGTGGAAGACAAATACACCGCAGCTATCTGTGCCGCCCCCAAAGTGCTGGCCGATGCCGGGCTGCTGGAGCAGCGTGAGGCAACCAGTTACCCCGGTTTTCTCAAAGAGACTAATGCTAAGATTGTCGAGGGCAGGAGTGTGGTGGTGGATGGCAAGGTGATTACCTCGCGCGGGCCGGGTACCGCAATGGACTTTGCACTGGCGCTGATCGAACAGCTGCTGGGGGCCGAGAAGCGGGCACAGGTTGAGGCACCTTTGGTTCGGTGATTGCCTTCGATGAGCCCTACCATTTGTAGAGAGGCCGGCTATCGGTTTTTCTTTTTTTCCCGAGAGGAGAGTAGAAAACATATTCATGTCATGTCTGCCGATGGTGAGGCCAAATTCTGGCTGGAACCAGAGATTGAACTCGCCCATAATTACCACTATTCACGTATACAGTTAAAACAGATCGAATCACTGGTTGAGCACCATTACGATGAGTTCATTAGCGCATGGCAACAGTACTTTAGCGGTTGAGATAACCAATATCTCCACACATGGAGTTTGGCTGTTGACGCAGGAGAAGGAGTTGTTCATGGCGTATGAAGATTTTCCCTGGTTTGTGGAGCAGAGTGTGGGCTCGATCGTGAATGTTGAGGAGCCTTCGCCGGGCCACTATTACTGGCCGGATCTGGATGTGGATCTCACTGCCGAGATGATAGAGCACCCGGAGCGTTTTCCTCTTCGGGCAGAGTAATTACAACCGTTTGAGCGTTTCATGAAGATTCAACTACAGCAGCTGGTCGAGGCTGCATTGACCCAACTGCGTGATGCCGGAACTCTGGTGTTGGAGCCGATTCCTGCTGTCATGATCGAACGTACCCGGGATCCCAGTCATGGTGATTTTGCCACCAATGTGGCGATGGTGCTGGCGAAGCAGGCCAAACGAAACCCACGTGAACTGGCGCAGCTGGTGGTGGATGCGCTTGAAAGGGGGGATTTGGGGGGCAGTGAATTGGTGGTCAAGACCGAGATTGCCGGTCCTGGTTTCATCAACTTCTTTCTTGCCGATGCCGCCTATGCTGCGGTGATCCAGCAGGTATTTGAGCAGGGAGAGCATTTTGGTGAGAGCCAGGTGGGTGCCGGGCAGAAGGTATTGATGGAGTACGTCTCTGCCAATCCGACCGGGCCACTCCATGTTGGTCATGGTCGTGGTGCCGCTTATGGTGCGGCTACCGCCAGCCTGTTGAAGGCGGCCGGTTATGAGATCCACCGGGAGTACTACGTCAACGATGCCGGTCGGCAGATGGATATCCTCGCCGCCAGTGTCTGGTTGCGCTACCTGGATCTCTGCGGAGAGGCGGTCACGTTCCCCAGTAATGGCTATCAGGGGGACTATATCTGGGATATCGCCGCCACCCTGCATCGTGAGCAGGGTGAGATTTTCCGCCACTCAATAGCTACGGTGATGGAGGGGGTGCCTGCCGATGAACCTGCGGGTGGGGACAAGGAGGCACATATCGATGCCATCATCGAGCAGGCACGGGCGCTACTTGGCAGTGACCTCTACCAGCAGGTACATGGTGCGGCACTTGATGCGATTCTGGGTGAGATCCGTCAGGATCTGTCCGAGTTCGGGGTGGAGTACGATCAGTGGTTCTCCGAGCAGTCGCTGATGGAGGATCAGACCGTCGACCAGGCGATTGAAAAGCTGCAGGCCAGTGGTGATATCTATGAAGAGAACGGGGCGCTCTGGTTCCGTTCTACCGCCTATGGCGACGAGAAGGATCGGGTGGTGGTGCGAGATAATGGCCTCAAGACCTACTTTGCCTCCGATATCGCCTACCACATGAACAAGCTGCAGCGCGGCTATGACAAGATGATCGACATCTGGGGGGCCGACCACCACGGCTATGTACCGCGTGTGCGTGCCGCGCTGACCGCGATGGGGCAGCAGGCGGATACCCTGGAGGTGCTGCTGGTTCAGTTTGCCTCTCTCTTCCGGGGGGGCGAAAAGGTACAGATGTCGACCCGCAGTGGCTCCTTTGTCACGCTGCGTGAACTGCGCGACGAGGTCGGCAACGATGCTGCCCGCTTCTTCTATGTACTGCGCAAGAGTGAGCAGCATATGGACTTTGATCTCGATCTGGCGGTCTCACACTCGTCCGACAACCCGGTCTACTACATCCAGTATGCCCATGCCCGTATCCACAGTGTGATGCGCCAGTTGGCTGAGAAGGGGATGGTATGGGATCGTGATGCTGGACTGAACCATTTCGAACTGTTGAACGAGACGCACGAGAAGTCACTGATGGTGGCGATCTCCAAATACCCGGAGCTGCTGGAGGGGGCTGCACTGCAGCGTGAACCGCACCAGCTGGCCCACTACCTGCGTGATCTGGCTCATGAACTGCATACCTACTACAACAGCCACCACTTCATTGTTGAAGATTCGGCGTTGAGAAATGCACGCCTTGTCCTGATCAACGCGGCACGGCAGGTCTTCGTCAATGGCCTTGCCATTCTGGGTGTCTCCGCTCCGGAGGAGATGTAGCCACGTGTACAACAGGCAGCCACAGAACGGGTATCTCTCTGGTGGAGGGCTACTGTTTCTGGTGGTTGCTGCGGTAGGCCTTTTCAGTGGCTATCTCTACTGGCTCAAGAGCAGTAGCAGTGAGGTTGAGATGGCCGCGAAACAGGCGCTCAACCCGCCGAAGTCGCCTCACAAGCCAGCGTCAAAGTCGGCACAGAAGGGGGCGCAGCAGAAGAGCCAGGCCGATGATCAGTTCCATTTTGACTTCTTCTCCATGCTGCCGGAAGAGGAGTATATCGGCATAGAGGAGATCCAGAAGCCAGCACCAGTAGCCAGCCCCAAGCCGCGTAAAAAACAGGATCGTCCGGTATCGATCTCCAAACGACAGCCCAATACCTCTGCACCCAGCGGAAACTACCTGATTCAACTCGGTGCCTTCAGCCGCCTGGACTCTGCCGAGAAGCACAAGGCGGAGCTGATCCTGAAAGGGGTAGAGCATGTCGAGATCAACACCATTCAGAGTGCCAAGGGGGCGCTCTATCGGGTCAACGTCGGCCCGTTTCAGAGCTTCTCCAGTGCAGAGCAGCAGCAGGCGCTACTGAAGCAGCAGGGCTACAACTCGTTTCTCAAGAAGTACAAGTCTGCCCGTTAGGGGCACTGTTCAGGGGCAATCTGAATAGCTGAACGAAGCCGCTACGCGGCAGGTCACCCCCTATCCCCCATCACGGTAAGCT
>CAYFNH010000086.1:0-10137 GCA_964344435.1 uncultured Piscirickettsiaceae bacterium | reverse complement strand
ATTCCATTGAAGGCAATGGCGGTGATGACACTATTGATGCAGGCCTTGGCAATGATGAGATCCGCGGTGGTGCAGGTGATGACACAATCGATGGCGGGGCAGGGACAGATACAGTGGCCTACAATGGCTACTCTTATGACTTCTCCTTTAGTGACACCGTGGGAGACGGCAGTGGTGACCTGACCATTACTGACCATCGTGGTGAGGTGGGCTATACTGAGCTGGAAGATTGGCAGGTCAATCAGGGGACAGATACCCTAATCAATATTGAACGCATCTCCTTCTGGGACGGCGAGCAGCAGTTATCAGTCAGCTTTGAAGCAGCCTACGATAGCAGCGACTGGGCTAGTAACAATATCTACGGGACTCGAAGTGGTGAGACCATCGATGCCGATCAGTTGGCTGATAACGATGCGGGAAGTGGCTCACCCAATACCTACCGTGACTGGATTGACGCCGGTGCCGGTGATGATACCGTTATTGGTGGTATGGGCGGAGATGAGATCCGTGGTGGTGCAGGAGATGATACCCTCTATGGTGGTGCTTCAGATGGTAGCGGCAGTACGCTACTGGCGCTGTTAGATACCAGTGATGGATACAAAGATACCTGGACTCTGGAAGACCGAGCTGTCTATGATGGCAAGCAAGATGATTTCACGATCACTAAAGATGCAACGACTGGTGTCGTTACGGTTGTTGATGACCGAACTTCAGATGGAGATGAGGGGACGGACAGCCTGACTGGCATTGATGTCATCCGTTTTGGTGACTGGAATGAGACCCGACTGACCTCAAGTGTTTGGCTTGAGTGGGAGTGGGGTGATGTCAACGGTGAGTGGCAGGCAATTTCGGTAAATCGCGCCAATATCGATGGTAGTGATTTTGCTGACATGATCGGTCTGAATCCTGTTGTGCAAGCTGAGCTGGCTGATGTAGATTCAGTCTATGACCTCTATGATTTTGCGGGTGATGACTGGTTCTATGGTGGCGATGGCGAAGATACCTTCTATGGCGGTGCAGGTAACGATACTGTTCGTTTTGACGGAGATTCTTCAAATTATGAGTTCTCCACTGAGGTGGTCGATGGAGAGAGTGTTATCCATGTTACTCGTGGTGATATCACTGAGGATCTCTATGGGATTGAACAGCTTAGTTTCGATAATCAGACTATTTCCCTCTCGCCCCGCTTTGAGGCGGCGCAGAGCAGTGATAGCTGGGCGCAGAACTATATCTACGGTGGTATTCTAGGTGATGAACTGGATGCGGATGCGCTGGCTGATGCTAACCCATTTAGTGGCGATGCCTGGGTCAATATTGAATTTGGTGATCAGTACCATCATATAATTACAGAAAATGATTTCGCTTCGGGTAGCACGCTCACTTTCGAGTTTGATGATCAGAATCTTATCCAATGGAGTGAGTTAGAGCTCTATCACACCACTGATAGTGGGTCAACTTGGCAGCAGGTTACTACGACGCTACAGATCTCATCAGATGATATTGTTGACGGAACATATCAGCTGCAATTTGTAGGTAGCTACACCCCTTGGAATGTTGGATTCAATGTTGGAATGGTGGCCACAGAGCCTAATACCTACCGTGATTGGATTGACGGCAGTGATGGCGACGACTACATCGATGCGGGTATGGCGGGCGATACTATCCGTGGTGGGGGCGGTGATGACGTTATCGACGGGGGTGACGACACCACACTCAGTAGTCTAGACCTTTCAAGTGACCAGGACTCCTGGAGTCTGCAAAACCGCGTTGAGTATGATGGCAAAGCCAAATACTTTGAAATAACCCCAATGGTAGCGGCAGCGGATGATGAGAATGGTCTACTCAATATCTCTGCAGGTGATACCTACTACATGGTAGAGGACATTCGCACTGATTCACCAGAAGGGACTGATTATCTCTATCGAATCGATGCGATCCAATTTACAGAGCAAGAGATTCGCCTCACCCCAAGCTATTGGTTCAATGATGCATGGCAGGATGCATTGATCGAGGCCGATGGCACAGCAGATAGCGAAGGCTGGATTACCTTGGCGTTAGATGACTTCAGTAATACCGATTTTGTCCAAGCGCACTTTAGCCGCTGGAATGTGAGTGGTGATATCCGTATTGAGCTTGAGGGGGTAGATAACTACGAGCAACTCTCCGATTTAGAAGATTGGCAGAATCTGACAGTCACCAAGGCTGATATCGAGGCTGGCAAGGTCTCCTTTATGCCAGAGCAGTTTGATTACAGCGCGGGTGGGATAGCAACACAGATTGACTCGACCGAGGGCAGTACCTCAATCCGCGCCAATGTCACCACTAAATATCTCAATGCAGAAGGCACGGTCGCAGGTGATACCATCGGCCTCACCGATGTGCAGATTGCCTCAATTGGGGGTGAAAACTCAGGTGACTTGCCTGAGAACACCTATGACTTCTCTGGTTCAGACTGGATTGATGGTCGTGCCGGAGACGATACACTTTATGGCGGTGCCGGTGCAGATACCTTGCGCGGTGGCAAGGGTGACGACACACTCTACGGTGGGGCAAATCGTCCGGCCGACAGCAAGACAACCTGGGATCCAAACGGGGTTAATGGGTTTGACGTCGCTGAGTACTCAGGTGACGCCGGGCGTTACACCATCACATTCCACGATGAGAGTGGCGATGAGGTCGACTCGATCAGTGATGCTGACTTTGATCATGTGAAGGTTGTCGACAGCAAGCCAGATGATAAGAAGGGTGAAGGAACAGATATTCTCTATGACATTGAAGTGTTGCGCTTCGATAATACCGAGAAGAACCTGACGGTACTTTCCGAGAAAGATTTCTATTATGACTGGGAGACCGGTCAAGAGGTGGTCAATGGCCTGCGCTGGAAGGGTACAGATTGGGATGACACCATCACTGAGGAGATGGCGAGTGACAAACGAGATGACGTCAACGCGGGAGCCGGTGACGACGTAATCTCAACCGGAGCCGGCGGTGACTGGATTGAAGGCGGTGAGGGTGACGACATTATCGATGGTGGCGCCAATGGAACTAGCGGAGATAGCTGGAACGACAATGATGTCGCCTACTATGCTGCTGCGCAGAGTCGCTTTAAGATCACCAAGAACAGTGATGGTACGGTGACTGTGACCGATAAGCTGACCGAAGAATTCGGTGGGCTGGGGTCTGATACGCTAACCGGTATTGAGCAGCTTCACTTCAGTAATAGCTCACTCGATTTGGCGGTTAACTTCCAGGCAGATGCCAACTGGCAGAACTGGGTGGGCGGGACTCAATTTGATGATGTGATTGATGCCGATGCGCTGTCTGATTCGGCAGCAGGTGTTGGAAGCGGTGGAATACGGCTGACCTCTTCTGAGTTTAGCTTGACTGATGTTGGACCGACAGAAAGTGACGATCCACGTAAGGCGACTTTAGAAGGGCTATATGACAGTACTGCCAATGAGCTGATCCTGAGTGGCACAGAAGGGGGTACCTTCTCCCAGTTTGAGTTGCGTAATGCACGCATCGAGACCTGGTGGAACCATGAGACACAGTCTAACACCTCTGTGGTCTTTGCAGATCTCTACTATGTTGGGCCTGAGATCTATGATGGAGCCTCAATTGATGTTGATTTTGCTGTTCCAGCTGGCGGGGAGATTTCTCTTGATTGGAGTGGCTGGATGTTTGAAAGCTACAGCTTCGGTTCGATGCAGATGGAAAATGATGGGCGCCTGCATGGTGAGTCATCCAGTCAGTGGTATATTGGTAGTAATGAGCAATTCGCTGCGATCCGTATCGACCTTGACTCAGTAGCTCAGAACTACACTTTAGAAGTTGAATCTGTTTCTATTCAGCGTGGAAGCACCTCTCCTGAACAGCAGACAATCGAGTCTGTGACGATCGGTGAAGTGGCACAAGCAGAACTTGATCCAATGCCAGTCCAGCTGGATCTGAGTAATATCCGTGACTTGTTGGATCGGAATAGCTCAACAGATGGAACAGAGCCAACATTGGTAGTTGAATTGGGTAGTGTCGCCAGTGCAGCAGCAGTGGATGGAAGCTTTACTGTGACTGTCTCACGTGAGGCGTCTGGCGACATGGCAGCATTCTCTGCCAGTATGGAGATCGATGCAGAATTAGATACAACGGGTGCAGCTGCTGACCTGGTTGTTGCTGCTCAGACTGTAACCGTCAATGCGAGTTATGATGGGGGTGCTCAGTTTAGTTTTGATATCGATAACAGTGGCGCAGATACCTTCACCTTGATGGCGGGTGAGAATGATGTAGCTAGCCTGGAAGTGAAACTGGTTGATCTATTGGCGAAGGTCTCATCCAGCCTAAATCAGTCGGGCATGGATAATCTGCTGGCTGAGGGAAGTGAGTTTGATGTCTCGATTGATGTCAGTGACTTCAGCTTCTATACCAGCGAAGGTGAGCCGATTGATACCGTCTCTGTCGCACTGCAGTTGACAGACAATATTGCCCCTTCAGGCGACGCGGGTGGTGAGGACTACAGTTACAATAATTACGGTAACAATATCTACCGTGACTGGATTGAGCCAGGTGATGGAAATGATATCGTCTATGGTGGTCAGGGGGGGGATGCGATCCGTGATGGTGCGGGTAATGACTTCTATGATGGCGGTGCCAATGGCACAACCGGTAATAGCTGGGATGATAACGACCGGATTGAGTTCTCAGGCAAACTGAAACGCTACGAGGTGGATCTGGTCACCTATGCAAGCCTTGCCAGTGACAGCTGGGTCAAGGCCGCCATCGATGACCGCTATGCCTCTGATGAGCTCCCTTCCACAATCATCAAGGTAAAGGATAAGCTGCCTGCAATCAGTGATGGGGATGGCACCAACTATCTCATCAATGTTGAACAGATTCAGTTCTATGACCAGTCGGTTGATCTCGGTGTCAATATCGACTACTGGGAACCGTATGGACAGGAATTTGATCCAGAGTATAGCTGGGTGGGGCAAAACTACTTCAATGGCGGCATCCTGGATGATGTGATGGATGCCCGTGAATATGAAGTGGGTGATGGCGGTGCGTTACAAGACTCTGCAAATGGCGCACGCCTCTATAGTGGGCAGCAGTGGATCTCTGTTCAGGATTGGATGGAAGGCGGTGATGGAGACGACACCCTCTATGGTGGTGTCGGAGCCGACTATCTGAAGGGCGGTGATGGTGATGACTACCTGGATGGCGGTAGTAATCCAGCGATCGACCCCAACAACCCTTATGATACCTGGGACAAATATGATGAGGCCCGCTTCAGTAACTCAATTAACCGTTATGACATCAAGTTCTATCGTCTGGCAGAAGACGGCGAAACCGGCACTCATAATGGCATGGGGCAGGCCGAAACAGGCGGTGACTATGTCGCTTCAGGTTACTACACCGATGATGGCATTATCGTAGTTGCGGATCGTTATACCGACGCACAGGGGGGCGAAGGGCGTGATGTTCTGGTAGGGATTGAACGACTCACCTTCTCGGATGCTTGGGAAGAGTTGAAGTTTACCTATCAAGATAACAGCTACTTCAACGAGCAGTGGACCAACTTCCAGTTTAATGATGGAGAAAACAGTTCTGACACTTATACGATTGGCTCGGGTGATTTTACAGCTGGCGAGACACTAATCTTCATTCTAGATAATCAGAACAAGCTGCAATATACCAACTTGGAGTTGCGTAAGAACGGTGTCAATGTCAGTGATGTATTAAGCGTACAAGTTGATGATGGTTCTGTCACTTATTACGGCCAAGGCATTCGCTATGTAGAGATCAGTGCAAATGATCTGATGGATGGGTCCTATTCGCTCTTCAGTACTGACGGAGCTATTTGGGAATCTGGTGTCAACGTCGGAAAAGTCGTTGCCAATCGCTATGCCTATGCAACCCGCTTCGGCGACCAGATGATTGGTCTAGAAGACGGTCAAAACAACTTCTACGGTCAAGGTGGAGATGACTATCTGGTGGGTGGAAACCTGCGAGATGAACTCGAAGGGGGTAAGGGTAACGACATCATCGATGGGGGGGACAACCCTGCGGTTGATCCTGACCGTCCTTGGGATACTTGGGACAAGTTTGATGTCGCACGTTATCAGGCAGATAGCACTGAATTCAGTTTGAGTCGTAATACGGATAGCGATGGTTCTGTCACTGGAACCGTTGACCTGACCTACTACACCATAAAGCACTTGATCCCTTCTAAGCTGGGTGGTCTCGGTACAGATACAGTCTATAACGTAGAGCGTCTAAGCTTCAATGACAAGGAGCTGCAGCTGGATGTGAAAGTCGATTCGTTTGAGTACACAGAGAATGGTGAGACAGTCACGTCAGGTTTTTATTACGGGACAATCTTTGGCGATACCATCACAGGTACAGCGAGCCGCGAAGAGGTTGAAGGCAATGGGGGTCGAGACATTATCGATACCGGTGCCGGTGATGACAGTGTTCGTGGTGGAGCAGGTAATGATGACATTACGCTAGGAGATGGAAATGACCAGGCCAATGGGGGCACTGGTGATGATGTGATTCGCGGTGGAGACGGCTGGGATATGGTCTATTATGACGATGCCCACCAGCGTTATACCGTTACGATCCATCAACGTGATGATGGGGATAGTGATGATACCGATGGCGATAACGCACTACTTGCCACTTTTGATGTGGATTCAGGTTCATTAGTCGATGGAACCGACTCGAATGGTGGTGGTATTTATACAGGTGTATTAGGATCGTTTAGCTATGATGCCACTACCATGTATGCACAAGTAGTCGATAGTTTGGATGATGCCTATGGTGGTGAAGGAACAGATAAACTGTTTGGTGTCGAGATGGTTGCCTTTGAGGGCGGTGCACTGTTTCTCGGGAATGGTAGCCAGACCTTCGGTGATCTTTTCCCCGAGTTGGCGGGGTCAGGTTTCGAAAGTCAAGTTGTTGCCCCGGGTACCTATGCTATCAAACCCAACTCTTTTGAAGAGGGGGTCGGTAATGGCACCAGTGGTAACGATACACTCGATATGGCTGACTACTCTGACCAAGACTGGGAGGCTGCAAGATTCTGGAACGAACAGGATCGGATGCTGCAAGGCTGGGCGGGTGATGATACCTTGATTGGTGATGAAGGAGATAACCGTCTGAATGGCGGGCTGGGTAATGATCTCCTAATTGGGGGTGCCGACAGCACAACCGGTACAGACAGTGACAGCTTCTGGAATGCAGGTGACGTCGCGACTTACCATAGTGCAGTGAGAGAGCGCCTCAATATTGAGACGGTCAAGGTCAATAGCAGTTATGAAGTGGGAACAGGGGACGGTTATGACACCGATGCGGTGATTGTGACCGATATTGCCTCGCTGATTGACAAGACAGAGACAGATGGCGTGATGAACTTCTCCTCGACCAATGTTGATGAGACAGTGGGTTATGGCCAGGACTTATTGGTGGGTGTTGAGAGAATCCAGTTGGGTGAAACTGAGTTGCAGTTAACCCCTACACAGAACACATGGACATGGGATGGTTCTTGGTGGGAAGGTTACTACGACTACAGAACACAGCAGTGGGTCAATGTCGAGTGGCGCTATCCTGTTAGCCGCACCTACACCACAGGTACGTTCCTTGATGATGTCCTGATTGGTTCAGATCAGGGCGATGAGATGGATGGTCAGGCGGGTAATGACATCATTGATGGCGGTAGCGAAGATACGACCGTTACGGCAACCAAGTACATCAATGGCAGTGCAACCAGTCAGACCAAAGAGATTGAAGGTAACCCTTGGGATACCGAAGACGTGGTCCGTTACACTGGATCTCGCGAACGTTACGATGTTCAGGGTGTGTTGGTAGAGATTGATAGTAGTGATGCGGATAATCCGGTCTACACCATTGTCGATGCGGATACAGCAACCGATGATGCAGTATTTGGTATCCAGATCACGGATATTCTTTCTATCATTGATCAGACTACGGATGCGGTGGGTGATTATGACCTGAGTGATGACAATATCAGTGGAACGCTCGGCTCTGGCCGAGACCTGCTGGTTAACATCGAACGTGTCGAGTTTAATGGTTCTCAGCTCTCTATTAAGCCACAGATCAGTGAGTGGTTTGATCAGTACACACAAACCTGGCAGGTTAATGCGCAGGGTACCGACTTCGACGATACCCTGAAGGGTAAGGATGGGAACGACTGGCTATATGGTAATGCCGGCGACGATACCCTGATCGGTAAGGCTGGCAGTGATGAGATGGAAGGTGGCGCTGGTGACGATATACTGATTGGTGGTGCCAATGGTGAGACGGATGAGTGGGGCTGGGCCCGTACAGATACGGCTCGTTACAATGCGGACCTAGACCGATTCACGGTTGAATCCGTGATGGTGAACAGTAGCTATGAGGTTGGTTCAGGTGAGGGTTATGACACTCAGGCTTACCAGATAACTGACTTACTCCCTTCTGATGACTCCAACTCTCTGGGTACCGACCTGCTGATCGGGGTAGAGAACATCAGCTTTAATGATCGCTGGGTTGAGTTGGCTGTACGCTATGACTCCTGGACTGACTGGGAAGGCAACACCAACGCCAATGCCAACGGAACCGTCTTTGCGGATCTGATTGAAGAGCAGAATGAGGGTGATCGTGACTACATGCGTGGTGAAGAGGGTAACGATATTCTCCTCGGTGGCGGAAATGGTGATAACCTGACAGGTGGTTCCGGTAATGATGTGCTGGATGGCGGTGCCGATGGCAGCAGTGGCCAGAGCTGGCAGGATCAAGACGTAGCTGAGTTCAGTGGGGACCGTGACCGTTACGATATCAGTACGGTTACGATTACGGGTGATGCCACGACTGGCACAGTCACGATCAATGGCTTGGATAGCACAGTAGCCTCTGGAGCGCTTACGGTTAACTCATCGCTTTCGACTGCCGCACAGTCAGCACTGACCCGTGCCTTTGATAGCGGTAACCTGATGGGCCACAGCGGGGGATACCTGGTTGAAGATACACTGGATAGTGACTTTGGCGGTGATGGTGCTGACTTGGCCTTTAACATTGAGCGCTTCCGCTTCCGTGATGGTGAGGTTGAGTTGGGTATCCGTGTTGATGTCTGGGATTGGTCCGGTGGTGGTCAGTATGGCTGGGAACCCGATGGCCGGCCGGACGATGTGGGTGTCATGGGGACTGGAGATGCCGATCTGATCTCCTTCGCAGATACCACACTCTCTGGTTACAGTGTAATCGTGGATGAGAGCAAGCCGGGATCACAACCAGATGATTTGGTACTCGCAGATGGCGAGACCTGGGATAGGGACTTCTGGAAAGGGTTGCTCGAAGGGATGCGTATCGATATCGATCTCGCTGAAGGCGATGATGTCTACATAGGTGGCAGTGGCGGTGATTCAGTCCGCACCGGTGCGGGTAATGACTATGTCGACACCATGGGTAACGTCGGGACCGACCAATGGGGCGGAACCATGCGTGACGAGGTGCGCTTCGAAGGTAAGTTGGAACGCTATGTTCTGGCTGATGTCGAATTGACTGAAACCAGTGACGGTGTTTGGACGGTAACCAGTGGTCGTGATGACTCATTGGCGATTACCGTGGCCAATGACACCATCAGTGCTGTGTCATCGACTCGCGATGCCTATACCAGTTTAGGTGAAGAGGTGCAGTCTGGAATTCAGAGTGCACTGCAGGCATTGATTGACCATGCCAAGAGCAGCGCAACAGACGATTCAGTCTCTGGCTGGGTGGTTGCAGATAAGCTGCCTGGTGAGTTTGGAGGTAGTGGCGTCGATGCAATCGTCAATGCAGAGGCCTTTGCCTTTAACGACTTCTGGATGCCATTGACCATGGATATCTGGTACAACCGTGACTGGAGTGAGCAGTACAACGACATTCCTTGGGAAGAGCGTCCGATTGTTAGTGCCAATGTCTACGGCACAGAGAGTGGTGACTCTATTAAAGGGAATAGCACCTATGACTTCAGTGGAGATGACTATATCGAAGGCAATGGCGGCAATGACACCATCTACGCCGGTGCTGGCGGTGACTGGATCCGTGGTGGTGACGGCGATGACATCATCTTTGGTGGTGCCAATGGCGTGATGGATCGCTGGGGCT
>CAYFNH010000085.1:0-10168 GCA_964344435.1 uncultured Piscirickettsiaceae bacterium | reverse complement strand
GGTTTCAGTAAAGGCCGCCGGGAAGAGTTGCTTCAGCTCCTTTCTGCGCTGCTCATTGATATCCAGTGACCTGCCTTCCATTGCAGTCTGATCCTCACCGCTCATGAACGCTCCTCTTTGCTGGCTGCATAGATGGTCAGGCGCAACTCATCGTCATCAATCAATTCATATTCTGGTCGCTTTCCGCTGAGCTGTTCACTCTCGCGCATGATTCTAGGCACCCCCTCGCCTCTGCGTTCAATCAGGGCCTGTCGCCCTGCCTCTTCCCGTGCACTGTAGTAGCGACTAAGGAGATTGACGATGGTCTCGTTGCGGGTCACGGTGTTGTCCATCATCCCATCCAGTGTAAGACTGTTGGGGAGTGCACCAGGACTGTAGAGTTCGAGACGGTCGGCAAACAGATGGAGTCGAATTTTACGCCCAGTCATGGAGTAGTCACGGTGAGCCACTGCATTGACGATAGCCTCGAAAACCGCTCCCAGATGGTATTGCGGAATATCTTCACGCCCCACCTGCTTGATCGCCTCTACCCGCATATTCCTGCTGACAAAATCGAGCGCCTGATCGATCTGCTGATCGAGTGAACCCTCTGCGTTCTTTGCATCCAGTTGCTGATCTGCATCCCGTTCAGTACCGGCGTAGAAGACGCACTGTATATAGGCGTTGCTGAGCCACTGTTCGGGGTGCGCAGTCAGTAACAGAGCACCCGCAACCGACAACCCCACCTCTTCGCCCTCCTGCATCGTCAGGTGGAGTTTGTGCAACTGCTGATGTTCCGGGGTATCGGCCCGAAGGAAACGCTGCTTGAGACCCTCATCAACATCTTCCAGTCCACTCTGTGGCACCAGCGTCTCATCAAAACGGATCAGTCGTGACTGACTACGCTGCTGGAACAGTCTTGCCAATACCTCCGGCTTCATCTCCTGTTTGGTAGAGCCGACCCGCTGGTAGTAGCGTCCAGCACTGGCATGGACCGAGATACTGCGGGGGATCTCGATCAGAACCACGGTCTTCTGCTCACCTTCCCGGTCAGGCAGTTGCAGCAGGCGGGTATCGATCTTGACGGGGGGCTGGATGTTGTTCTGACTGATATTGACGATCCACTCCTCGGTTTTTGCCACCAGCTCATCTTCAATTCCCACCACATCACGGCGTTTGTCCGTCACGCCCAACAGGATTCGTCCCCCCTGACCATTGGCGAAGGCGGCGATCTCATGTGCCATTTTATCCTTGTTGGGATCAACTGGATTGCCATCACGGAATTTGACCGCCTTGAATTCGATACCGGAGTCTTCGCCCAACCGTACATGGAACAGTAGCTCTCTGATCAATTTTTCTCTATCGGTATGCATACATCGTCCAATGATTACTGGTTTAATCTCCAGCCAATGGTAAAGAGTGGAGTAACCTCCATCTCCAGTTCCAGTTTGGCGCTCACCTCATCCAGTAGCTGATCCTCTTGCTGTTCAATCTGCTTTTTGGCCTGATGATATTCGGTCAACGCATCATCACGCTTACGCTCCAGCCTGCGCAATCTCTTTTTGGCTTCGATCTTTTCTGCGGTCGAGGCAAGCTGGCGGGATGCCTTTTTATGGACACGGATCTCACTATCCAGCTCATCCACCTCCTGCATCAGTGCTTTGCGGCGATCTTCAGCCCAACGCTCCAGCTTTTCATTCTCCTGATCAAACCACTGTTCCAGCTCTGCTTCTGTCTCCGCTCTCTTCTGTTGCAGCAGTTGCTGAAGCACAGGCTTCAACGCTTCATCTTCAATAGCGACATTTTCCTGCTCTATTTCTGCTGGAATGGAGAGCAGACGTTCTGCCTGATCTGGTGATAACAATTTTCCTTTATCAGTCTGAGCTACCGCCAATACATAGCTTTCGAGAGTATTGGCATAAGTGAACTGTAGTTGGATCGCTTGCAACAACCCTTGCTCTCCAATCAGTGATTTGAGATCAGAAAACTGCCCTTGTAATCTGAAGTAATGAAAAACAATCCGTGCGGGAGGCAGTGTACGCGCCCTGGCTCGCCTGACCAGATCCCACGCCAGGTAGTGTTCTGTCGCCTGTAGACGGAAGAATTCGGAGTGGTTTTGCTCTGCCTGAGACCACTGAAGGTCGTAACGTCTGCCATCGAGAAAGAAGTGGTTACGCTCCAACCGGACTTCCGGCAGCTCTGCAGCAGCCAGATCCAACAGCACCTTCTCATAACCACGGAGAAAATCGTTACTCTGATCCCGCCGGGTTTTCAGCGCGGCCACCACATCCCGATCAAAGTGATCCAGCAGGGTTTGGCGCGCCGACTCCTCCCGCACGCCAAGGACCTCTTCCATCTCCTGCTGCAGCCGGTTGAATGCATATTCAATCTCTTCATCGCTGCGGCACTTCTGGTAGATCTGGTAGATACGCTGTTCAATATCGATCTCTCCACCAGCAATGGCACCCAGGATCTCGTCCGAGGCTCCAAACACCCCTTCAAACAGCTTGAATTTCTCATTCAACAGCTCAAACACCCGCTTGTCTGCCGGGTTTCTCCGGTTCACGAAGTTGACCACCACAACATCATTCTTCTGCCCATAGCGGTGTACACGCCCAATACGCTGCTCCACCTTCTGTGGGTTCCAAGGCAGATCATAATTGACCAGCACGGAACAGAATTGCAGGTTGATACCCTCAGCACCCGCCTCTGTGGAGATCAGGATATCTGCTGTTTCGCTTTTGAAACGATCTACAATCGCTGCTTTCATATCAGCCGTTTTGGAGCCACTGATCCGGGCTGTACCGCTATTCTGCTCTACCCACTGCCGGTAGATCTGTTTGGATTCCGCATCACTGTTGGAGCCATTAAGGAGCACGATACGCCCTTGATAGCCTCGTTCTGAAAGCAGACCATGGAGATACTGCTGGGTTCTGCACGATTCGGTAAAGACCACCGCCTTGCATTGGCCACCAACAGATTCGGTCATATCCATTGCCTTGCTCAAGGTGCGCAGCAACGCCTCTCCCTTGGCATTGACTTTAATATC
Source organism: uncultured Piscirickettsiaceae bacterium (assembly GCA_964344435.1). Lineage (GTDB taxonomy): Bacteria > Pseudomonadota > Gammaproteobacteria > Thiopontia. The sequence goes on along the minus strand of CAYFNH010000085.1, from coordinate 7,140 downwards.
TTGTGCCATCTGCTGACACTGCTGCAGCAGACCAATCTCCTGCTGCAACTGGTTGCGTCGATCACTGCGAGCAATGGCGGAGTCAACCGGATCAAACTGATCATACCAGTCGTTCATCTCCTCCAGATCAGCCAGGCTCTCCTCATCCAGCAACTGTTCCTGTTGCAGCCGTTCAACCATCCCCTTGAGGGTATCGGCAATGGCAAATGAGGAGGATGCAAGGGTCTTGCGCATGCCGATGCTGACCAGATGGATGGCTTGAGGATGGATGGCAGCAATATCCGGGCTGCGCAGATAGTCAGAGAGTTTCTGGTAGAGCGCCCACTCTGCCTCACCAGGGGTAAAGTCCTCGGTAATGGCGTAGCGGTTGGTAAAGTTGATCCCCCCCTCCTGCTGTACCTGCCTGCGCAAGGTGCGATAACAGAGTGGCTGAATACGTTGTTTGAGATCATCCAGAGTGCTCTTGTCTTTGCGACGGTTGGTATAGAGGCTTCTGAAAGATTTCGCATCCCCAAAGTAGTGTTCATCGATCACCGAGGCAAGACCAAACAGCTCCATCAGATTATTCTGAATGGGGGTTGCCGAAAGCAGGATACGGCTCTCGGCACGTTCCACTGCCTCCACAATCGCCTTTGCCCGTTTATTGCTACCGCTTTTGTAGATATTGCGCAGCTTGTGGGCTTCATCGAATACCACAACATGCCAGTCGATCAGTCTGGCCCAATCCTTGCGCATGGCAATAAACTCATAAGAGCAGATCACAATCTCTTCATCCGCTGCAAAAGGGTTGCTCTGCCCCTGCTTTTTCAGTTTGTCTGCCACCTTGCCATCCACAATGGTTGATGGCAGTTCAAACTTGTCCTGTAACTCCTGCTGCCACTGCTTACGCAGTGAAGCAGGGGCAACCAACAGTAGTCGGCGTTTACGTTCAGCCCACTTCTGGGCCAATACCAATCCAGCCTCAATGGTTTTCCCCAGCCCCACCTCATCCGCCAGCAGAACCCCCTTGGAGAGTGGTGACTGGAGTGCAAAACGGGCCGCTTCAACCTGATGGGGGTTCATGTCCACACGTGCAGAAGCCATGGTGCGGGAGACCTGATTCTCCATTCGACCAGTCTGGGTGAGCCAGTGTGCAAACCAGGCACTTTGGTGAGGGGTAAACATAAACTAACGTAACTATTCAGGCTTACCTGAAAATTGTAAAAATAATGACAGTAGCTATTCAGATTGCCTCTGAAATTCGTCAGTTCAAGGCAGAAAATGTGAGTTTACACGTGTAAATGACCATTTTTGAACGCCGAAATGACGGATTTCAGGGGTGAGCTGAATAGCTACAAACTAATACCCAATAATATCGGGATATTTCGTCCTTTTCATCAATGCCAGAGCAGTAACATCAACTCCTACACAACCCTCATCTGCAACAGACTCTGTGCTGACCTATCTTGATGTATTATAGGGCAAAACCACTTGAGCTAGCGGTTATTTCAGCGACTGTTCAGCTCGACGGAATAACCACCAAACTTGCGAATATTGAGCACCCCACTATCCAGAATCAGGTACTGCCCCTTGATCCCCTGCAGCACCCCACTCACCTCCGGGGTTTTATCGAAGTTGAACGACTTCACTTTCTGCGGGTAGCGTTCAACCGGATAGTGGATATCCACCACAGCCCCATCCCTCAGCCACTCAATGGCACCGCTTCCCTGTTGACTCACCACCTGCTCCAACGCTTGGTCGCACGCTACATAGAGTTGGTCACGCTGTGCTGCCAGATCAACCGGCTCGGGCACCCCCTTCAACATGCGCTGCCAGCTGGTTTTGTCATTCACATGCTGTTTCATCGCCACCTCAACCAGACCGGAGGTGAGGCGATCCTTGACCCGGAAGATCGGCAGCGCCTGCACTGCTCCCTGATCCATCCAGCGAGTCGGGATTTGTGAACCACGAGTGATTCCCACCTTCAGCCCCGAGCTATTGGCAAGATAGACATAGTGGTCGGTCAGGCAGTGTTGTTCTCCCCAGCTGGAGTCACGGCAGGTACCCGCTGCGTAGTGGCACTGTTCCGGTTTGATGATACAGCTGTCGCACTGTGGCAGAGATTGAAAACAGGGGTAACAGAACCCTTGATTGAAACTCTTCCGGGTCTTGCGGCCACAACCAACACAGTGGATCTCTCCGCTATATCGCAGGCGGATCTCACTGCCGATCAGCGGGTTCATTGCTACCAACTGCTCTCCAATCGGCAACTGATACTCCACCACCTCCCCCAGGGTGGTGTGCATCTTTTGTAGGGTACCGTTAGTGTTCACCGGCGTGAGAGAGGTAGAGAGCCAACCCAATCAATGCAATACCAGCCGCCATATAGAGTAGATCAAGCGGTGTGGTGAACTCCATCGAGACGGTGTACTCGAAGAACTTGACGATCAGGATCATCAGAATCACCTTGGCCAGGCGCCCCTTGAGGTCATCCAGACTCTGGATCAACAGGATATTGGAGGAGGTGCTCTCCCCCTCGGCGGCCTCGATCTTGCCGATGAACAGTTCATAGAGTCCCAATGCAAAGATCAACAGCACGGTAGCAAGCAGATAGCCATCCACAATCTCTACAATATGGGTCACGGTGGAAGCGTGCAGTTCGGTGCGGGCCAGTGGCTCCAACAGTGGGTCGGCATAGTGAAGTAGATGGGAAACCATGTAAAATGCATCCACCGTTGCCATATAGAACATCGCCATGGAAGCCAGAAGACTGCAGAGCACTGCCGTCAGCACCACCAGACGGCTACCCCAGAGAAAATTTTCAAACAGACGTTCCATCCGCCCCTCCTGATTACAAAACTGCTGCGTAGATTACACCAGACAATGGGTATAATGAAGGTAGCTATTCAGATTACCTCTGAATAGCCACTGTCATTTTTTTAATTATCATATGGTTAATAGTGGATAAAAGGCAAAAACAGCACCTCTACCGGATCGGCGCCCTTGGCAGCTATTTTGCGCTGATGGTTCACCTGCTGCTGTGGGTCACCTGGCTTGGCCCCTCACGCTACTTTCCGACCGCACTGGTGCTGATCGTGATGGTGGCTCCCCTGCTCTTCCCGCTCCGTGGCATTCTCCATGGCAGCGCCTATACCCACGCCTGGACCGGATTTCTCTCCCTGCTCTACTTTATTCATGGAGTCGGCGACTACGTGGTCAACCCAACCGAACGACTCTACTCCGGCATCGAGATCGTACTGAGTCTGACACTCTTCTTCAGCTGTGCCTTCTACGCCCGCCTCAGCGGACACTCCAACCACGATACCCACGCGAAGACCACAGATTCAGAGCTCCAGTAACTCCCGGACAAAGGGGATGGTAATCTTTCTCTGTGCAATCAGGGTCTGTTGATCCAGTCGATCCAGCAGAGAGAACAGGGTATGGAAATCACGTTCGGTACGGTTGATCAGATAGTGTACAACCTCATCACCAATCTTCATGCCACGCTCATCCGCCCGCTGCTGCACAACCTTCCACTTCTCCTCGGCAGTGAGAGGCTGCAGCGACTGAGTGACCGCCTCTGCCAGACGGGAACGGAGGTCCGGCAATACGACACCCAACTCTGCCAGTGGCCGAGCCCCACTTACTACAAGCTGCTGCTGTTGGTCACGGGCCTGATTGAGCAGATGAAATAGTGTCTCCTCCCACACCTGCCCCCCCACAACTGCGTGCAGGTCATCCATCACCAACACCTGGTAGAGGGAGAGCCCTGCCAACAAGCTCGCGTTTGCCGAGGCAGAATACTGGACAAAGACCTTGAGCGGAAGATAGAGGGTGCGGATACCCAGCTTTTCCAACCGGGTACAGGTCGCATGCAGCAGGTGGCTCTTGCCAACCCCGGTTCCTCCCCAGAGATAGAGCAGTCGAGGCGCACCCTCCTGCTCCAGCGACTGCAGCAGTGTACAGGATGGGCTTTCATCACAGCCATGATAATTCTCAAAGGTGGCATGCTGCTGTGATGACAGAGTGAGGGGAAGTTGCTCAGCCATCACTCGCCCGCTGATCTTTCTGGTGGTAGGCATCCCACCCCCAGATCCAGACATAATCGGCACCGCTCAGCAGCGTGGTGGTCAGCACCACATAGGAGGCGACCATCAACTCCCGTTCCAGCGGCCACCCCATAGCCGCCACCATAATCACACACAACACATAAGATATCTGGGTAAACGTATTGATTTTACTTACAATACTAGGGGACATATCGTACACCCCGATACGATAGTGGTAGAGTGTTCCGCCAGCCACGATCAACAAATCACGCAGCACGATGACCGCAACCAGCCACAACGGTATGCGACCCGTCCAGGCCAGCACCACCGAGGTGGAGACCAATAGCAGTTTGTCTGCCAGTGGATCCAGAATGGAGCCAAGCCGGCTCTCCCAACCATAATGTTTGGCCAGAAAACCATCCACTCCGTCACTGACCCCTGCCAGGGCAAAGAGGTAGAGCGATTCAATATAGAACCCGTGCAGCAGCAGCCAGACAATCGGCAACACCAATACCATGCGTAGCAGCGTAATCAGATTGGGAATATCACGTCGATCCATATTCAAGTAGAATACCCTGCTTTCAAATCCAAGGTCTACAGAGATTCCCATGAGTTCGACAACCTCCCTGAGTTATAGCGATGCCGGTGTCGATATTGACGCCGGTAACGACCTGATTGAGCAGATCAAGCCCCTCGCCGCCCGAACCCGCCGCCCGGGTGTGCTGGCCGGATTGGGTGGGTTTGGAGCCCTGTTCGAGATACCGCTGGATCGCTACCAAAATCCACTACTGGTCTCGGGCACAGATGGGGTCGGCACCAAACTGCGTCTGGCGATGCAGATGGAGAAGCATGACACCATCGGTATCGACCTGGTGGCGATGTGCGTCAATGACCTGATCGTACAAGGGGCAGAACCCCTCTTCTTCCTCGACTACTATGCCACTGGCAAGCTGGAGACCGAAGTTGCGGTTGCGGTGGTCGATGGTATCGCCACCGGTTGTGAACAGGCCGGTGCCGCACTGATTGGCGGTGAGACCGCTGAGATGCCCGGCATGTACGGGGCCGGTGATTACGACTTGGCTGGCTTCAGTGTCGGCATCGTCGAGAAGAGTGAGGTAATCGATGGCAGCAAGGTCAAGGCCGGTGATGTATTGATCGGCATGGCCTCCTCCGGCCCACACTCCAACGGCTACTCCCTGATCCGCAAGATTCTGGAGGTCTCCGAGGCCGACATCCATAGTGACCTGGATGGCAAACCACTGGGTGAGCAGTTGCTGGAGCCGACACGGATTTACGTAAAACCACTGCTGGAGCTGATGAAGCAGTTGCCAATCCATGCACTGGCCCATATCACCGGCGGTGGTCTGACCGAGAATCTCCCCCGTGTACTGCCCAACAATACAGTTGCCGAGATCGACAACCACTCCTGGCAGTGGCCTGCAGTCTTCAACTGGCTGCAGCAGCAGGGCAACGTGGAGGAGTCCGAGATGATCCGCACCTTCAACTGTGGCGTTGGCATGGTGGTCGTGGTCTCTGCCGAGAATGCAGACCAGGCCATCGAGCTTCTCAAGCAGCAGGGAGAGGAGGCATGGAAACTGGGCACCATCATCACCTCTGAAGAGGAGGCTCCCTCAGTCTCCTTCTGCTGATTCGCCATGCCCTCCCCGCTCACCATCGTTGTGCTGATCTCCGGTCGCGGTAGTAACCTGCAGGCACTGATTCGGGCACAACAGGCTGGCACGCTTGACGCAACCTTTGCCGCAGTGATCAGTAATCGCCCGGAGGCAGCAGGGCTACATTTTGCGACCGATGTCGGTATTGCTACTGCAGTGGTCAACCATACCCACCATGACGACAGAGCTGCCTATGACCAGGCGCTGATCTCAGAGATTGACCAACACCAACCCGACCTGGTGGTGCTGGCCGGATTCATGCGTATCCTCACCCCGGCATTTGTACGCCACTATGAGGGGCGGCTGATCAATATTCACCCCTCGCTGTTACCCAACTTCAAGGGGCTGCACACCCACCAACAGGCACTGGATGCCGGTGCCACGGTGCATGGTGCCAGTGTCCACTATGTCACCGAAGAGCTCGATGGTGGCCCGGTCTTTATACAGGCAACAGTACCGGTGAAGCAGAACGATGATGCCGACACCCTGGCCGCCCGGGTACTGGAGCAGGAGCACAGACTCTATCCGCACGCAGTCGGGTTGATCGCCACAGGGCGGATCAGCCTGGTTGACGGCACGGTTCAGTTCAACCAGACTCCCCTCCATGAGCCACTACAACTCGATTCATAAACTGCTGACTGCCATTCTGCTGTTGATCAGCAGCAGTGCCTCCGCCTTTCCGGAGACCTTTGAGGCCACCTACAGTTTTGTCGCCAAGGGGATGGATCTGGGGGAGACCCACTACAAGCTGGAACAGACCAACGGCAAAAACGGTGCGGATTACCGCTTCTCTACCCATACCGAGCCAACCGGCCTCGCTGCCCTGCTGATAAAGAAGATCATCGATGAGGAGTCCTGGTGGAAATGGCAAAACGGTGACCTGCTACCACTCTACTACCGCTATCAACAGCAGGGGAAAAAGCAGCGTATTCGCACCCGTGAATTCAACTGGGAGGCTCGCCAGATCACCCTCAATGAAGATGGGGAGCAGCAGCAGCTGGAGGGGCTGCAGCCGGGCACTGTGGATGAGGCCCTGTTTCTGATCAGTCTGATGCACGACCTCAAACAGGGCAAGCAGACCCTCAGCTATCCGGTAGCCAAAAAACAGGGGTGGAGCCACTACCGGTTCAGCCGTGGCCCTCGTGAGACCATTCGCGTCCCTGCCGGTGAATTCCAGACCCAACAGGTGGTGCGCAAGGCATCCGGCGCCCACAGCTTCCGGATCTGGGCCGCACCAGCGCTCGACTATCTGCCGGTGCAGGTGGAGTATCGGGAGGAGGATGGCAAGCTGTTTCAGCTCAAATTGAAGCAGAGCTCGATCCAGCCCCATCCGTAGCTGCCGCGTGATACTATCCTCTGCGGGATAGCAGGGGGGACCCCATTCATCCATCACCAGGCGGAATGAAAACAGATCACAACAGACACCTTTCCAGAAGAAA
>CAYFNH010000084.1:7366-10547 GCA_964344435.1 uncultured Piscirickettsiaceae bacterium | reverse complement strand
ATTATATCACCTATTTCCTACACTCCGGAGGACTCAAGAAGTTAATCACATCCCCTCCAGGAAACCGTTCTGCTTCACCTGTTCATCAATGGCCTTGAGTGTCTCCAGCAGAGGGGCCATTTTGCCCAGCGGCCAGGCGTTGGGACCATCACAGAGCGCCCTGTCGGGGTCGGGATGGGTCTCCATGAAAAGGCCGGAGACCCCGGCTGCAACTGCGGCGCGTGCCAGTACCGGCACGAACTCGCGTTGACCACCGGAGCGCCCCCCCTGGCCACCGGGGAGCTGTACCGAATGGGTACTGTCAAACACCACCGGACAACCACTCTCACGCATCTGCGCCAACCCACGCATATCGACCACCAGGTTGTTGTAGCCGAAGCTGACACCACGCTCACACGCCATGATCTGTTGATTGCCGGTCGCTCTGGCCTTGTCGATCACGTTTTTCATGTCGCCGGGGGCAAGAAACTGTCCCTTCTTGATGTTGACCGGCAACCCCTGTCTGGCCACATTCTGAATAAAGCTAGTCTGGCGACAGAGGAAGGCGGGGGTCTGCAGCAGGTCGACCACACTGCTCACCTCGTCCAACGGGGTATCCTCATGCACATCGGTCACCACTGGCACGCCGATCTGGCGTTTCACCTCGGAGAGGATACGCAGCCCCTCCTCCAGACCGGGGCCACGATAGCTGTCAATCGAGGTACGGTTGGCCTTGTCGAAGGAGGACTTGTAGACAAAGGGGATGCCGAGCCGATCGGTGATCTCCTTGAGCTCACCGGCACTGTCGATTGCCAGCTGCTCGGTTTCGATGACACAGGGGCCGGCCAGCAGAAACAGGGGGCGATCCAGCCCCACTTCGAAACCACATAACTCCATTACCATTACCCTCTGGCTTGCTGATGGTTGAGCGCCGCAGTGACAAAGCCACTGAAGAGTGGATGCCCTTCACGCGGGGTGGAGGTAAACTCCGGGTGGAACTGGCAGGCGACAAACCAGGGGTGGTCGCTGAGTTCCACCATCTCCACCAGCTCACCATCTGCCGAGCGCCCGGAGAAGACCATCCCCGCCTGCTCCAGTGTGGGAACCAGCTGGCTGTTGACCTCATAACGGTGGCGGTGGCGCTCCACAATCTCCTCCGCCCCATACAGTTTGCGCGCCAACGTACCCTCGCCAAGGCGACAGAGCTGCCCCCCCAGGCGCATGGTGCCACCGAGGTCGGAGTTTTCGCTGCGCTGCTCAATGGAGCCATCCGCACTCTCCCATTCGGTTACCAGGGCCACCACCGGATTTTGCGTCTGTGGATCGAACTCGGTGCTATGGGCCCGCTCCAGCCCCGCCATGTGGCGTGCATATTCGATCACCGCTACCTGCATCCCCAGGCAGATCCCGAGGTAGGGCACCTGCTGTTCGCGTGCATACTGCGCGGCAGCGATCTTGCCCTCCACCCCACGCTTGCCAAAGCCACCCGGCACCAGAATCGCATCCAGTCGCTGCAGCGAGGAGAGATCCCCCTGCTCCAGCTCTTCGGAGTCGATATATTCGATCCGGACCCGGGTTTCGGTGTGGATACCGGCATGGATCAGCGCCTCGGAGAGGGATTTATAGGCCTCGGTCAGATCCATGTATTTTCCGACCATGCCGATGGCCACTTCATGTTTGGGGTGCTCCTGGTGGTAGACCACCGACTCCCAGTCGCTGAGGTCGGCCTCCGGACGCTCCTCGATACGGAACTTCTTCACCACGATTTTATCCAGCCCCTGCTGGTGCAGCATCATCGGAATCTGGTAGATGCTGCTGGCATCGGTTGCAGAGAACACCGCCTGCTGTTCCACATTGGTGAACATCGCGATCTTCTCCCGCTCCCCCTCCGGCAAGGGGCGATCCGAGCGGCAAATGAGGATATCGGGCTGAATACCGATACTGCGCAGCTCCTTGACCGAGTGCTGGGTGGGTTTGGTCTTGAGCTCTCCGGCGGTGGGAATCCAGGGCAGCAGGGTGAGATGGACATAGATGGCACGATCATGCCCCACCTTCAGCCCCAGCTGTCGAATCGCCTCCATGAAGGGGAGTGACTCGATATCTCCCACCGTGCCTCCTACCTCGATCAGGGCGACATCCACCCCCTCGGAGCCGGCAATAATGGAGTGCTGAATCTCGTTGGTGACATGGGGAATGACCTGTACCGTCTTGCCGAGATAGTCCCCCCTGCGCTCCTTGCGCAGTACGCTGTCGTAGATCTGGCCAGCGGTAAAGTTGTTGTTGCGGGACATCCGGGTGTGGATAAAGCGCTCGTAGTGGCCCAGATCAAGGTCGGTCTCGGCACCATCCTCGGTCACGAACACCTCGCCGTGCTGAAACGGGCTCATGGTGCCGGGATCCACATTGAGATAGGGGTCGAGCTTCATCATGGTGACCTTGAGGCCACGCGCCTCGAGAATGGCACCCAGAGAGGCGGCCGCAATGCCCTTGCCCAGCGACGAGACTACGCCACCGGTGATGAAGATATATCGAGTCATAGGAGTTCCATGAAAAGTGGATTGGGGGTCAATTTCATGGAGCGCCATTCTACCCCAGGGCTATGGCTGTTGCATGAACTTCTACCAACCAAGGGAGTAGTTGAGAAAGACCCCACCGTCTCCATCCGCCTGATTGGTGTTGACCGAGAGCCCCTGGCTGTTGAAGAGGGTGATCTCCTCCCCACTGAGCAGCTTCATGGTACTGCCCGCCACCCCGACCATACTGCGGGGGATACCGGTAGCCGAAAGGTACTCGTTCACCGAGCTGCCCATCACCCGGATATTGTTGCGAGTGGCCGCCCGGTACTGGGGCAGCGACATATCCTGATTAACCGGCAACCACTGTTGAGGCTTATCCTCCCCCAGCCCGGGCAGGGTGATGTCGTCCAGCGCCACAGACTGCAGCGGGAGCAGCAACAACAGCCAAAATAGCCTACTTAGGGTCAGTTCTAACATTACAACTTTTTGTCCGATTCACTGTTCTTCAGCATAAAGTGGATCTGGGTTGAATTCAACTGCACTTAGTGCCGTGGCAGTTCTACCCCCACCCCTGCCCTCCCCCTCAAGGGGGAGGGTGATGTTGTTTGGTGCCCATCCCTCAAGGAGGAGAGTGATGTTGTTTGGTGCCCATCCCTCAAGGAGGAGAGTGATGTTGTTTGGTGCCC
>CAYFNH010000084.1:0-7266 GCA_964344435.1 uncultured Piscirickettsiaceae bacterium | reverse complement strand
GTGATGTTGTTTGGTGCCCATCCCTCAAGGAGGAGAGTGATGTTGTTTGGTGCCCACCCCTTAAAGGGGGGGGTGATGCTGTTTGGTGCCCCTCTCTCAAGAGGGGAGGAGGGGCAGTAAGCTATTGCATGATGGTCTCAATCACCATTCCGGCTTCATGTTTGTCGGCTTGAAAGGGTTCGCAGACGAAGTGTCCGACCACCTGGGCCAGCTGGTCGCCGATATAGAGTAGCGGTATCCGCTCCCGTTCCCAGGGCGGAATCCCCCGTTCCCGCAGGAGGTTCTTCAGGGTTCGGCGCTGGCGGGTACCCGCTGGCTGACAGCGCTCTCCCCCTTGACGCCAACGCACACTGACTGGCTCTCGCTGCAGTGTGGACAGCACGATCCCCTGCCCTTTCCGCTGTACTGCCTGTAACTGCTGTTGTCGATTCAACACTAGTGGTTGAGTGAGATCATTCCAGCTCAGCTCGTCGGCAGGGGGCTCGTTGTCTGCTTGCTGCAGCAGATAGAGTGACTGCCGATATCGACGCAGGTGGATGCGTTCCCCATCCAGCGCCGACCACTCCACCAGCGGTGTTGCATCTTTCCGTGCCGGCAGTACCTCGCGAACAATACGCTCCAGATGGGTGCTGTCCGGCTGATCAACTCCGTTGAGGTCAAGCCAGCTGCGAATGCGCAACTTGCTTTTCACCCGCTCTTCCCCGTCAATCAAGGGTAACGGGGCACCTGGCTGAATATCCTGGAGCAGGCTCCTCCCCTGATACTGCAACAACCGCTCGGCCTCGGCACAGTGGGCAGCACTGCGACTCAGGGTTGTCTCTGTCGAGGGCCAGCGCTGTTGCAGCAGCGGCAGAACCTGGTGACGCAGGAAATTGCGATCGGCATCGATGGAGCGGTTGCTGGGATCTTCTATCCACTCCAGGCCGGCATGGAGCGCATACTCGATCAGTGCCTGCTGCGAACATGCCAGCAGTGGCCGCAGCAACACCCCCTTGCCCAGTGGGCGTGCGCTGCGCATCGCCGCCAGTCCACGCGGGCCGGAACCACGCAGGGCACGCAACAGGAAGGTCTCTGCCTGATCCTGCTGATGGTGTGCAGTCAGTAATTGATCCCCCGCTTGCAGCAGTGACTCGAAGGCATGATAGCGGGCATGACGTGCCGCCGCCTCGGGGCTCTCTCCCGGTTTGGGGGCGGCATTGACCTGCACTACGGTCAATGGAACCTGCCATTGTCGACACCAGTGCTGACAGTGTTGCACCCATTGATCAGCGCTCTGCTGTAGCCCGTGGTGGATATGGATCGCCGACAGCCCCTGCAGACCAAGTTGTGCCAGGGCATGCAACAGGGCGGTGGAGTCGACCCCACCACTGAATCCGACCCAACGCCGTCCAGAGGTCGGGTGCTGCTGCAGGAAAGGGGTCAGGGAGTGCGGAGCAAACCCCACAAACGGTTACTCCTCGGCAAAGTTGCCGAAGCTCATCAGACGCTGATAGCGCTGCTCCAGCAGATTCTCCGGATCTTCTGCCTGCAGTGCCTGCAGTTGAGTGACAATCTCCGCTTTCAAGGCCTCGGCTGCCTGCTGCGGGTCACGGTGTGCCCCCCCCAGCGGTTCGGCAATCACCTGATCGACCAGCCCCAGATCCTTGAGTCGGGGCGCAGTCAACCCCATCGCCTCGGCTGCATCCGCCGCCTTGTCTGCACTCTTCCAGAGGATGGAGGCACACCCCTCCGGGGAGATTACCGAGTAGGTGGTGTACTGCAACATATTGAGTCGATCCCCCACCCCGATGGCGAGTGCCCCGCCAGAGCCCCCTTCACCAATCACGGTGCAGACAATCGGGGTATTGAGCTGTGCCATCAGCTTGAGGTTCTTGGCAATCGCCTCACTCTGGCCGCGCTCCTCCGCCCCCATGCCCGGATAGGCACCGGGGGTATCGATAAAAGTGACCACCGGCATCTTGAAGCGTTCGGCCAGACGCATCACCCGCAGCGCCTTGCGATACCCCTCGGGGCGCGGCATACCGAAGTTGCGCTCCACCTTCTCTTTGGTGTCCCGCCCCTTCTGGTGACCAATCACCACCACCGGGATCCCCTCAATCCGTCCCATGCCACAGACAATCGCCTTATCATCAGAGAAATTTCGATCCCCATGCAGCTCTTCAAAGTCGCTCACGATATGGCGAACATAGTCCAGCGTATAGGGCCGCTGCGGGTGGCGAGCCAGCTGCGAGATCTGCCATGGAGAGAGGCCGGAAAAGATCTCTCGAGTCAGCTCCTTGCTCTTCTCGGTAAGGGTTGCAATCTCATCACTGATATTGATTTCACTGTCATCCCCCACGTAGCGCAGCTCTTCGATCTTTGCCTCAAGCTCTGCAATAGGCTGTTCAAATTCAAGGAAGTTGAGATTCATGATGTGGTTACCATACTCTTCAAGTGGCCATAACAATCGAGGTACTATAACGCAAAAAAGAGTAACTATTCAGCTGTGGCCCTGCGAAAAATGAACTTTTTCACTGCGGGCAGAGTCTACGACAACGATTTTCAACACCCTGGAGGAAGCCATTGATGAGTGAAGACATTCGCTCCGCCTTTGCACAACTGCAAACATCCATTAACCAACAGATTGTGGGGCAACCCGCTCTGGTTGAGCGCCTGCTGATCGCTATGCTCTGCGATGGCCATCTGTTGCTGGAGGGGGCACCCGGGCTGGCCAAGACTCGCGCCATCAAGTCGCTTGCCGCGGGGATCGAGGCCGACTTTCACCGCATTCAGTTCACCCCCGATCTGCTTCCGGCCGACCTCACCGGCAGTGACATCTACCACCCCGAGGATGGCTCTTTCCGCTTCAACCCCGGCCCCCTGTTCCACAACCTGATCCTCGCCGACGAGATCAACCGCGCTCCTGCCAAGGTGCAGTCCGCCCTGCTGGAGTCGATGGAGGAGCGGCAGATCACCATCGGCTCCAGCAGCCACCCGCTGCCGGAACTGTTTCTGGTGATGGCCACCCAGAACCCGATCGAGCAGGAGGGTACCTATCCGCTGCCGGAGGCGCAGCTTGACCGTTTTCTGCTCCATGTGCGGATCGATTATCCGGACCGGGCTGCAAGTCGGCAGATCCTTGCCCTTGCCCGCCAGGAGATCCGCGACACCCTGTCACACACCATCGAGGCCACCTCCGAGCCCCTCACTCAGGTTCAACTCTTCCGTGCCCGGGGTGAGGTGATGGCACTTTACCTCGCCGACAGTGTCGAGAGTTACCTGATTGAACTGGTGGAGGCAACCCGCAACCCGCACGCCTTGGGGGATGATCTGCCGCGCTGGCTACAGTGGGGGGCCAGCCCTCGCGCTGCCATTGCCATCGAAAGGGCGGCTCGTGCCACCGCCTGGCTCAACGGTCGCGACTTCGTCACCCCGGAAGATGTGCAGCAGGTGGCCCCGGATGCGTTGCGCCACCGCATTCTACTCAGTTACGAGGCCGCTGCCGACGGCATCACCCCGCAGCGTTGCATCGAGGAGATTCTGCAGCGGGTACCCTCTCCTTGAGCCAGATCAGCAACGCCACCACCCTGCACCTTCAGAGCCTGATCCAGCTGCGCGACAGCGCGCGTCTGATCCAGCTGGAGGCGGGGCAGCTCACCCGTTCCACTCAACTGGGGGGGTATCGGTCCGCCTACCGGGGGCGTGGTCTGGAGTTTGACGAGGTGCGTCCCTACCAGGAGGGGGACGATATCCGTTCGATCGACTGGCGGGTCACCGCACGTCGCGGAAAACCCCATACCAAGCTGTTTCGCGAGGAGCGTGAGCGCCCCATTCTGCTGTTGATTGACCTCCACCCCGGGATGCATTTCGGCTCCACCACCCAGCTCAAATCGGTACTGGCCGGACGGCTCTGCGCCCTGCTGGGATGGGCTGCAATCCATGCCGGAGATCGGGTCGGTGGTATCGTCACCTCGGCCCTGGGGGAACAGGTGATTCCCCCCACTTCACGGGAAAATGCGCTGCTCCAACTGCTCTCCGCGATGGTGGCACTACAACCCCGGCAGGTGGCCGCTCCGGTTGAGGGGGAGTCGGACCATGCGGTTGAGCGCCTCGCCCACCTTGCCCGCCCCGGTACCCTGGTGGTTCTATTGAGTGACTTTCGCCAGATCAGCCCGGCGGCAGACCCTGCCCTGCAGGCGCTTTCTCTGCATAACGACCTGATCTTCGGGTTTCTCTACGACCCACTGGAGCAGACTCCACCCCCGCAGGGCGCCTATCCGGTCAGCAGCCAGCAACGCAGCTGGATACTCCATAGTGAAGACCGGCAGCTGCAGCAGCGCTGGCAACAGTACTTTGCGCAGCACCGGGAGGAGACCCGCAAACGTTGCCACAACAGTCGCGGCCACTGGATGGAGATCTCCACCGCAGACCCGCTTCCACATACCCTGCAGCTGGGGCTGCAGCAGAGGCAGCACCCACGATGAACCCCTCTCTGCAACAGGCTCTGAGCGAACTACAGCCGATTCACCCACCGGCAGCGATCTCCTGGTGGCCACCGGCACCGGGTTGGTGGGCATTGTTGCTACTGAGCATACTGCTACTCCATCTTGGGTGGCGCCGTTACCGTTCACGAAAAACCCAGCGAGCAGCACTGAAAGAATTACACGAAATCGAGCAGAATAATGTGAACCCCAATGAGCAGCTGGCCCAACTGAACCGGTTATTGAAACGCTACCTGCTTAGCTGCAACACAGCCACCTCCAGCGCATCTCTCAGTGGGGAGGCGTGGCTGCAGTTTCTGGACCGACACAGCACTCACCCCGGCTTCCTCCAGCCCCCCGGACAACTGCTGCTGAGCGCCCCCTATCGCAACCAGATGGAGGAGACGGATCTGGAGCAGATCAACACACTGCTACGGCTGAGCCGGCAGTGGATTCGGCGCAATCCACCCAACAAGATGGGAGCCATCCGATGATCCACATCGAGTGGCCCTGGCTGGCCCTGCTCACACCACTGCCGTGGCTGCTCTACCGGCTGCTGCCACCCGCTCCCAGCCACGTACAGGGGGCCGTTCCCCTCCCTTTTGCCGGGATTCTGCAACAGCAGAACCGGGCCGCCGGTATGCTGGCCAGGGTTCGACTCGGAGGGATGGTGCTGTGCTGGCTGCTGCTGATCACGGCCAGCGTCCGTCCACAATGGCTGGGAGAGGCGGTCTCTCTACCGCAGAGTGGTCGCAACCTGATGCTGGCGGTGGATGTCTCCGGCAGTATGGAGCAGGCCGACCTGGGGGACCGCAGAGTGACTCGTCTGGATGTGGTCAAGGCGGTGGCCGGTGACTTTATCCAGCGCCGTAACGGAGACCGCATCGCACTGATCCTGTTTGGTTCACAAGCCTATCTGCAGACCCCCTTCACTCTGGATCGCAACACGGTACAGACCCTGTTGCAGGAGGCAGTGATCGGCATCGCCGGGCGCGAGACCGCAATCGGGGACGCGATCGGCATGGCACTGAAAAACATCAAGGAACGCGAAGGGGAACAGATCCTGATCCTGCTTACCGACGGGGCCAATAGCGCCGGTTCGGTCGACCCCCTGAAGGCGGCAGAGCTGGCGCAACAGCACGGCTTGCGCATCCACACCATCGGCATCGGCGGGCGCCCACAGGCGGTGCGTGGTCTGCTGGGGCTACAGCTGGTCAACCCGGCTGCGGCACTGGATGAAACCACTCTCAAGTCGATTGCCGAAAAAACCGGTGGCCACTACTTTCGGGCCGAAGACCGTCAGGCCCTGGAGCAGATCTACCGCGAGATCGACCAACTGGAGCCGGTCGAGGAGGGAGAGCAGACGGTTCGTCCCAGCGAGGAGCTCTACCCCTGGCCACTGGGGGCGGCGCTGCTGCTGACCCTACTCTATGCCGCTCTCCCCTACCGTTATCGGGCTACTCATGACTGAGATCACTACCCTGTTCTCCGAGTTTCATCTGCTGCGCCCGGGCTGGCTGCTGCTGTTGCTCCCGATGTTGCTGCTTGTGTGGCGTAGCTGGCGACAGAGCCACGCCAGCCACAGCGCCTGGTCCGCTGTAGTCGATGCGGAGCTGCTCTCGGTGCTGGTACGCGGAGACAGCGACCAGGGCAGACCTGGCCGACTGCCTCAAATTCTACTCTTCAGCTTCTGGCTGCTCTCGGTGGTTGCCCTCTCCGGCCCCACCTGGGAGCGACAACCCACCCCCAGCTGGGAGAGCCAGTCAGAGCTGATTCTGCTGCTCGACCTCTCCCCCTCGATGAACAACGCTGACCTGCCTCCCTCCCGTCTGGAGCGGGCCCGTTTCAAGCTGATCGACATCCTGCAACAGCGCAAGGAGGGCCGTACCGCCCTGCTCCTGTTCTCGGCCGAACCCTATCTGGTCACCCCGCTGACCGATGACACCAACACCATTCGCAACCTGCTCTCGGCAGTGGATAGCGAGATCCTTCCCACCCAGGGGGATGCAGCGGCCCCCGCCATCTCTCGTGCACTGGAGCTGCTGCAACAGGGAGGGAGTGATCAGGGGGAGCTGTTGCTGTTGACCGATGGAGTCACCGATATTGCCGCCACCCTGAGTGCAGCCCACCAGCTACGCCAGCAGGGGTTCCGCCTCTCGCTGCTCTCGCTCGACCCGGAGAATCCTGCAGTTCTGCAACGTATCGCCGACACCGGCGGAGGGCGTTATGCCACTCTCAGCGCCGATGACCGGGATATTCGCCAACTGCTACCGAAAACTCCCTCCGCACTGGAGAGTGCACAGCAGCACACCCAGATAGATCATTGGGTGGAAGCGGGTATCTGGCTGCTACTGCCGATTGCCCTGCTGGCTGCATTTGCCTTTCGACGTGGCTGGGGAGTGTTGGCACTGGTGGCCATGATGCCCCACTCCCCGGCAGAGGCATTGGAGTGGAGTGATCTCTGGCTGCGGGCCGATCAGCAGGCAGCTCGTGCCCTTGCTGAAGGGGACGGTGCCAGTGCGGCCAACCGCTTTGAGCATGAGGGCTGGCGCGGCACTGCGCTCTACCAGCAGGAAGCGTATGCCAAGGCCGCCGAGGCCTTTGCCAGCTCGAACGACCCGGAGGCCCACTATAATCGAGGCAATGCGCTGGCGCGTAGTGGTTCTCTGGAGGAGGCGGTGACCGCCTATGAGGCGATGTTGCAGCAGCACCCCAACCATGAAGATAGCCGTCACAACCTTGAACTGGTCAAGCGGCTGCTACAGCAGCAACAGCAACAGCAACAGCAACAGCAACAGCAACAGCA
>CAYFNH010000083.1:0-10630 GCA_964344435.1 uncultured Piscirickettsiaceae bacterium | reverse complement strand
GTTTTATGCGGCTACGTGAGTTTTACCTCTTCAACGTTGGGACACCAGTGATCTGTAATATATTTGTATGCCATCATACCTTCGGTAACGAAGATATTGGTCGCAACAGACGCGATTCAAATTACTCAGACTTGTTCAGAGGTTCCTATGCCGTTGTCCTCAGGATTCTTCTGTCAATTTTGACAGTGGTCCACTACATATCTCTTGTTGGCGTCCGTTTCCTGTTCAAGAAGATGCAGTGGTTGCGAGTAACCTTGCCAACACCATCCTATTGGTGATGCCCTCCCCCTCTACTGGGGAGGGCACGCGGCATATCTTATCGAGCCGCTGATTTTGCTATCTCGATCCAGCGATCAAAGGTTTTCTGGTTGGCACGGATCCAGGCATCGGCATGACGCTCGGCGGCGGCCCAGCCCCCCTGGCCCTTCTCTTTCATCTTCAGATTCTGTGCCGAAACCGCATTGACCGAGAGCCGCATGACCTCGAACAGCTTGGCTGCCGCAGGGTTCTCTTCAACAAACTTGCGGTTGGCGACGATGTGCTGCCCATTGACCTCAAAGCCATAGTTCTTGCCATTGGGGAGGGTGGTATCGGTGGTACGGCCATCCGGCAGGGAGGAGAAGGGAACCTCAATCCAGACTACATCCTTGTTGGGTACCAACACACCACTGACCCAGTAGGGTGTCCAGGTGTAGTAGAGCACAGGATTACCTTCGCGATAGCGGGTGATGGTGTCGGCAATAATGGCAGAGTACTCGCCCTGATTGTGGTGAACGGTCTTGCGCAGTCCAAAGGCATCCAGCTGGTGCTCAATCACCCGCTCACAACCCCAGCCGGGAGGACAACCGGCCAGATCGGCCTTGCCGTCGTCATTGGTATCAAACAGTTTGGCCAATTTTGGATCCTTCAACTGACCAATGTTGGTGATGCCGTACTGTTGCGCGGTTTTCTTGTCGATCAGATAGCCCTGTGCACAGTTTTCGATATAGGCATCACCGCGCGACAACTTCTCGGCACCGCCCGCCTTGTCAAAAAAGGAGGTATGGAGCGGATTCCAGTGATCCGCAAGAAAGGTGACATCACCATTGGCGGTAGCGATATGGAGTGCCGGGTATTTGGCATTTTGTACCGGCTTGACGGTATACCCCAACTTTTCCAGAGCCTTGATGGCAACGATGGTCTGGAAGTTCTCGCCATCAACATTGTCCTGACCAGGCTGTACGCTGACCCCTGCCCCCGGTAACGAGGCAGCCGTAGCTGTGCTCATCACAACCCCCAGTGTGGTGGCAACCAATACGTTTCGCAGCTGTTTTACAAGCTTCATAATTTCTTTCTCTCCTTGTTAGTGAACTTCATGATTTTTTCCGAGCAGGCGGCGAACCCACCCTGCCGGTCCACGCTGATACCAGTGGCGGCTACCCCCACTGCGATCATCCACCCCCATCGATTGGGTGATGCGATCGAGCATGATGGCCAGCAATACAATGCCAAGACCCCCGATGGTTGCCAGCCCCATGTCAAGCCGACCGATTCCACGCAGCACCATCTGCCCCAGTCCACCCACTGCAATCATCGAGGCAATAACCACCATGGATAGGGCGAGCATCAGTGTCTGGTTAACCCCGGCCATGATGGTGGGCATCGCCAGTGGCAGCTGCACCCGCAGCAGAAGTTGTCGTGGAGAGGCCCCAAAGGAGCGAGCTGCCTCCACCAGATCGGAAGGCACCTGTCGAATGCCGAGTGCCGTGAGACGAATCAACGGCGGCAACGCAAAGACGATGGTAACCACCACCCCGGGTACATTACCAATTCCAAACAGCATCACCACCGGTACCAGATAGACAAAGGCGGGGGTGGTCTGCATCGCATCGAGAATCGGGCGTACGATGGTGTTGGCCCGTTCGCTTCGGGCCAGCCAGATCCCGGTTGGGAGTCCAATCAACATACAAAAGAGCACCGAGGTCAGTACCAGTGCCAAGGTGACCATCGACTCATCCCAGGCACCAATGAGCCCAATCGTCACCATCGAGAGCACTGAACCAATCGCCAGCCGCCGTCCACCGGCCTGCCAGGCAACCAGCCCCACCACCGCCAACATCAACAGATGAGGAGTGGCCAGCAGAGCACTCTCTACCCCGGACAGGGTGGCATCAATAGGCCAGCGGATGGCCTGGAAGAGTGGGCGAAAATGTTCGACCGTCCATACCAGGCCCTGATCTACCCACTCTGCAAAGGGGAGTACCGACTCCTGAAACGGGTAGCTCAAATCAATCGCTGTCTCATCGCCTGCAACCGCTGTCGGTGCCTGCTCATCAAGCCAGCTGGTACTCTCGGTATTACCTCCACCCCATGGGTCGACAGCTGGCTCGGTTGCTGGCGAGGCACCCCAGGGATCTTGTGAATCAGACATCTACACTCTCCGGCTGCTGTTCTCGATCGAGGAATTCCAGCAGGCAGGCACGGCTGATGCTCCCCAGATAGCGCTGCTCTTCATCAACCACCGGTACCGCACAAGGGGTATTGGCCACGGGACTCAGTACATCGTTGAGCGGTGTATCGGACTCCAATGGCTCCAGTTGTGGCAGATAGGCCGCACTCAGGCTGGGCCTTGGTTGATCCAGCTGGTGGCTGAGCGACTCTGCGGAGACTACCCCACAGTAGTGCTGCCCCTTGTCCACCACATAACCATAGTCACGGTCATACTCCTTGAGGCGCTGGACAGCCTGACGCACTCCGCTCTCTTCACTACGATCAATAATGGTGACTTGCTGTTTGCGGGCAATGTCTCCTGCACTGAACACCTGGGTAACATCCACCCCCCGGAAGAAAGAGGCGACATACTCATCGGCAGGGTTACGTAGAATCTCTTCCGAGGTACCCACCTGAACCACACGCCCCCCCTCCATGATGGCGATGCGATCGCCAATACGGATCGCCTCGTCAAGGTCATGCGAGATAAAGATGATGGTGCGATCACTCTTCTCCTGCAGCTTCAGCAGTTCATCCTGCATCTCGCTACGGATCAATGGGTCGAGCGCGGAAAAGGCCTCATCCATCAGCATGATCAATGGGTCATTGGCCAGTGCACGGGCCAGACCGACCCGCTGCTGCATACCGCCGGAGAGTTCATCCGGGTAGCTCTCTGCCCAGGCTGCCAGCCCCACCTGCTCCAGTGCCTCCAGTGCACGGGCATCGCGGGACTGCTGCTCCATGCCACCCAGCTCCAGGCCAAAGGCAACATTCTGCAGAACGGTCATGTGCGGCATCAGTGCAAAAGATTGAAACACCATACTCATCTGGCGTCGGCGCAACTCCAGCAGCGCCTCCTGATCGAACGCGGCAATATCGCGGCCACTGACCAGAATCTGCCCCCGGCTGGGCTCAATCAGCCGGTTGAGCAGCCGTACCAGGGTCGACTTGCCAGAGCCGGAGAGGCCCATGATGACAAAGATCTCCCCCTTTTTGACCTCAAAACTGGCGTTGACCACACCCAGCGTTTGCCCGGTGCGTTCGAAGATAGTCTCCTTGTCCAGCCCTTGATCAAGCAGCTGCAGCGCCTGCTGCGGCTGCTCACCAAAGACCTTGCAGACATCCTTCAGTTCGAGGATCGTCTCCATTGATATAACCCCCGGTTAGAGGCTGAAGTCGTAGCGAATGCCGGTGGTGAAGACCTGGCCACCGCTGGCTGCACTTGAAGTGGATGTGGCTTTCTCATCAGACATGGCACCAGTAATGTCTTCGCTGTAGTACTCTGCAAATACCTTGAGATCATCACTGTATTGGTGATCCCAGCCAACATGGTAGGTATCTCCAACATATGCCCAGGAATCATCAATACTGCCAATCGTGCCACGAACGGTATCCTTCTCACTCAATTTGTACTGTACCAGCAGGTTTTTGGCCTTCACCCCATCTGAGCCACCACCATCAACCTCTTCATGTTTGGCTGCGATATACCATGGCCCGGTGGTATAGGTTGCGGAAATACCATTATGTGCAGACCCCTGATCGTTACGGTCATCGCGCCCGATAGCCAGCGTTAGACCATCCTTGGCGTATGAGAGTACGTACTGGTCTCTACGATCAGCATCCATATTGTCATCATCACTGGTCGAAAAGGCGGCCTGAAAACCATTGATCGATGGGGTGGCATAGTAGAAGGTGTGATCACGACGGAATGTAGTTAGTGTCGCCCAGCCACTATAGTAGCTGCTGAAGTAGTCGATCGGATAGGCAATATAGTTGTAGTAGGCAAGCCACCCCTTGCCATACCAGGCACTCCCCATGGGGCCATCCACCTGTACCTTCATCACCCGCACATCATCTCCCTCACTGTTGGGGGAGTTATGCTCCAGATTGGCCAGATCGAGTGGCAGCTCCAGCTTGCCCGAGAGGGTCCACCCCTCGGCAATCTCCTCACTCACCTTGGCACCCACACGGGTGTAGGCGTCACGCAACCCGACATAGTTATCGAATACCGCAGTATTGTCCGGGTTGACCGCCTCTAGGCCAATCCGGAGAGAACCATAGAGGTCGGTCTCTAGCGCCTGAGCAGGCATGGAATAACTGATCGCGATGGCAACTGCGGCCTTGAGGGAGTGGTTCATCGATTAAAATCCTTTGTGTCGATACGGTTAAAACAGCACCTACTCTGCACAATCATTAAAAACAGGCTGTGATCCCAGCTGTTTATCGCTGGAATCTGCAAGATAAATAAATGTGGTAAGGAGGGTAGTGCACTATATCTTTACGACTCTAAACAATTTGTGTGGATTATTCAATCGCGGATGTCAGGTAAAGCTGTCCGGATATACCACTGATGTACCCAGTAATGAACACCCCTTTCTGTTCGAAGTGATAGGGATCCGATTGTGCACCTTGTATCTCCCTGTTTTATCTGCAATCAAATCAATATAACCTTGAAATATCAACCGGATATCCTATGCTCTAAGTAGCAGTAACCACAATGGGAGCAAGATGATGAGACAGACCATGGGTCACATTCCACCAGTCGTCTGGGTTGTGCTGATGATTGCGTTGGTGCTGCTGTTTGCCCAACTGATGTCCAGCACCTCCGGCACCTTCGAGGATCGTGCCGCACGGATTGGTAGCCCTGTTGAAC
This sequence comes from uncultured Piscirickettsiaceae bacterium, assembly GCA_964344435.1. Classification (GTDB taxonomy): domain Bacteria; phylum Pseudomonadota; class Gammaproteobacteria; genus Thiopontia. The sequence goes on along the minus strand of CAYFNH010000083.1, from coordinate 5,508 downwards.
AGGTGGAGTATCGGTAGCAGCAGAGCCTGAATATTTTTTGACATTTATCTGTAAGGAGTTCGTTTTTCCAACGACAAAGTAACAGATCACATCAATTTGATGAGATCCATTACTGGTTTACAACACGGTTTAAAGACGAAATCCAACAAGGAAAATGATCATGAAAAAGACACCAACATCAATCCACTCAGCTGCTGCACTCTCTATTGGGCTGACCACCTTCGGCATTGCGGAGGCAGGCCCCAACCCCTTTGAGGCGACCTCGATGGAGGGGGGGTATCGACTGATTCAGCTGGCAGAGGCGAAGTGTGGTGAAGCCAAATGCGGGGGCAGTGCAGGCGCTGCCAAGAGCAGTGAAGCGAAGTGCGGCAGCAGTGCCGCCAAGGCCAAAGTGGATGAGGGCAAATGTGGAAGCGATATCTCCAAGGTGAAAGAGGGGAAGTGTGGCGAGGCCAAGTGCGGCGGTAGTCGCTAACAGGCTGTCATGGGGCGCAAGCCCCATGGTCTCTACATCCACAAATGAGTACCACAATGAAATATCAAATAATCAACGGTGCTGGCCTCGGCCTGCGTCGTGGTCTGATCGAGGCCTGGAGTGAGCTACAGCAGGGTGGCCCCGACTTTATCGAGGTGACCCCGGAGAACTGGATGGGGATTGGTGGCCGCTTCGAGAAGCAGCTGCACAGCTTTACCGAACGCTACCCCACTCTCTGCCACGGCCTCTCCCTCTCGGTCGGCGGCCCGGAGCCGCTCGATCACGACTTCATTAGCCGTATCGGGCAGTTTCTCGAGCAACACCGGGTGACCATCTACAGTGAACATCTCAGCTACTGTAGCGGTGGGGGCCATCTCTATGATCTGATGCCGATTCCCTTTACAGAGGAGGCGGTTCACTACGTCGCTGAGCGGGTTAAGATCGTGCAGCAGCGGCTGCAACGACGCATTGCACTGGAAAACGTCTCCTACTACGCACTACAGCCCGGTGACCTCAGCGAGATTGAGTTCATCCTCGCGGTAGTAGCGGAGGCCGATTGCGATCTACTGCTCGACCTCAACAATCTCTATGTCAACAGTATCAACCACGGCTACGATGCACTCGACTTCCTGCGCCAAATCCCCTCACAGCGCATCGCATACCACCATGTCGCCGGGCATCTTCAGGAGTCTCCAGACTTGATTATCGATACCCACGGAGACCGGGTAGTCGATCCGGTCTGGGATCTGCTACAGCAGAGCTACCGCCTGCACGGCGTACACCCCACCCTGCTGGAGCGTGACTTCAATCTTCCGCCACTGACTGAACTGCTGCAGGAGGTGGAGCAAATCCGCCAACGCCAACAACAACTGGAGCTGGCCGCATGACCCCTACACCCCTTCAACAGCAGCAGATTGCCTTTGCACAGACCATCCGTGATCCGGAAAACTGCCCCACGCCGGAAGGGATCGCCGAGCAGCGCATGTCGGTCTACCGTGAACTCTTCTTCAACAATATCCGTGGCTCGCTGGAGAGTGCATTTCCGGTGCTGCATGAAATCATGCCGGAGAGAGCGTGGGAGGCACTGGTACGGCGCTTCTTTGCCGGGCACCGAAGCCTGACTCCAGAGTTCGTGCGCCTGCCGGGGGAGTTTGTCCACTGGCTACAGGATGACAATTCCAATCTGCTTGCAGAGGATCTGCTGGAACTGGCCGCGTGGGAGTGGAGTGAATTGGAGGTGATGCTGGCCTCCACCATTGAGATGGGTGCAATCAACCCCAACGGGGATCTGCTGCAGGGAGTACCTCGACTCAACCCCACTGTCCGCCTCCATCGCTTCGCCTGGCCGGTTCATCAGCTCTCTGCGCAACATTACCCCCTCCCTGCCTTGGAGGCGCCGATTGAGCTGCTGGTACTACGCACACTGGAGGATGAGATGGAGTTCATCACCCTCAATACCACCACTGCCACCCTGATCCGACAGATGCAGCAGGCACCTGAGCACACCGGCCTGCAGCAGCTACAGCTGTTGGCGCAGACGCTATCGATGGAGGAGGAGACCCTGCTCCACCATGGCCCCAGCTTTTTTCAGCAACTGCATCAGCAGTCGGTGCTGCTGGGCAGTACAACCACACAGGAGAACCTCGGATGAATACCCTATATCTTTCCATACTGCGATTGCAGGGAATCCTGGATCAGACCCGAATAGCCGATTTCCTGGCCCCCCTGGCACTGCGACTCTATCTTGCCCCGATCTTCTGGATGGCCGGCACCAAAAAACTCTCTGACATGGAGTCGACTATTGCCTGGTTTGGCAACCCCGACTGGGGGCTGGGACTTCCGTTTCCCACCTTGATGGCCTGGGCTGCGACATTGACTGAAACTGCAGGCGCTGTTCTGCTTCTACTGGGTCTGGCGATACGCTGGATCTCGATCCCGTTGATGATCACCATGGTGGTTGCCGCAGTCACCGTCCATTGGCAAAACGGCTGGCTTGCCATTGCTGAAGGGGCGGAAAGCCTCTTCTCCAACGAACGCACCATCGGTGCCATCGAGCGGCTGGATGGTGCCAGGGAGATTCTGCGTGAACATGGTCACTACCAGTGGCTTACCGAGCAGGGCAGTTTTGTGGTGCTGAATAACGGAATTGAATTTGCCGCTACCTACTTTGTGATGCTGCTGGTACTCTTCTTCTACGGATCAGGGTGCTATCTGGGAATCGACTACTGGATCAATCGCCGCTGGGGCCACTGCAGGTAAGCAATAACAGGATCATTCACCCATTGCAATCAACTGAGAGTACGGTAGAGGAGTGGGTAGAGGCACTGGATCTGGAGGCATTGCGCCGTGATCTGCTGCGCTTTGCCCAACTACAGATGCGAGACCAGAGTGCAGCAGAGGATGTGGTACAGGAGGCACTCTCTGCCGCCTACCTTGGTCGCTCCCGCTTTGCCGGTCGCTCCGAGGCCCGCACCTGGATCTTCTCCATCCTCAAGAACAAGATTGTCGACTGGATCCGCCACGCCAGCCGTCACCAACATGAACCGCTGGGAGAGGCCGATGGAGATGACGCCACGCTGGATGCCCTGTTTGCGGAGAATGACCACTGGCACAAGACCCACCGCCCTGCCGACTGGGGCAATCCACAACAGATGCTGGAGAACGACCACTTCTGGGAGATCTTCGAACTCTGTCTCACCGCATTGAATGAACGCATTGCACGGGTCTTTACCATGCGGGAGTTTCTCGGTTTTGACACCGAAGAGATCTGCAGCGAATTGGAGATCAGCGAAAACAACTGTTGGACTATCCTCCACCGTGCACGATCCCGTTTACGTCTCTGTCTGGAGACACGTTGGTTAGGAGTTGAGTAATGCTAAGTTGCAAACAGGCCACCCATACCATGTCACAACAGCAGGATCGCACCCTCAGCTGGCGAGAGCGGTTCGAGCTGAAGCTGCATCTGCTGTTCTGCTCAGGCTGCCGTCAGTATGATCGTCAAATTGATCTGATCCGCCAAGCGATACAGAGGATCTCCGGGGAGGAGTGAAATCGAGCACTACCCACTTATTTCATACTTTATTGGGCTATGTGCAAAACATGGTTCAAATCGAGATACTACGCCGAATCGGAGATTACCCTGTTTTGTGCAATATGTGGTTGGAGTAGCGACCCCAAGAGGCCGTTCCATACACAATGCAGGCATTCCGACTCGTTCAATATAGGTAATCTATTGATAATTTCATGGATAATATGTACAATATACAGAACAGGTTTGCAAGCATGGAGTAGGGACAATGAGAGCAGTTAACTTCTCAGAAGCACGTAATCATCTTAAAAAAGTGCTAGATCAGGTGGTTGATGATCATGACTATACATTGATCACACGGCGAGACAGTGAGGATGCTGTTGTTATGTCGCTGGATCATTTTAACGGCCTGATGGAGACGGTGCATTTACTGAAAAGTCCTGAGAATGCAGCACATTTGGCTCGATCTATAGAACAATACCGTTCAGGCGAAACATCAACTCATGAGTTGATTAATGACTGATAAAATATGCTGGACGCTAGAGGCCTGGAATGACTACCTCTATTGGCAAGCGCAAGATAGAAAAACACTCAAGCGCATCAATAAACTACTGAAAGATGTAGTACGCCATCCCTTTGAAGGGATTGGAAAACCAGAACCTCTGAAGGAGAATTTATCAGGTTTTTGGTCGCGCAGGATCGATGAAAATAATCGACTCGTTTATGCCGTAGATAACCAGCAAGTAACCATCCTTTCCTGTCGCTATCATTACGGCAAGCATTGAAAATTCGTTAAGTGTCTGGAGTGAGTCTGCTACAGACGCTGATTCCAACCACTACACCATTTTCGGATAGGTGGATATCTTGACGATTTCCAACCATATTTTGCACATGGCCCTTTATTGTCACCTCCATACCTCCCGCAACTTTGTACTCAGTTGTTGATGTATATAGTTGTTTTACTTTTCACCCCCACCCTGGCCCTCTCCCTAACAGGGGGAGGGGATGGTTACTGCACCAGATGACCCTGCTGGTAATCCTGCATCGCTTGTCTGATCTCTGCCTCACTATTCATCACGAATGGCCCCGCCTGCACAATCGGTTCACCGATAGGCCTGCCGCTGCAGAGAATCATCCGTGCCCCCTGCTCCCCGGCCACCAGTTCCAACGGTTGATTCTGGTAAAGGGTAACCAGTGTATGCTGGGCGATACGGCTCTGCTCCAGCTTGGCACCTCCCTCAAACAGATAGAGGAAGCCATTGTGGTCCTGCGGTACGTTATGGCTGAAGGGTCGTCCCGGCTCAATCTTGATATCGAGGTAGTGGACATCAGTGATCTCATCCTCAATTGGGGCTACGGCTGAGCCATACGCCCCCACCAGTAGCTTGACCCGGTATCCGTCACCCTCAACCGTTGCAAAGGCATCGGCTGGATACTCCTGATATTCAGGTGGGGTCATCTTCTCTGCTGCAGGCAGGTTGATCCAGAGCTGGATACCACGCAGCAGACCATTCTCCTGCTGCGGCATCTCGGAATGGATCACCCCGCTCGCCGCCTTCATCCACTGCGCTCCACCCGGACCCAGTACCCCTTGATTGCCCATACTGTCGCGATGCTCGGAGTAGCCATCCAGCAGATAGGTGAAGGTATTGAATCCGCGGTGGGGATGCTCCGGAAAGCCTGCAATGTACTCATCGGGATTGTCGCTACCGAAGAAGTCGAGCATCAGAAATGGGTCGAGACTCTTCAGGCTCGGGGTGCCGATGGTACGGTGTACAGTGACGCCCCCACCTTCCGGGACTGCTGCCGCCTTGATAAGGGTGTTCGTATTTTGACTCATGTTACTACTCCTGAATAACCAGCCACTCCACCCTGTCCTGCAGGGGCAGTTGAAGGTTGTACTATCGATTTTCTGATGGAGCGGTTCAAGGGGAACCCTACTATCACCAATACTCACTGGTGTCCCAACGTTTAATCAAATAAATTCAATTGGTTACTAATAACG
>CAYFNH010000082.1:0-11023 GCA_964344435.1 uncultured Piscirickettsiaceae bacterium | reverse complement strand
AGACGCCAGCAGCGGTCGGCACTCTCTTCTCCCGCCTGCAGCAGGTCGTTGGCGAGTTGGTCATCGTTGCTCAACAACCCGGCGGCATGCTTGCCCAGCGCCACCACACAGGCCCCGGTCAGGGTGGCAATGTCGATGATCTCCTCTGGCTTGAAACGCTCGGCGTAGGTGAGTGCATCGCAGAGGATCAGGCGTCCTTCGGCATCGGTATTGAGAATCTCGATGGTCTGTCCGGAGAGACTCTTGACCACATCTCCCGGTTTGGTGGCGCGGCCGCTGGGGAGGTTTTCGGTAGCGGGAATGAGGGCAACCAGGTTGATCGGTAGCTGCAGATCCCGTGCTGCCTGCAGGGTGCCGAGAACGGAGGCGGCACCACACATGTCAAAACGCATCTCATCCATGCGGGCACCCGGTTTGAGAGAGATACCGCCGGAGTCGAAGGTGACCCCCTTGCCTACCAGTACCACCGGCTTCTGGCTCTTTGGAGCCCCCTTGTATTCGGCGATGATCAATTTGGCCGGTTGCTCACTGCCTCGGGCGACCGAGAGCAGGGCGTTCATGCCAAGCTTGCTCATCTCCGGTTCGTTAAGCACCTTGATGGTGAGGTTTTTGTGGTTGCGGCCAAGTTTGCGGGCCTCTTTGGCCAGGTAGTCCGGGGTGCAGATGTTGGCCGGAAGGTCACCCAGTGTGCGTGCCAGGGTGACGCCAGCGGCAATGGCCTGTGCCTGCTGAATGGCCTGTTTGATGGGGGCGGACTGTTTGCGCTCGGCAGAGAAGGTGATTCTCTTCAGCTCCGGGTAGTTGCTCTTTTGCTGTTTGCTTGCGGGGAACTGATAATGATAGCAGGTGGCCTCGATGGTTTCGACTACCAGGCGTACCCAGCGCTGGAGCTGCTCGGGATCAATGTTGACGGGAAGAATGGCATTGCGGCAGCCACTGGTTTTCAGTGCCTGTGTGGCCGCAGCGATGGAGGTTTTCAGGTCTCGATCGCTAGGGTGAGCGGTCTTGCCGATACCGAACAGCAGAATGCGTTCTGCCTTGAGGTTGGCCGGGTTGTGCAGCCACTGAATCTCGCCACTCTTGCCGTTATGATCCCCCCGCTTCAGCAGTTGTGTGATCTGCTCCCCGGTGGCCTTGTCCAGCTCTGCGAGAGCGGATGACAGGGGTTCATTCTCAACGACTGGACAGAGAATACAGTCGCTTTTACTCTGAGGTAGGGTGCTGCTGCTGACAGAAAAATCCATAAACCGAAAACTCCACTTATTATTGGAAAATAAAACCGATATTATTAGCCAATGCAAACTCTGGTTCCAGTGAAAAAGGGGCGTTCTCGCGGTTTTACTGCGTTGGAGCGCTATCTGGTGGTTCAGGTGTTGTGGGCCTGGCTGGTAGCAACACCGATTCTGCTGGTGCTGTTGATGACTTTGCGAGTGAGTAAGATCATGGCGCAGGCAGCGGCAGGGCAGATTCCGGTGGATTTTCTGTGGCAGTTGATCTGGTTGAAGGTACCGGCTTATCTGGGGTTGGTGATTCCGATGACTCTGTTTTTTGCAGTACTGCTGGCCTTTGGCAAGCTCTATCAGGGGAGTGAGGTGACCGCCTTTCGGGCGGGTGGAGTTGATATCTTTGAGGCGGCACGCGGTGTGCGCTGGCTCTCGATGGTGATCGCGCTATTGGTGCTACTGGTGGTGATGTTTGTGACGCCGTGGGCACAGACCGAAATCAACCGAATCCATGATGAGATCAATGCCAATGCCAATCTGGTTGGCCTGACTCCGGGGCGCTTCAAACCGATCTCCGGACCCAATGAGCGGATCTTTTATGCCGAGGAGATCTCGGTGGATCAGCGTGAGCTGGCCGGGGTGTTCTTCTATGAGGCGCTTGCTCCCGACCGCTTCCGACTGATTACCGCCAAGTATGCCGACATGTTTGCGGATCAGAGCGGGGATGGCAAGTGGTTGGTGATGAGAGAGGGGCGGCAGTATAGTGGGCGCCCGGGGGATGCCGACTTGGAGATCGTCAATTTTGAACGCTATGGATTTTTGATGAACTTCTCCAAGACCCGCAGTGGGGAGCCGAGGGGACGGGCGATTCCGTTTCGGGATCTATGGGGGTCGGATCGGCTGCAGTATCAGGCAGAGCTGCAGTGGCGGTTGTCGTTGCCGGTGATGACAGTGCTGCTGGTGCTGTTGGCGGTACCGTTGAGTAGTAGCTCTCCACGGGGAGGGAAGTATGCCGGAATGGTGCCGGGGGTGCTGCTCTATCTGCTGTTCAGCAATCTGTTCAACATTGCCTATGGCTGGATCGAGAAGGGGGATGTACAGAGCTGGCTGGGGATGAGCTGGATCTATGGGGTGATTCTGTTGCTCTGCTTTCTGCTCTACTGGAAAGAGGGGGTGTTTCTGTTGGGGCGCCGCCGATGAACCTGTTGGGGCTCTATCTGGGGCGTGAGTTGACCCGTGCGGTGGTGGTGACCATGTTGAGCCTGTTGGCGGTAGCCTTCTTTGCAACCTTCTCCGGCGAGATGAGCGATATTGGTCAGCGGAACTTTACCTCCGAGACCGCGATGCTCTATGTGTTGCTGAAGATGCCGAAGATCCTGCATGAGCTCTCCCCGGCCGCACTGTTGATCGGGGGGCTGTTCGCATTTGGCGGACTGGCAGCCAATAATGAGCTGACCATCATGCGTGCAACCGGTGCATCGATGCTGGAGTTGCTGTGGAAGCTGAAGGGGGTAGGGCTGCTGCTGATTGTGGTGGTTGTGGTGAATATGGAGTGGGTGGTGCCCTACGCCGAGCGCAGTGCCAAGGTGATGAAGGATGTGGCGATGGGACGCTCGGTGGTGGAGTTCAGTGGTGATGCATTCTGGTTGCGGGATGGGGACTACTTTGTGCGTATGGAGCATGTACAGAGTGATGGCTCGGTCGCCGGTGTACAGTGGATGAAGATTTCGCAGCATGGGTTGCTGGATGAGGTGAGCTTTGCCGAGCGCGCCTTCCATCAGGATGGAACCTGGAATATGGAGGGGGTTCGTATGAGCCGGATTGGAGCCCAGCAGGTGGAGGCAGACACGCTGGAGCAGCTGCAGCACCACTCGGCGATATCCCGTGATTTTGTTCGCCTCGCCTCGCGCAATCCGGAAGACCTTTCGACCGCAGACTTGTTGCAATACAGCCGCTTTCTGGAACGCAGTGGACTGGACTCCAACCGCTATTGGCACACCTTCTGGTCACGTATCGCTGCCCCCTTCGGTCTGGTGGTGATGCTGATCATGGCGCTGCCGTTTTCGGTCAGTGATGGGCGCTCCCTCACGGCTGGGCGCAGGGTGGTGATGGGGGTGTTTATCGGGGTGAGCTTCTATCTCATCAACAAGGTGTTGATGAATGTGGGGGAGATCTATCAGTTCAATCCGGTGGTGACGGTGTTTGCAGTTCCCCTCGCTTTTCTGTTGATGGCGTTGTGGTTGATTCGACGCCGAGGGTTATGATTTCGGTTTCATCTGTTCCGGACGGGGGCCGCCACTGAAGTACTCATCGGCCTCATCGATATCCATCAGTGTACCGTCTTCGGTACATTCACCGCAGATCAGCTCCTGTTCATAATCGTTCCAGCCACGTAGCCCGGTGCGCAGAGAGCTCACCTGCTGGTATCCCATCCGCTGCATGGTGTGGGCGGCAAAGATGCTGCGGTTGCCAGAGCGGCAGACCACCACCACTTCGCGTTCACGGGCCTGTACCAGCTCCGGCACGGTCTCCTCATAGTTCCACTCGCAGGCGGTCTCCAGAATGCCGCGCGGAACATTAATGGCATTGCGGATGTGCATCTTGGCGTACTCATAGGGCTCGCGCACATCGACGATCAGAATGTCCTGCTCCTGATCAAGCTTGTCGGCCAGATCCCAAGGGAAGAGTTCGGTGATTTGGGGGGTCAGCTCCTTGACCAGCTCGGTAAACAGTTTCATCTTGATTTCCTTGTTTCTACTGTCCTGAATCAGCGATCCGGTTTGGTGATACCACGCTCGACCGCAATGACTGCCGCCTCCACCCGGGAGTGTACATCCAGCTTCTTCAGAATCGACTTTACATGCAGTTTAACCGTGCCGTCGGAGATCTCCAGTTCTCGCCCGATCACCTTGTTGCTCTGCCCCTCTGCAAGGTGTGAAAGGATCTCATACTCGCGCGTGGTCAGCAGTGTCTGCAGGTCGTCACGCTGATGGTTTTTCAGGATCTCTCCCTGTGCCACACGGGCCAGTAGCGGAGTCATCGATGGTGCTACCACCACCTCGCCATTCAGCGCCCGTTCCAGCGAGTGGATCAGCTCTTCCGGCTCCATATCTTTTAGCAGGTAGCCTTGCGCCCCTCCCTGGAGTGCGGCCAGCAGATCCTGCTCCTCTTCGCTGGTGGTGAGCATCACAATGGGGAGAGCCGGGGTCTGTTGCTTGAGTACAGAAAGAACCTGTAGCCCGCCCATCTCCGGCATCCGCAAGTCGAGCAGCACAATGTCCGGTTCCAGCTCTCTGGCCAGCCGGATCCCCTCTTCACCGGTACCGACCGCAGCGGCCAGCTGGATGTCATGCCCCTGCAGCAGGGCACCAATGCCGGTACGAAACAGGGTGTGGTCGTCAATCAGGAGTACTTTCATGTTGGCTTACAACAGATCAAAGATATCTTCTTCATTTTGCTCTTTGACGGCACCAGTGATGGAGATGCGTGTTCCTTCGCCTGGCTCGCTTTCGATCTCCAGTGTACCACCGATTGCCTCCATTCGTTGCTGCATGGCAGAGAGGCCGATATGGTTGCCTTCGATCGGAAACATGGTCTGATCGGTGTCGAAACCGATGCCGTCATCCTCGATCAGTACCCAGAAGCGCTGATCAGGTATGCAGTTGGCGAGGATGCGTACATTCTGTGCCTGACTGTGTTTGCGGATATTGGTCAATGACTCCTGAATGACGCGAAGCAGATGCCCTTCGGTCTCTGCCGGTAGTTGGATCGTCTGGCACTGGTGTTGGAAGTAGGTGTTGATCCCGGTCTCCTTGCGGAAGGTGTCGCTGATGGAGGTGATGGCGTCAATCAGCCCCTGCTGGTGGATGGGTGCCCGAAAGTTTGCAATCAGGCTGCGCAGCTCGCGGTTGGCACGGTGGAGACCCTGCTGCAGGTGGAGTATCTCGTAGTGGTGGTTGCTGGTCTGGTTGTTGAGTTTGTCGCCCCGTTTCAGGTGCTCCTCCATGATCTGGGTACGGATTCGGAGACTGGCGAGCGTCTGTGCCAGTGAGTCATGCAGCTCGTGCGCAATGTGGGCGCGCTCCTGATCCAGTTTGCTCTTCTGTGCCTCTTGCTCCAGGCGAAATTTTTCAATCGCCATGCCGAGATTCTGGCCAATATTGAGCAGCAGCTTGTCCATCTCCTGGCTGGTGGTCTGTCGTTGTGGTGAGACAAAGAGGGTATAGACCCCCAGAGTCCTCTCCTGATGCTGCAGTGGCACCACAATGACGCCGCTTTCGGCACAGGGGAGTTCTACTCCCTGATCATTGGGACAGCCGCAGATGCTCTCCTGGTGCAGGATCTCCTTGCCGGAGAGGGCCTTGCCACAGAGGGTGTTGTTGACCGAGATCACCCCCTTCTGCTGCTCCTGCTCCTCTTGTATACCGATGCTGGAGAGCAGTTTCATCTGTCGGTCTCGGGTCAACAGGCGGATGGTGGCCGCATCAGCTCCTACCATCTCCTTGAGGAAAGAGAGAAAGCGCAGTAGCAGCTCGCGTACGTTTTCCGAACTGTTGAGGCTGGCAACCACATCGTAGAGGATGCGCAGAGAGGCCGCCTGCTGGGCCAGGTGGCGGGTTTTGGTGCGGATCTGCAGCTCGGTCTCCTGCTCGACCTGCAGCAGGCGCTGTTCCAGCTGGTCGAGCTCGGGAACCACTTCACCTTCCGCGAAGCGTTGGCGCAGAGATTCGATCAGACTGGTTGTGCTGGGGGCGGCCATGATATTGGGAGCTACAAGATACAAGCTACAAAGCGTTGCATAAGTCCATTCATACCACGATTCCAGGTGCGCTCAGGTACATCCTTGTGTCGCTTGACCGCAGCCATCCATGGCTGCAGACAACCTGGAACCGTGGTGTGAATGAACTTTCGAGAACATTGATACAAGTAAAAAAGCTACGAGCCGGCTGGGCATCGTAGCTTTTGCTGTTCACTGGTAGCTTTCAGCTTGAAGCTTAGTAACCACCTTTACGGCGTGACTCAGGCAGCCCGGCAATCTTGCCAGCCTGTTTGGAAGGCTGTTTAGGGAACAGGGTGTAGAGATCCTTGGAGTTGATCTTCTCGCCCCAGGCTGCAGACATCGCCTTCACCAGGTTGCGGTCGTTGGGTTGGTTGCCACCATTGTTGAAGAATTCGTCACGCAGATGGTTGACCAGATCCCAGTGCTTGTCGGTCATATCGATGCCCTCTTCGGCCGCGATTACCTTGCCCACCTCTTCGTTCCAGTCATCCTGGTTCTCCAGGTAACCGTTCGGGTTGGTCTCTATGGTCTGTCCGTTGACTTCATAGCTCATGATTTATTTTCTCCTTGTTGTTAATAATGAAACTGTCCAATTTGGGGGGGATGGGTACCCTTACTCCTGAAGGCGATTTTCCACCGTTTTGTGGGGTAAAAACAACCCACAACCGAAATCTTTCCCCTCATCAAGTCCACTCTGCTGTAGTTGCAGGGATTCCTTCGGGGTGAGGTCAGCCAGTAGCAGGCTGTGGGTGGTAACCCTGCCGCTACCGGTTTTGATCAGGTTTTTACGACCACACACCATTTTGCGGGGGTGGATCTCGCGTGCAGCCAGTTGATGGCGGATCCGGTTGAGAAATTGCTCTTCACTCTCGTCGTCATGAAAGATGGCGAAGCGGGTGTAGAGGGTTGTGTGCTTGCTCAGTAGTTGAATCTCCGGGCGGCTCAATTCGATCGGGGCTGTTTTCAGCTCCAGTGTGGTGCCGTCGAGTATGGTGCGGGCCTCGTCGACCCGGTTCCGGGGGAGGCGCAGGCTCAAGCGGGTACGGCGTGACGGGTAGAGCAGGGCATCTCCCTGTTCAGGGCTGAGCCACCCATTGCCCGATTCGGCTACCAGAATCTGATGCAGTGCAGCCTGTGGCTCCTGCGGGAGCCAGGGAAGGAGCTGTTGTATTGCCTGACCCAATTCCCAGCCGTGATCCACGGCAAGCGCCTGGCAGCGGATGCGAAAGCCGAGATCCACCACATCCTTTGGAATGGTGAATGGCTGTTCGCGCTCGTCCTCTTCCCAGAATGACATGTTCTTTACTTGGGGAGTGCGGCCCGCAATGCATCCCGGTCGATCCACCAGTGGCCACTGGCGAGGGCATCTATCGCTGCGGACAGCTTGGGCAGAAAGGAGTCGGGATTGTCAAACTCATTGCCCATCATCCAGATCTCGAACTCCTCCTGATTCTTGATGTTGCGATGCTGAGATGCCACTTCCGCCAGCCGTTGACTGGTAAAGAAACGGATGTTTTCTCCTGCCTTGCCCTGTGGGGCGCGACGGTCGGCAATAAAGTGTGCACTGACTGCGGCCACTGCGGCGGTGTCGGAGCCTACCGGGGACTCCTCTACCATGTGTTGCAGAATGGCAACCGTGGCTTCCGGGTTGATGGGGTAGGTGATCCCCAGCCAGATACCGTGGGCCAGTGCGATCAGCGACTCTTTCTGGTCGGCAGAGACCAGAATATCGGTAGCGGTGACCGCAAGTTCCCAGTTTTCTGTGGTGGTGAAGTGGTCAAATGCCTCTTTGGCGGCGTTCCAGGCATCTTCCTTGCGCTGAAAGTCGAGCAGCAGGGTGCCATAGTCGAGCAGTAGTTCGGCGCGTTGATCCGAGGAGGGGAGGGTGTGTAGTTGTTGCTCCAGAGCAGCCAGTCTGGACTCCTTGGAGTCCGTGCTCTCCTGCTCGTCGGCCAGTAAATCAATGGGGGTGGGTTGTGTCACCATCTGTTCTCCTTAGTAGAACGCCGCTTCAAGACGGTCTTCCCAGTTATCGGGTGTGTCAGTGAATGGGGGTTTGACATCCATACGGAAGAACCGCTCCCGCTTTGCACGTGCCATCTCGTGGACCGCGTGTTCCAGATCTGTAAAGCACTCCATTTCGTGCTGCTTTTCCATAAGGACTTCACTTAAATTCAGCATGGTTCTCTCGAATAAAGATGGGGGTAAATAACCCAGTAGTTTTGTATAGATTAAGGATATTTTCAGGAAAGACAAGTGGGGGGTAGGGGTTGCTCGAAAGAGGTATATCGTAGTGCACTGATTTTATTATAAACCAATTTTGGTCTATCCCATTGGGGATATATTGGTTATCCCTATTGCCTGCATTTAGGGCGTTGATACTGCCCATGGGCTCTGACATACTTCTGCAACCAATTTCAGTGGGGCCTGATGTTTTCGAAGAAGTGGCAGGCTGATACTGGAGAGAACTGGATTAGTGAATACCTCTTTTTTGGCAATGCAGGTAGAACGGCCGAAAGAGAATGTCTGAAAAATGTGAATGACTGGTAAACGTTAAGGAGCACCTTACAAATGTCAGAGAAAACCAAGCTAAACGCAGTCAGCCCCGAGCTGGATATCCCAACCCCTAACCTGGATGAGCTGGAAAACGGCCCTTGGCCGAGCTATGTATCCGGCCTGAAGCGTCTGGCTGCGGGTGATGCGGCACATGCCAAGATGATGCGCGGTGTCATCGGTACCCTGGAGCAGTCTTTCATCAATCGTCGTGGCTACTGGAAGGGTGGTACCGTAGGTGTGGTTGGTTATGGTGGCGGTGTTATTCCTCGCTTCTCTGAGTTGAAGAATGAGCAGGGGGAGACCATGTACCCTGACGCACTGGAGTTCCATACCGTTCGCATCATGCCACCTTGGGGTAACCACTACACCTCTGGCCTGCTACGCAAGATGTGTGACGTCTGGGAAGAGACCGGTACCGGCCTCATCGCCCTGCATGGACAGTCTGGTGACATCATGTTCCAGGGTACCGATACCGAGGGTGTGCAGGACGCATTCAACAAGATGAACTCTCCAGAGACCTTTGCCGATCTGGGAGTTGAAGATTTTCAGTTTGATATGGGTGGCGCGGGTCCAGCGGTTCGTACCTCGGTGGCCTGTGTGGGGGCTGCCCGCTGTGAGCAGTCCTGTTTTGACGAGGGTGACCTGCAGCGTGCCACCATCAATGAGTTCCTCGATGACCTGCACCGTCCGGCACTGCCCTACAAGATGAAGTGGAAGTTCTCTGGTTGTCCGAATGACTGCACCAACTCGATTCAGCGTGCAGATATGGCGGTTATCGGAACCTGGCGTGATGACATCAAGATTAACCAGGAAGGTTGGAAGGCGTTTGTTGCCGACAAGGGAATGAAGCACGTTGTTGACAATATCACCAGTCGCTGCCCGGGGCAGTGCATGGATGTTGCCGAGGATGGCGCACTGACCATCGACAACAAGCAGTGTGTACGTTGCATGCACTGCATCAACGTGGTCTCTTCTGTAAGCGAGAAGTACGTAGGCAAGGATGGCGACGCGATCCTGGCACAGGGCGACGACAAGGGTATCACTATCCTGATGGGTGGTAAGCGTACCCTCAAGGTGGGTGACATGTTCGGTACGGTGATCGTTCCTTTCATGAAGGTTGATACAGAAGAGGACAAGGAGCGTTTTCTCGAGATCTGTGGTGACCACGTTGACTTCTTCGCCGAGAACGCACTGGAGCATGAGCGCTCTGGTGAGATGATCGAGCGTATCGGACTGCCAGCCTACCTCGAAGGGATGGACTTGGAGGTTGAGATGTCCATGATCGACAGCCCACGTCAGTCCTCTTACGTTCGTATGGACGGCTGGGACGATGAGGTGGCCAAGTGGGAGGAGCGCAAGAGCGCATAAGGCGTTTTGCATCCAACCTTAGGTATTTGAATTCAAACAATAGTAGAGTAATTGGAGAATAGTTATGGCAGAAGCCCCACGCATGCCGGATGAGACGGGAGTACCCGACGCAACCCCATTTATCCACCCCATCATGAAAGAGAACTACGGTGCATGGAAGTTCCATGACCGCCCACGTCCGGGGGTTCTGCATCATGTTGCCAAGAGTGGAGATGAGATCTGGAGTGTGCGCTGTGGTACACAGCGTCAGCTGGACGTCTACACCATCCGTCTGTTGGCAGACATCGCAGATGAGTTCAGTGATGGCTACCTGCGCTTTACCACCCGTAACAATGTCGAGTATCTGTGCAAGGACGAGAGTCGTGTAGATCCTCTGATTGCCCGCCTCAACGAAGAGGGGTTCCCTGTTGGTGGTACCGGTCCTTCTGTAACCAGCATCTCGCATACTCAGGGCTGGATGCACTGTGATATTCCGGGTACTGACGCCTCTGGTGCGGTCAAG
Organism: uncultured Piscirickettsiaceae bacterium; assembly: GCA_964344435.1. GTDB lineage: Bacteria > Pseudomonadota > Gammaproteobacteria > Thiopontia. The sequence continues at coordinate 594 of CAYFNH010000082.1, read as the reverse complement.
GCGCTGATGGATGAGCTGCATGATGAGTTCATCAAGGAGGAGATGCCAAACCGTGTGAAGATCACCTCTTCCTGTTGTCAGATCAACTGTGGTGGCCAGGGTGATATCGCGATCAATATTCAGCACACCAAGCCACCCAAGATCAACCATGATCTGGTATCTGGTGTCTGTGAGCGCCCCTCAGTGGTTGCACGTTGCCCGGTTGCTGCGATTCGTCCAGCGATGGTCAATGGCAAGCCCTCTCTTGAGGTGGACGAGAAGAAGTGCGTCTGCTGTGGCGCCTGCTTCCCTCCCTGCCCGCCAATGCTGATCAACGATCCAGAGCACTCCAAGTTGGCGATCTGGGTAGGTGGCAAGCACTCCAATGCACGTAGCAAGCCAAGCTTCCACAAGCTGGTTGCGGCTGGAATCCCCAACAACCCACCCCGCTGGCCTGAGGTCTCCGAAGTTGTGATGAAGATCCTCAAGACCTACAAGGAAGATGCCAAGGATTGGGAGCGCATGGGGGAATGGGCTGAGCGTATTGGCTGGCCAACCTTCTTCGAGAAGACCGGTCTGCCATTTACCAAGTATCACATCGATACCTGGCGTGGT
>CAYFNH010000081.1:0-11285 GCA_964344435.1 uncultured Piscirickettsiaceae bacterium | reverse complement strand
AATTGATAAAAATCATAAATTTCTGGTTTGCGATATAATGGCAAGAGACTAGGAAGGTTGCTACTGCTCCGCTGTGGGCGGTATCTGAAAAAGAGATTCATGGAGAGTGTGATGAAAAAAGTATTGATGGTGATTCCTGCGGTACTGTTGCTGAGCGGTTGTGGTGGTACCAATAGCTATACTCCGGTTGCCGGTGCAACACCTGCACAGATTTATGCTGATGCCTGTGCCGGTTGTCACGGTGCACAGGGTGAGGGCAAGTTGGCTGGCTTGCTGAAGATTGCAGGGACAACGCATGCTGCAGCCGATCTTGGAGCCAAGATTCGTGGGGGTGGCCCGGTCATGCCTGCGTTTGAACAGATTGGTGAGGCCGATGCGGTGGCTGTAGGCGAGTACATCCGAAGTGGGTTTGTTCAAGCTGCACAGTAGCGGTTGCTCAACCAGTTATCAGAAGACACTTCAGTTCTGGAGTGGCTTTTTTCATTTTTGGGTGACTCGGTTGAATCACCATTTAAGGTAGAATTAAGTTTTTACCGTTGCCTCGCTGTATATCCCGATGTCCAAGAAAGTCCTGATCAAAACCTTTGGCTGCCAGATGAATGACTACGACTCTGCTCGTATGGTGGAGTTGCTGCAGAAGTCGCACGGCTACGAGCGTACCGAGGTGCCGGAGGAGGCCGATCTCTTTCTGCTCAACACCTGTTCGGTGCGAGAGAAGGCGCAGGAGAAGGTCTTCTCGCAGCTGGGGTTGTGGCGTCCGCTCAAGGAAGCAAAACCCGGTGTGTTGATCGGGGTGGGTGGCTGTGTCGCCAGTCAGGAGGGGGAGGCAATCCGTGGCCGTGCCCCGTTTGTTGATCTGGTCTTTGGGCCACAGACCCTGCACCGCCTGCCGGAGATGGTCGATGCAGCGATGGCTGAGCAGAAGGCGGTGGTCGATGTCTCTTTCCCCGAGATCGAGAAGTTTGACCGCCTGCCGGAGCAGCAGGCGACTGGCGTCAGCGCCCATGTCAGTATCATGGAGGGGTGCAGCAAGTACTGCACCTTCTGTGTCGTTCCGTATACCCGTGGCGAAGAGGTGAGCCGCCCGTTCGATGATGTGATCGCTGAGGTGGCGGGATTGGTCGAGCAGGGGGTGCGGGAGATCTCGCTGTTGGGGCAGAATGTCAATGCCTACCGTGGCGAGATGGAGGATGGAGAGATTGCCGATCTGGCAACGCTGATCCACTTCATTGCGGCGATGGAGGGGGTGGGGCGTATCCGCTACACCACCTCTCACCCGATGGAGATGAGCGATGCGCTGATCGAGAGCTATGGTGAGGTGCCACAGTTGGTGAGCCACCTTCACCTGCCGGTACAGGCGGGTGCCGACCACATCCTCAAGATGATGAAGCGCAACCATACCGCTGAGGCCTATCGCGAGATCATCCGCAAGCTGCGGGCGCAGCGCCCCGATCTCAGTCTCTCCTCCGACTTCATTATCGGCTTCCCCGGTGAGACCGAGGAAGATTTCATGGCGACGATGGATCTGATTGCGGAGCTGCGCTTTGACCGCTCCTTCAGTTTTATCTACAGTCCGCGCCCCGGTACTCCGGCGGCTGACCTGCCCGATGATGTACCCCACGCAGTGAAGCAGCAGCGGTTGGCACGGCTGCAGGAACGGTTGAATCAGATTGCGATGGAGATCAGTCGCGAGATGGTCGGTAGTGTACAGACCGTGTTGGTCGAGGGGCCGGCACGCAAGGGGCCGGGTACTCAGGTGGCGGGGCGCACCGAGAACAACCGGGTGGTCAACTTTGATGGGCCGTTGAGCCTGACCGGGCAGTTTGTCGAGGTGCGGATCACTGAGGCGCTGCCCAACTCCCTGCGTGGTGAGCGGGTCTAAAAATGCACTTTTTCAGTGATTGCTGCGTTAGCTCCGTACTCGAATCCTCATGTACTAGTACGTACACTCCGGTTCTCCGTGCGGTGCTGCCTTGCACTCACAGAAAAATTACTATTTTTAGGAAGGGCTAAAGGTGATGGAATCAACCGAGATTGTACTGGAGCCAGCCGATAGTGAACGGCTGGTCGCCCTCTGTGGCGAACAGGATGCGCACCTGCGTCAGATCGAGGGGCGGCTGGGGGTGGAAATCAACTACCGTGGCAACCAGTTCCGTATTGTCGGTGACAGTGAGTCGATTGCGTTGACGGAGCAGCTGCTCAACGATCTGTATGCACAGCAGGAGGAGATCGCAGCTGATACGCTGCACCTGCTGCTCAATGAGGTGCAGATGGAGCGAGATGAGGATGCCGAGGCGGCAGAGGCGGAGCGCTCCGTTCCCGAGGTCACCATCAAGACTCGCCACCGGGTGATCCGCCCGCGTGGCCCGCGTCAGCGCCGCTATATGCACCAGATCGTCACCCATGATCTCAGCTTCGGCATCGGCCCGGCCGGTACCGGCAAGAGCTATCTGGCGGTGGCCAGTGCGGTCGATGCGCTGCAGCGCGAGGAGGTGAAGCGGCTGGTGCTGGTGCGTCCGGCGGTGGAGGCGGGGGAGAAGCTCGGTTTTCTGCCGGGGGATATGGCCGACAAGATCGACCCCTACCTGCGCCCGCTCTATGATGCCCTCTATGAGATGTTGGGTTTCGAGAAGGTGGCCAAGCTGATCGAACGCAATGTGATCGAGGTGGCACCGCTCGCCTTTATGCGTGGGCGTACCTTGAATGATTCCTTTGTCATTCTGGATGAGGCGCAGAACACCACGGTGGAGCAGATGAAGATGTTTCTCACCCGAATCGGCTTTGGCTCTACTGCGGTGGTGACTGGCGATGTGACCCAGGTCGATCTGCCGCGCCATGTGCAGTCGGGGCTGCGTAACGCGATTGAGGTGTTGCAGCCGGTGGACGAGATCGGCTTCACCTTTTTCCAGGCCAAGGATGTGGTGCGCCACCCGCTGGTGCAACGTATTGTGCGTGCATATGATGGAGAGCAGGGCTGATGGAGTTGATTCTGCAGCAGGTGGTTGAGGTGGAGATGCTGCCGCAAGTGAGTGAGTTTGAGCAGTGGGCCAATGCTGCCATTGATGGCGCGGGCGAAGAGGTGCTGGGTGAACTGGTGGTGCGTATCGTGGATGAGGCAGAGAGTGCCGAGTTGAACCAGCAGTATCGTAACAAGCAGGGGGCGACCAATGTGCTCTCCTTCCCGTTCGAAGCACCAGCAGGAATTCCGGCCGAGGAGTTGCCGCTGGGCGATCTGGTGATCTGTGCGCCGGTGATTGCGCGAGAGGCGCAGGAGCAGCAGAAGAGCGAAACTGCCCACTGGGCACACATGGTGGTGCATGGGGTACTGCATCTGCTGGGAATGGACCATATTGAGCCACGTGATGCGATTCTGATGGAGCAGGCGGAAATTAAGGTGCTGGCATCTCTTGGCTTTGCTGATCCCTATGCGTAAACTACTGTTTATTGATTCAACTAAACACCGTTCATGAACAGCAAAGACCGACCTACCATCGGTTCCTGGCTCCGCTCCCTGTTTGGGCATGCGCAGCAGCAGGGACCAGACAACAAAGATCAACTGATTGAGATTCTCCGTGCTGCCCACTGGCAGCAGATTCTGGATGCAGACAGCCTGGCAATGCTGGAGGGGGCGCTGCAGTTCTCCGAAATGCAGGCGCGAGATATCATGATTCCCCGTTCACAGATGGTGGTGGTGGGGCTGGAGGACTCTCCGGAGGAGTTTCTGCCGACGGTGATCAAATCCGCACACTCCCGTTTTCCGGTCATTGGTGAGAGCCGTGACGAGGTGGTCGGTATTCTGCTGGCCAAGGATGTACTCCACTGGCGAGAGGATGAGGGGCACTTCAATCTACGTGAGAACCTGCGTCCGGTAGTCTTTATTCCAGAGAGCAAGCGCTTGAATGTGCTGCTCAAGGAGTTTCGCTCCAGCCGAAACCATATTGCCATTGTGGTCGATGAGTATGGTGGCGTGGCCGGGATGGTGACCATCGAGGATGTGCTGGAGCAGATTGTCGGCGATATCGAGGATGAGCACGACCTTGAAGAGGGGTTGATCCATCGTCACACTGCGGTGCGCCATACCGTAAAAGCAGTCACGCCAATTGAAGAGTTCAATGAGTACTTCTCGGCCTCGCTGCATGAAGAGGGGGTGGATACGATTGCCGGGTTGCTGATCCGGCGTCTGGGGCACTTGCCGATGCGGGGAGAGAGTGTGGAAATCGAACGCTTCCGTTTCAAGGTACTGCGGGCAGACAACCGCCGGATACATCTATTGCAGGTGAACGTCTCTCCGCTTGAAGCAGATGCTGGTGGTCAGTTTCCGGACCATGAAGCAGAAACAGAAGCAGATACTGTATAGCGCACTCTATCTGTTGGCACTGGGGGCTGGTGCTCTCCTGCCACTGGCCTTTGCGCCGTTCGAACAGTACTGGATTGCTCCGCTGTCGGCAGGTGTGCTGCTATGGCTTTGGCAGCAGGCAGGTTCCCCAAAACAGGCAGCACTCCTGGGTTGGCTCTTCGGGGTGGGGTTGTTTGCGGTAGGCGCCAGCTGGATTCAAGTCAGTACGCAGCAGTTTGGTGGAGTCACGCTGCCTCTCTCATTGCTGATGACAGCACTCTTTGTGGCGGTGATGGCACTATTTTTCGCGTTGCAAGGGGGGGTGCTGGTTTGGCTGCAACCACGGGTTGGTTGTTGTGGCGGAGTTCTGTTTCCTCTGCTGTGGGTCACCGTTGAGTGGTTGAGAGGGTGGCTCTTCGGTGGTTTCCCCTGGTTGCTGCTTGGGCATACTGCACCGGGAAGCTTCTATCAGGGGCTTGCTCCCTGGGTGGGAACGCTGGGGGTATCGCTGTTTCTGGTTTGGGTCGCGCAGCTGCTGTTGTTTTTGGTTCTCGGGCACCAGCATCGGTTGCTGACCGCCTTTCAGCTGCTACTGTTGCTTGGAGTTGCGTGGGGAAGCAGCCAACTGCGCTGGGACGAAGCGGATGGGGAGGCACTTACGGTAGCGCTGGTGCAGGGCAATATTGCACAGGATCAAAAGTGGTTGCTGCAGAATCTCAGCCCCACCCTGAACTGGTACCGAAACGCCACCGAGTCGAGTCGTGCCCGCCTGGTGGTGTGGCCGGAGACGGCCATCCCCGCCTTTCGGCAGCAGATCGACACCTCCTTCTTGCAGTCATGGTCTCAACAGTTGGCAGAGGATGGGCGTACCTTGTTGACAGGTATCCCCTTGCTGGAATGGAACGGAGGGCAGCGCTATTACAATGCAATGGTGATGGTTGGGGCGGACCAGGGCAGTTATCGCAAACGTCACCTGGTACCGATGGGGGAATATCTACCGCTGGCATCCCTGTTGCGTCCACTGTTGGACTTTATTCAGGTTCCATTCTCCTCTTTCTCTTCAGGGAGGCAGGACCAACCTCTGTTGCAGGTGAATGGGGTCTCCCTGGCACCGACAATCTGTTATGAGATCGCCTATCCGGAGCTTGCCTTCTCCGGGGTGCCGCAGGCGGGAGTGCTGGTGACGATCAGCAATGATGGCTGGTTTGGGGACTCTCTTGCGGCAGACCAGCATCTGCAAATTGCACGGATGCGAGCGCTGGAGTCGGCGCGTCCACTGTTACGGGCAACCAACACGGGCATCACCGCATTGATTGGGGCGGATGGTGAGGTCAGGGCCCTTTTGCCTCGTGCCCAGGCGGGAGTGTTGGAGGTTGAGGTTCAGCCGCGACAGGGGGTTACTCCTTATTTGTATTGGTATTCTGGTTTGTTCTAGAGTGTATTTGAGAAACCAGGTGAATAAAATGGAAAAAAGTACTTGATTTGCCGCTGTCGGCTCCTCTAGAATCATCTCTGTCGAAAAAATGCGTTTTTTATGCGCTTGCATTCAAGAGATTTATTGTATAGAATGCGCCTGCCCTGTAAGGCAGGGTGACAACAGCAGAATATAACCATGACACGCCAAAGAACACTCAAAAGCCAGGTTCGCTCTACCGGTATCGGGCTTCACTCCGGGAAGAAGGTGCACTTGACCCTGCGTCCTGCGCCTGAAAACAGTGGCATTGTGTTTCGTCGGGTGGATATGGCCAATAGTCCGTCTATCGCAGTCTGCCCAACCTGTGTTGGGGATACTCGTCTCTCCACCACCCTGATGAAAGATGGTGCCACCATCTCCACCATCGAACACCTGATGTCTGCCTTCTATGGGCTGGGGGTCGATAATGCCTTTGTCGACCTGGATGCACCAGAGATCCCGATCATGGATGGTAGTGCCAGCACCTTCGTCTTTATGTTGAAGAGTGCGGGTCTGGTTGAACAGCAGGCTGCAAAGCGTTATATCCGCATCACCCGCCCAATCGAGGTGGAAGATGGCGATAAAAAGGCTACTCTGACCCCGTATGAGGGGTTCAAGCTCTCGTTCGAGATTGACTTCAGACATCCGGCATTCAGTGCGGATCATCAGTATCAGGAGGTGGATTTCTCCTCCCTGCGCTATGAGAAAGAGGTGAGTCGCGCCCGTACCTTTGGTTTTATGCGTGATGTCGAGGCGTTGAGAATGCAGGGATTGGCACTGGGCGCAAGCTTGGAGAATGCCGTTGGACTGGATGAGTTCCGTGTGCTGAATGAAGATGGTCTGCGTTTCAAGGATGAGTTTGTACGCCACAAGATACTCGATGCAGTGGGCGACCTGTATTTGCTGGGAAGTCCGATTCTGGGGGCCTACCATGGCTACAAGTCGGGGCATGACCTTAACAACCGTCTGACTCGCAAGGTGCTCGCGACCAGGGATGCTTGGGAATATGTCTCTTTTGATGAGCGTGAGCCTGCACCTATCTCCTTTGTGCCGTTAGCGGCATAAAAAACCTCTCAAGTCGATGGGTTCCGGTTGGAGTTCCATCGCTGATTCGCTATGATTCTCCTCTTTTCAACTTGAGGGTTGGGCGCTTTCCGTGCTCGACGCTATACAACACTTTTGCCGCAGGAAGTGGCCATCACCATGATCAAAAAAGTTTTCAAAAAGGTTTTCGGTAGTCGCAACGATCGTCTGGTCAAAAAGATGCAGAAGACGGTTGGGCAGATCAACGCACTGGAACCAGAGATGAAAACCTTGAGTGATGAGGCGCTTAAGGGAAAAACTGCTGAATTTCGCCAGCGGGTTGAGCAGGGGGAAAGCCTCGATGCGCTCCTGCCGGAGGCCTTTGCTACCGTCCGTGAAGCCTCTCAGCGTGTCTTCCAGATGCGCCACTACGATGTGCAGATGATTGGCGGCATGGTACTGCATCAGGGCAAGATCGCCGAGATGCGCACTGGTGAGGGCAAGACCCTGATGGCGACATTGGCAGTCTACCTCAATGCCCTCAGTGGCAAGGGCGTCCATGTGGTGACGGTCAATGACTATCTTGCCAGCCGTGATGCAGGCTGGATGGGGCAGCTCTACAACTTCCTCGGGATGAGTGTCGGGGTGGTGGTTCCCGGATTGGAGCATGAGGCGCGCCAACAGGCCTATGCGGCCGACATCACCTACGGCACCAACAATGAGTTTGGCTTTGACTATCTGCGAGACAACATGTCGTTTTCTGCGGATGAGCGGGTACAGCGCCAGCGGGCCTTTGCGGTGGTGGATGAGGTCGACTCCATTCTGATTGACGAGGCGCGTACCCCGTTGATCATCTCCGGTCCAACCGATGACAACTCCGAGCTCTATCAGGCGATGAACAGCCTGCCGGGGCAGCTGGAGCGTGGTTTCGAAGAGGGTGAGGAGTCGAGCGGAGACTATACCGTTGACGAGAAGTCGAAGCAGGTACTGCTGACCGAACAGGGTCATGAAAAGGTCGAGGATTTGCTGACCAGTGCCGGATTGCTGGGAGAAGGGGAGAGCCTTTACGAGCCCCAGAACATTACCTTGATGCACCACCTCTATGCGGCTCTGCGCGCTCATGTGGTGTATGAGAAAAATGTCCACTACATCGTGCAGAACGGGCAGATCGTCATCGTCGATGAGTTTACCGGGCGTACCATGCCGGGGCGGCGCTGGGGTGAGGGGCTGCATCAGGCGGTTGAGGCGAAGGAGGAGGTGCAGATCCAGAACGAGAACCAGACCATGGCCTCGATCACCTTCCAGAACTATTTCCGCATGTATGAAAAGCTCTCCGGGATGACCGGTACCGCCGATACCGAGGCGTATGAGTTTCAGCAGATCTACGGACTCGAAGTGGTGGTGATCCCGACCCACCGTCCGATGGTACGTGATGACCGTGCCGATCTGGTCTATCTGACGGCACAAGAGAAGTATCGGGCCATTATTGAGGATGTGCGCGCCTGTATCGAGAAGCAGCAGCCGGTGCTGGTCGGTACCGCCTCGATTGAAAGTTCCGAACTGATTTCGGAGATGATGAAATCAGAGAAGATCGAGCATGAGGTACTCAATGCCAAGCAGCATGAGCGCGAGGCGCACATTGTGGAGCATGCCGGTGCGCCGGGAGCGGTCACCATCGCTACCAACATGGCGGGTCGAGGTACCGATATTGTCTTGGGGGGAAGTCTCGAGGCAGAGCTGGTGCAACTGGGGGAAGAGAGAGAGGCCAAAGAGGATGAGGTAAAAGCGGCCTGGCAGCAGCGCCATGAGCAGGTGCTTGCCTCCGGTGGGCTCCACATTATTGGCACCGAGCGCCATGAATCACGTCGTATCGATAATCAGCTGCGTGGTCGTTCCGGTCGACAGGGGGATCCCGGCTCCAGCCGCTTCTACCTCTCGCTGGAAGATTCACTGATGCGCATTTTTGCCTCCGAGCGCCTGGCTGGAATGATGCAGAAACTGGGGATGGAAGAGGGTGAGGCGATTGAGCACCCATGGGTCAACAAGGCGATCGAGAATGCGCAGCGCAAGGTGGAGGGGCACAACTTCGATACCCGTAAGCAGCTGCTGGAGTTTGATGATGTTGCCAATGATCAACGTCAGGTGATTTACGAGCAGCGTAACGAACTGATGGATGTGGATGATATTTCTGACACTGTCCATGCCGTGCGTGAGGATGTGGTCAACCAGATGATCAACCACTTCGTCCCCCCCCAGAGCATGGAGGAGCAGTGGGATATTGCGGGGCTGGAGGCGGCCATCGAGAAGGAGTTTGAGCTAACGTTCCCGATCGCACAATGGTTGGAGGAGGATGACCACCTCCACGAAGAGACACTACGGCAGAAGGTGGTTGAGGAGATGGTGGCTGCCTACAATGCTAAAGAGACACTGGCGGGTAGTGATAATGTGCGCCACTTCGAGAAGGCGGTGATGCTGCAGGTGCTGGACCACCAGTGGAAGGAGCACTTGCAGGCGATGGATCACCTGCGCCAGGGCATTCACCTGCGGGGGTATGCACAGAAAAATCCGAAGCAGGAGTACAAGCGCGAGTCGTTCGAGATGTTCTCGGCCATGCTGGATCGTATCAAACATGACACGCTGGGGATTATCACCCGGGTCAAGGTGCAGACTGAAGAGGAAGTGGCTGCCATCGAGGCGCAGCGTCGTGAGGCAGCAGAGGCGGCTGCTGCAATGGAGTTTCAACATGCACCAACCGGTGTGATGGGCGGCCAGCCAGCACCGGAATCATCTGCAGATACCGAGGAGAAGGCCCCCTTTGTACGCGAAGGTCGCAAGGTGGGACGTAATGAACCCTGCCCTTGTGGCTCCGGCAAGAAGTACAAGCAGTGCTGTGGCAAGCTCAAATAAAAGCGTTTCACACAAAGGTGAAAAGACGCGAATTCTAGCAGTCGGTGCAAATCTGTGGTGATACTTACCCCCCTTGGCAGGGGGGTAAGTATCACCATTTGCAATGGCTGTGATAGCAGGTCTTTGTGGTTGCATAAGGAAGGATCAGTTGTGGATTGCGGATAGACCTTAGTCGGTTACACTGGGGCTGCGGGTAGTGGAACCACACAAGGAGTTGTGGATTGCGGATAGACCTTAGTCGGTTACACTTCTCCAATGCCTCTCGATACTCTCTTGGCAGTTGTGGATTGCGGATAGACCTTAGTCGGTTACACTGCCTCACTGGATGGCGTGACACTCACCGAGGTTGTGGATTGCGGATAGACCTTAGTCGGTTACACTACTGCAACCGAGAAGTCGGAGACAATGACCGTTGTGGATTGCGGATAGACCTTAGTCGGTTACACTCCAATTGCGAATACTTCAAGAACGGCCCCAGTTGTGGATTGCGGATAGACCTTAGTCGGTTACACTCATGCTGCCTGTGTGGTGCCCATACCGTAGGTTGTGGATTGCGGATAGACCTTAGTCGGTTACACTATATTGAGGCGTATTCAGAGCGTACAGCGGTTGTGGATTGCGGATAGACCTTAGTCGGTTACACTACAGACTCATCGGTCTCGCCAACGAGTCGGTTGTGGATTGCGGATAGACCTTAGTCGGTTACACTCAGGTCGAGACCTGACCAGAAGCCCAGCAGGTTGTGGATTGCGGATAGACCTTAGTCGGTTACACTTCTACGCCCTCGGGGTACTCCAACGTCATGTTGTGGATTGCGGATAGACCTTAGTCGGTTACACTACGCCGACCCATGACAAGGTTGCATCGTCAGTTGTGGATTGCGGATAGACCTTAGTCGGTTACACTTTATATTTATACATAAACGGAGTTTTACAGTTGTGGATTGCGGATAGACCTTAGTCGGTTACACTATGCACAAGAGATAGCAGATGCTTTAGGCAGTTGTGGATTGCGGATAGACCTTAGTCGGTTACACTATATCTCTTTCTGTCTGCGCCCATTCCTCTGTTGTGGATTGCGGATAGACCTTAGTCGGTTACACTAAGACCTCTTGGCAAGCTTCATGATCGTCCGTTGTGGATTGCGGATAGACCTTAGTCGGTTACACTAGAGCAAACAATGCACATCACTAAATCACAGTTGTGGATTGCGGATAGACCTTAGTCGGTTACACTATTCACCCAATGGAATTATCAAACAGGCGAGTTGTGGATTGCGGATAGACCTTAGTCGGTTACACTCGACGACTTACGGCTCATATACTTGGTTCGGTTGTGGATTGCGGATAGACCTTAGTCGGTTACACTAGGAGAGCAAACAATGCACATCACTAAACAGTTGTGGATTGCGGATAGACCTTAGTCGGTTACACTGACATGAACTCAGCGTCCCTTGATGATGCTGTTGTGGATTGCGGATAGACCTTAGTCGGTTACACTACCGATGTATCGAACTCCGCGCAGACTCCAGTTGTGGATTGCGGATAGACCTTAGTCGGTTACACTA
>CAYFNH010000080.1:5342-11400 GCA_964344435.1 uncultured Piscirickettsiaceae bacterium | reverse complement strand
GTGTTTTATGGGGCTACGTGAGTTTTACCTCTTCAACGTTGGGACACCAGTGATAAATCTCAATATCTACCTTATCTGACATGGCCACTATAATAGCACTTTTTATCGATATACAACATTAATATACCATTATAGTGGACTATTTATCTACGCATTCTCTCTCGGTACAATTGAGGGGATTCAAGGTCCGGGGTCACGACACCCAGATTTTGCTTGCAGGCAACAACCGGCTCAACTTCTGCTTGAGCTGCTGCTTTGCTTCTGAATCACCATGTACCAGACGCACCTCACCGGGCTTGTAGCGCATCCGCTTGATAAAGTTGATCAGGTTTTTCTGGTCTGCATGGGCACTGTAGCCACTTACTGTCCAGGTTTTTGCACGGATGGTGTAACGTTTACCCTCCAATGCTACCCACCCTCCTCTGGGGCCATACTTCTGGATTATGCGGCCCGGTGTTCCGCTGGCTTGGTAGCCCACAAAGAGGATATCGGTACGCGGGTCTTCAATCAGCGCCTTGAGGTAGTTGACGATACGCCCGCCACTGCACATGCCACTGGCGGCAATGACGATGGTGGGTTTGGCCGTTTTCTTCAGATATTCGACCGTTTGCAGGTGGGTTTGATGGTCATCGATGGTCCAGAGCTGTTCGAAGGCGAGCGGGTGCCGACCTCGCTTCAATTTTCGTTTGGCCTCTTTATCCCAAAAAGGCTTGAGTGCACGGTAGGTTTCGGTGAATTGGGCGGCAAGGGGGGAGTCAACCACCACCTCCAAGTCAATCTCAGAGCGGTGGATCAGCTCCTCAAGTTCGTAGAGCAGCTCCTGGGTTCGACCAATACTGAAGGCGGGAATCAGAACTACCCCTCGATTGCGGATTGCACGCTGGATGATCTTTTTCAGTTGGTTTCTGCGATCTCTTCTTCCGTGGTGGAGTTTGTCTCCGTAGGTACTCTCCAGAATCAAAATATCTGATTGGTAGGGGGAACGAGGTGCACTGATGAGAGGGCTGTAGGGGGCGCCAAGATCGCCGGAGAAGGTGATGCGTTGTCGCTCTATGTTGTTTTTCAGGTCGCATTCTATGTAGGCCGATCCTAGTATGTGGCCTGCTGGGTGGAGTTTTATACGGAGTTGGTTGGATTCTACCCCCTCCCTTGCCCTCCCCCTTAAAGGGGGAGGGGATATGGGGTGCCACTGCTTGTAGGGAAGTGGGTGGATCTGTTGTTCGATCTGTTTGAGGAAGCGGTCGATCAGTTGCTGGTTGCGGGTAAAGCCGATTTTGAGGGCATCCTCCAGCACCAGTGGCAGCAGTAGTGCAGAGGGTTCGCTGCAGTAAATTGGCCCCTTGAAACCTGCTGCCAACAGGTAGGGGATGCGGCCTACGTGGTCGATATGGACGTGGGTTACCACCAGTGCATCGATCTGGTCGACGGGAAACTGGATTTTCAGCTGCTCGGAGTGGCTACCATCCTCTGCCGCCTCTTCTCCCTGGAACAGACCACAGTCAATCAGAATGGAGCGTTCATTGGACCAGAAGAGCTGGTGACAGGAGCCGGTTACACCGTCTACTGCGCCATGGTGGAGAATGCGGTTGCGATAGAACTCAATTCCCACTTGTTGAATATGCCCTTCAGATTGCAAATCGAAAGAAAAACCGCTCTACACCTCAGCCAGTTCCAGTGCCTCTTTGATCTTGGGGTCATCTTTTGCCAGACTTCGCAAAGCAAATACGAGCCTGTTCATTCGGTCGTGCTCTTCCTTCAGGAAATCGTCACGCCGCCGAGCATGGTGTTCTGCTAAAAAAGGGGCTCCCAATGCTGCTGTCAGGATCACATACAGCAGCCCCTGCATGAAACTCATGCGCTCTTCCATCTGTTCGAAGCGCCTATTTACCTGTTCAAAACGCCTATCTACCTGTTCAAAGCGCTTATCTATCTGCTCAAAGCGCTTATCCATCTGCCCAAGAATAAGTTTGATATCATCTTTGGTCGCTGGCTGTTCAGCTTGAGCCAAACCTCCCCATCCCAATATCAGGCACAAAATCAGAGTATTGATTACCTTTATCATATATAACTCTCCTGTTTGACAGACTGCCGTTTCTACCGGGCTGCTGCATCAGATTTTAAGGTATCGGATCCTCATTTGCCATGCTTTTCATTGTAGCACAGCAATTTACCCTTACAAATCATCCATTTCTTTTAGTTCCGCCTTCATCTCCAACTCTTTGCGGATCAGCATCAGATTACGCATATAGATAAACAACCCAGCCCCCTGCCCGACGATAAAGACCGGATCTTCGCGCAGGATCGCATAGGAGAGCAGCGTCAACCCACCGGCCAGACTGAAGTACCAGAAGGCGGTCGGGATCATGCTGCGCTTGTTCTTCTCGCTGTAGATCCACTGGATCAGGAAACGCATGGAGAAGAGTGCCTGCCCGAGGAAGCCGAGGATGAGCCAGGAGGTGGGGATATCTTGCATCTTACAATTCCTTTACTCCGGTGCTCCTGGCTTGACTCAACCCCCACCCTTGCCCTCCCCCTGCTTGGGGGAGGGTACTTTGTATGCAACTGTTCATAGCTCTTCCACTCCGGGGTTTTTGGCCCGCTTCAATAGCCAACGCACTCCAAGCAGATCCATGATTCCTACCCAGAAGCGGTTATGGAAACCGTATTTGGAAACCCCCTGCTCACGAGAGCGGTGGTTGACCTCAACCGAGACCACTCGCCCCCCCTGACGGATAAAGAGCGCCGGGATGTAGCGGTGCATATGGTCAAAATAGGGGAGATCGAGAAAACGTTCCCGTGAAAATATCTTGAGTCCGCAACCGGTATCGGGGGTCTCATCCTGCAGCAGGCGCGCACGGACGCGGTTGGCAATACGGGAGTAGAAGCTACGAAACCAGTGATCCTTGCGTTTCTTGCGATGCCCTGCAACCACCAGTGCCGGGTCGCCTTGCTCTTCTTCAATCAATTTGCGGTAGAGAATGGGGATATCGGCCGGATCATTCTGCCCATCCCCATCCAGTGTGGCAATCCATGTTGCCTTGGCCTGCTTGATCCCGGTACGAATCGCAGTGCTCTGCCCACTGTTCTGCAAGTGACGAATGACCCGTAGTTGGCTCAGCTCCTGTTTCAAACTGTTGAGCACCTCCAGCGTACTATCCTGGCTACCATCGTCCACCACCACAATCTCGTAACCAAGCGCGTGCTCTACCACCTGATCAATCTCTTTGATCAAAACACCAATGCTCTCCTCCTCATTGCAGACGGGGATCACAATGGAGAGGTTGGGGGACTGGTTCATGTATTCAATGACGAAGCTTTAGAGTTTTTAGAATTCTACCCCCACCCTAACCCTCCCCCTGCTAGGGGGAGGGGAAAGTGGGAGTGCTATTCTCCCATGATTTAAAGGTTATGTGGTGGAATTGAGGCTATTTTGCAGGAGATTCCAGACCGTTTGTGGTGTGATTTCCTGATAACAGATGGGTTCGACCCCCACCCCTGCCCTCCCCCTGCCTGGGGGAGGGTGTGAGCAGGTTCGTTTCAGGCAAGGGGCGCACTCCAGTGAGGCGGTCAGGTGATGTTGATTCTCGCCCCAGGTTCCGGTCAGCCCAGGATTGGTGGAGCCGTAGACGGTTACCGACGGGATCTGCAGAGCTGCCCCCAGATGAGCCAGGCCGGAATCAACACAGACCATACCTGCCACCTGCTGGAACTGTTCCACCAACTCGGTAAGTGAGCTTTTGGGTAACACCACCGCATCTCGTCCCGATGCAATCTGCCCGGCACGCTGTCGTTCCTGTTCATTCCCCCAGGGCAACATGATTCGATAACCGGCCTCATTGACCAGGTCGGCCAGTTCCAGCCAATAGGGGTCGGGCCAGTGTTTGGTCGGCCAGGTGGTACCGTGGATGAAGAGAATGGATTTTACCCCCATCCCAGCCTTCCCCCTTAAAGGGGGAAGGTGACCAAACATCCCCTCCCCCTTTAAGGGGGAGGGACAGGGTGGGGGTAAAATGCCCGAATCACCCTCTTCCTCAGGCACTGAATAATCCAGCGCTAATGCAAACAATTTACGCAACCGCACAATCGCATGTTCACCCTTGGCTACTGCCAGCGGTCGGTCATAGAAGCGGCTGGCAAACGGCTCTCTGGCAGAGTTGCGATCCAGCCCTACCTTTGGGCCCTGCGCCAGTCGGGTAATCAAACCACTCTTGATCAACCCCTGTGCATCCAGCACCAGGTCATATTCACGGGCTTTCACGGCACGCTTGAAGGTAGCCCACTCCCCCGAGAGCAGCGCCTTTAACGGCGACTTGCGCCAACGCCGGATAGCGACTGGAATCACCCGGTCCACCGCCGGGTGCCAGGCCGGCACCTCGGCGAATGGCTCCTCCACCACCCAGTCGAACTGGATAGCGGGAATGGCTCTGGCCGCATCGGTTACCGCGGGCAGTGCATGGAGCACATCTCCCAACGAGGAGGTTTTGATCAGCAACACTCTCACTGGAAGCTTTCCATCGCTTGCAGTACCTGCTCGGGCTTCAATTGAGTCAGACACTCCGTATGCCCCAATGGACACTCGCGTTTGAAACAGGGGCTGCACTCCAGATTGAGATCGAGGATCTGCGCTCGGCGATTCAAGGGTGGGGTAAAGCTGGGATCGGAAGAGCCGTAGATAGCGATTAGATTGCGATCAAGCGCTGCAGCCACATGCATCAGACCGGAGTCATTGCCAATAACTACGTTTGCCAGCGACATCAGGTCTACTGCTTGTTCGAGGGTAGTGCGGCCTGCGAGGTTTTCGACCCCCACCCCTTCCCCCCCCCTGCCTGGGGGAGGGTGTGCGGCATCCATCACCTCTTCACAAATTGGATGATCTTTTTCCGAGCCAAACAGCCATACTTGCCACCCCTGTTGCAGCTTCTCTTTGGCCACAGCCGCAAAGTACTCTGCTGGCCACTGTTTGGCGGGGCCATACTCGGCACCGGGACAGAGGGCCAGCAGCGGTTGATCAGGTCGATTCAGTTCCAATACCTGCAGTGCCTGCTCAACCATAGCGGGATCGACCTCCAATTTGGGCTCCGGAATCTCCGGCAGCGGTTCTCCATCCTCATCCCCCAACGCCACAAAGCGCTGCACCGTCATCGTCAGTTTCTGCCTGTCGAGCAAACGCAAATCATTCAGCAACCCATAACGCATCTCTCCCCTGAACCCGGTTCGTCTGGGAATTTTTGCCGCCCACGGCACAATCGCTGATTTCAATGAGTTCGGGAGCAGAATCGCCTGATCATACTGTTCAGAATGCAGAGATTTACCCAACCGGTAACGTGCCCCCAGCTCCAGTTTGCCATGCCCCAGTGGCATCACAATCCCTTGCCGCACCTCCGGCATTCGCTCCAGCAGCGGCAGCGACCAGGCCGGAGCCAGCACATCAATGATCACCTCTGGATTGCGCTGTCTGATCACCTTGAACAGGCTTTGCGCCATCACCATATCCCCTACCCAGGAGGGGCCGACGATAAGGATCTTGTTGGGCATTTATACCCCCTCCCCGGCCCTCCCCCTTAAAGGAGGAGGGAGCTTTAAAGCCTCTTCCCCCTTGCAGGGGGAAGATTGAGATGGGGGTAGAACATTCAGAATTTCTTCCAACACTCCATCAAACTCATTCATCACCTGATTATTCCAGAACCTCAACACACTGTACCCTTGAGAATGTAGCCATTCGTCTCTTTGGGTGTCATAGTGCTGCTGCTCCTGATGTTGGCTACCATCCAGTTCAATGATTACTTTTGTGTCGAGGGAGACAAAGTCTACGATGTATTTACCGATGGGGTGTTGTCTGCGGAAGCGGTAACCATTGAGCTGCCGCTTTCTCAAGCTTCTCCAGAGCCGTTGCTCTGCATCGGTCTGGTGCTTGCGTAGAGTACGTGCGTTTTGCTTTGTTTCAGGTGGGACTCTTTGCATGTTACCCCCTCCCTTGCCCTCCCCCTAAAAGGAGGAGGGAACTACAACTCCTTCCCCCTTTTAGGGGGAAGGCTGGGATGGGGGTAAAACCGATCAA
>CAYFNH010000080.1:0-5242 GCA_964344435.1 uncultured Piscirickettsiaceae bacterium | reverse complement strand
TCACCATCGCCATAGCCATCACACCCGGCGAAGAGTTTGGCCACTCCGTTTTCCAGAATCTGGTTATTGAAGTGGAATGCGGTACTCGACATCGTGCCCTTGTGCTGCTCGCGTGGGCCGTAGACATTGAAGTAACGAAAGCCAACCACCTGGCTCTGCATCTCATGCCGTAAACGGCGCACATACTGATCGAACTGGAACTTGGAGTAGGCATACATATTGATCGGGCGCTCATACTGCCGATCTTCGATAAAGGTAGAGCCCGCCCCATAGACCGAGGCGGAGGAGGCGTAGAGAAATTTTGTATTGTGCTGCAGGCACCAGTGGAGCAGTGTCTTGGAGTACTCGTAGTTGTTATTCATCACGAAGTGGCCATCCCACTCGATGGTAGCCGAAGTGGCCCCCTCGTGGAAGACTGCCTCCACCTTGCCAAAATCTGCACTGTTGCGAACACGCTCAATAAAGTCGAGCCGATCCATATAGTCGGCGATATCCAGGTCTGCCAGGTTGTGCATCTTGCGCCCGTTGGTGAGGTTATCGACCACCAAAATATTGGTCTGACCGCGCTCATTCAACGCCTTGACGATATTGCTGCCGATAAACCCTGCACCACCGGTTACTATAATCATGATTTTACTCCCTTAAGCAGAACAGCCTCCTCCCCTTGGCAGGGGGAGGATTGAGGTGGGGGTCGAAAACTACAATCTACCCCCATCCCAGCCTTCCCCCTTCAAGGGGGAAGGGACACTCTTCCTGTACGTTACAAATTCTGTTTGATCTTTTCCACAATCGATGTGGTCGAGTGTCCATCCACAAACTGCAGGATCTCCACCGAGCCACCATTCTCCATTACACAGGGGCCACCCGCCACCTCTTCTGGTCGATAATCCCCCCCCTTCACGATCACGTCCGGCAATACCTTGCAGTAGAGCCGCTCCGGGGTCTGTTCGGTAAAGGGCACCACCCAGTCAACACTCTCCAGTGCCGCCAGTAGCGTCATCCTTGCCTCCAGACCGTTGATCGGCCTCGCCTCCCCCTTGAGCTGCCGTACCGACGCATCGGAGTTGACCGCCACCACCAGACGGTCTCCCAGCTTGCGCGCCTCGGCCAGATAACTGACATGGCCAGTGTGAAGCAGGTCAAAGCAGCCGTTGGTCATGATCACCTTCTCGCCACGCACATGGGCCTGATCAATGGCCAACTTCAACTGATCTTCATCCACCACCCCAAAACCGGTCTCTTCCGGGTCATGGATCGCCTGGTGCAGCTCTGCCACCGAGGTGGTTGCCGTACCCAGCTTGCCGACCACAATTCCCGCTGCCAGATTGGCCACCGCCACTGCATCCTCTCGCCCGACACCCGCCGCAATCCCGGCAGCCAGGGTGGCGATCACGGTATCTCCGGCACCGGTCACATCGTAGACCTCGCGTGCATGGGTAGGCTGATGGAACGGTACACGCCCCTCATCAAGCAAAGTCATTCCTGCCTCACCCCGGGTGACCAGCAGCGCCTCCATCTCCAGCTCGCTACGCAATGTATCGCCGCGATTGACGATCTCCTCGGTGGAACCACAACCCCCAACCACCGCCTCAAACTCGGAGAGGTTGGGGGTCATCAGGGTGGCCCCCCGGTATTTGGAGAAGTCTCTGCCTTTGGGATCGATCAGTACCGACTTGCCTGCGGATCGCGCCAGTGTAATCAGTGTCTGGATTTCGGAGAGAGTCCCCTTACCATAGTCTGAAAGAACCACGGCACCACAACTTTCCAACTGCTGCTTGAACTGTTCAAGCAATGGATCAAAACCGATCTTCTCCATCGACTCTTCAAAATCGAGCCGGATCAACTGCTGGTGGCGACTCAACACCCGCAGCTTGGTGGAGGTGCGCATTCCTGTCTCACGCTGAAACCGACAGGTCACTCCGCGTGAAGCCAACTGCTGCTCCAGTAATGTGCCTTCTGCATCGTCACCCACCACACCCAGCAGGGTTACCTGCCCACCCAGTGCGGCAATATTGAGGGCGACATTGCCCGCCCCACCGGGGCGCTCCTCGATCTCGTTGACATGTACCACCGGAACCGGTGCCTCCGGGGAGATACGCTCTGCTCCACCGGACCAGTAACGATCGAGCATCAGGTCGCCAACGACCAAAGTAGTGCCTGCAGAGAAGTCGGGAACCGTCAAGCTCATGCGTAGGCTGCCTCCACCTGCTGGCACCAGTAGTGGCCGATCAGGATGTGGGCCTCCTGAATGCGTGCAGTGACCGTGGAAGGCACCTGGATGGTTTGGTCTGCAATCGTGGAGATTCGCCCTGCCGCTGCACCAGTCAGTCCCAGGGTTGCAATGTTCTGTTGCCTGGCCTGCTGTAGCGCCTGCACCACATTCTCACTCTGTCCCGAGGTGGAGATACCAATCACCAGGTCCCCCGGCTGGGCCAGCGCCTCAACCTGTCGTGCAAACAGCTGCTCAAAGCCGAAATCATTTCCGGTGGCGGTAAGAATGGAGCTGTCGGTGGTCAATGCAATCGCGGGGAGAGCCCGGCGATTGTTGACATAGCGCACCACCAGCTCGGCCGCAATGTGCTGTGCATCGGCCGCGCTACCGCCGTTGCCCATCAGCAGGAGCTTGCCGCCTTGTTGCAGGCAGTCGGTAATGCGCGTTGCGGAGTGGTCGATCTCTTCAGAGATTGATTGCAGATCGTCGATTACACTTTGGTGCTCTTTTATGATTGCTTGAAACATGGAGTCTCTACCCCCTCCCTTGCCCTCCCCCTGCCAGGGGGAGGGAATGGAATTCCCGGTACCAGTTGGCGAAGTTGCTGACCCCCTCCTTCACCGACATGCTTGGCTTGTAACCAAACTCCTCCACCAGATCAGTGACATCGGCATAGGTATCCGGTACATCTCCCGGCTGCAGCGGCAGCAGCTCCTTGTCGGCCTCCACCCCCAGCGCCTCTTCCAGCGCTTCGATATAGTCCATCAGCTCCACCGGGTTGTTGTTGCCGATATTGTAGACCCGCCATGGGGCCTTGCTGGAGCCGGAGTCGGGGTTATCTCCACTCCACT
The DNA here is from genome assembly GCA_964344435.1 of uncultured Piscirickettsiaceae bacterium. Lineage (GTDB taxonomy): Bacteria > Pseudomonadota > Gammaproteobacteria > Thiopontia. The sequence goes on along the minus strand of CAYFNH010000080.1, from coordinate 2,179 downwards.
CCGGGTTGGGGGGTGCAGGGCGATCCAGCACCCGGATCACCCCTTCGACAATATCATCGATATAGGTGAAGTCGCGGCGATGTTTGCCGTAGTTGAAGACCTGGATCTTCTCTCCTGCCAGTATCGCACGGGTGAACTTCTGTAGTGCCATGTCGGGACGATCCCACGGGCCGTAGACGGTGAAGAAGCGCAGTCCGGTGGTCGGCAGGTTGTAGAGGTGGCTGTAGGTGTGGGCCATCAGCTCATTGGCCTTCTTGGTCGCCGCATAGAGGCTGACGGGGTGGTTGACGTTGTCATGCACACTAAACGGCATCTTGGTGTTGGAGCCGTAAACCGAGCTTGAGGAGGCGTAGACCAAATGCTGTACCTTATTGTGGCGACACCCTTCCAGGATATGGCCAAAGCCAACCAGATTGGTATCGATATAGGCGAGCGGGTTCTCCAGTGAGTAACGCACACCGGCCTGTGCTGCCAGATTGACCACCCCTTCAAACTGCTCTGTTTTAAACAGCTCCGCCATCCCCTCCCGATCTTCCAGACTCATGCGGATATGGGTGTAGTTGGGGTGGTCGGCATGACGCACCAGTCGCGCCTCTTTCAGCGCCGGATCATAGTAGTCGTTGTGGTTGTCGATACCGACCACCTGGTCGCCCCGCTCCAGCAGTCGAATGGAGAGGGCTGATCCGATAAAACCGGCAGCACCGGTTACCAGGATTTTACGATTCTGTTGGGTAGACTGTGCCATCAACTTACGCTGCCATTGGAGAAATAGACTGATTAATCTCTTTGAGGCTGGATGCCTCCGCGACCTTCAAATCATACTCGGTCTGCAGATTAAGCCATGATTTTGCATCCCCACCAAAGTAGCGCACCAGCCGCATTGCGGTATCGGGAGTAACCCCTCTGCGCTCACGCACAATATCATTGATCCTTGCAGGCGGAACATGCAGCGCCTTGGAAAGTGCATTGGCACTCATCCCCAGCGGCCTCAGATACTCCTCTCTAAGAACCTCTCCAGGGTGTACTGCTCTCATACCATTCTTGCTCACCATTCTCTCCTAAATGATTCTTTCCACCACGATCAACTATCCCCTCCAAACAGATCACGAGTCATTACCTTCTCCGCCACATCCTCCAACGCTTCACACATTCGGTTGGTAACAATCACATCGGCATCCTGCTTGAATGCCGACAGGTCTTTATAGACCTTGGAATGGTAGAACTCGGCCTCTTCCAGCACTGGCTCATAGACGATAACCGGGATTCCCTTGGCCTTGATCCGCTTCATGATCCCCTGAATGGAGGAGGCACGGAAGTTGTCGGAGCCACTCTTCATGATCAGCCGATACACTCCAACCACTTTTGGGTTCTGGCTGATGATGGAGTCGGCGATAAAGTCCTTGCGGGTGGTGTTGGCATCAACAATGGCGCGAATCAGGTTGTTGGGGACATCCTGGTAGTTGGCCCGCAACTGCTTGGTGTCCTTTGGCAAACAATACCCCCCATAGCCGAAGGAGGGGTTGTTGTAGTGGCTGCCGATACGGGGATCGAGCCCCACCCCCTCAATGATATGTTTACTGTCGAGTCCATGTACCTGACAGTAGGTATCCAGCTCATTGAAGTAGGCGACCCGCATCGCCAGATAGGTGTTGGAGAAGAGTTTAACCGCCTCTGCCTCGGTGGAGTTGGTGAAGAGCACATCAATATTCTCCTTCTCCGCTCCCTCGACCAGTAGATTGGCAAATACCTGGGCCCGTTCGGACTGCTCTCCAACGATGATGCGGGAGGGGTAGAGGTTGTCGTAGAGCGCCTTGCCCTCACGCAGGAATTCGGGGGAGAAGATGAGGTTTTCACAGTTCATCTCTTCACGGATACGCTCGGTATAGCCCACCGGAATGGTGGACTTGATCACCATCACTGCATCCGGGTTAATCTCCATCACATCGCGGATCACCGCCTCGACCGAGCCAGTATTGAAGTAGTTGGACTCGGTATCGTAGTCGGTGGGAGTGGCGATAATGACATAGTCAGCCCCTTGGTAGGCCTCTGCCTTATCCAGCGTGGCCTTGAAATTGAGTTCACGGTTCTGCAGAAACTCCTCAATCTCGGCATCAACAATCGGGGACTCTTTCCGGTTCAACATCTCGATCTTCTCGGGGACGATATCGAGCGCTACTAC
>CAYFNH010000079.1:0-11476 GCA_964344435.1 uncultured Piscirickettsiaceae bacterium | reverse complement strand
TTGGTGAATAATCCGGGATAATTTTTCAGGCAATCCCTGAAGTTACGTTGAGGTTTGGTGTTGCCAATTGAATCTTACTTGACCCGTAAATGCCGTTTTCTCTTTTCAATCTCGACCGGTTTTTGCCAGCTGATGCGCAAGTTGAGCCGATCCTCAGATTCACTCTGAGAGCCGGTAACCTTGAGATGAAGCAACCCTTGTGGGTGAAGTTTCATCTCCCCCTCCTCATCGCTCAGTAGCAGTTCCCCTTTTTTGATTCCTCTGGTGATGGCATCGAGGATCTCTCCGATGGTATCCAGGTCTTGAATGGATTCATGGCGGAAGTTGTTCTTCTCCGGTTTCATTTATGTAACTCGCTTTTTTGTGGGTATAAATCGTCTGGCAAGTAATGAGCGCTCTGATTTGTCATGGTGTCACAGTAGAGCCTCTCGTTGGCTCATGCAATATATTCCAACAGCTGCTGTTTAATGGCATCAAAGTTGATACGACCGCTCACTTCGTAGGTTTGTACCGGCTCCAGAGCCCGGAGATAGTGGTCACGATTCGGCTGATTACGATCCGTTGAAAAGTGCCCTTTGCTGTCCTGGTAGAAGGGGCCGGGTGTCTTGAGCAGGGCTGCGAGCAGCTCAAGGTGTTGCCCGAGGTTGATGGGGTGTAGTTGGGTGGGTTGCCGACTGTCCGCTTTCCAGTTCAGCAGCAGCAGGTGGTGGATGGGGACCTGTAGCTCAATCCGTCCCGGACCGTAGAGTGTCTCGATATCGGCATCGTACTTCTCTTCCAATGCCCAAAGATCCGCTTTGGGGAGTGTTAGTAGCTGCTCCCGACGTGCTGCAGAGAGCAGAGGGTGTAGGTGTGGGTTGTGGACGATGGTGCCCGGGTTGATTCGCGGCCATTTTGCAATGCCAGAACCCAGGGTTGTTTTGCCCTTTCTTTGCAGCAGCAGCCGATCATTGGTGAGGAAGCGGGCTGCAGCCAGCTCCATCAGCTGCAGCATCAGCGTCGATTTGCCACCACCGGAAAAGCCGGCAATGGCAATTCCCTGTTCCCGATACTGGAGCGCAGCGGCATGGCCGAGTTGTGCGCCGTGTTGTTGTAGTTGGTTCAGATGCTGGTTGTTGATGAAGTTGATCACCTGATTCAGGTTCTGCAGGCAGGGGCCGAGCGCAACCCGTTGTGATGCACTCTGCAGAAAGAGCATACCGGTTCGTACCTTGTGGATCAGCCGCCCACCCGGGAAATCAAGATAGGCATCCTTGCGCCCCTGTTTTCCCGCTTCCCGTTGCCACTGGAGAAACGGCAACCTTTCAGTATTCAGAGGAACCGTTTCGATGATGCTGACCTCAATAACCGGCTGGTCGGTTGCAGGATAATGCTTCAATATCGGGGAGAAATAGTGAGTCAGCTGCTCAATCAGGTGGACATTATTCGCACGTATATGGATGGAGAGGGTCGGCAGATTGAGTTGAAACCGGTGCTCGAGATGGTGCTGTTCAAGCTGCAGCAGTGTATTGGCATCAGCCAGAGAGAGGATGGGTTCTGTCATGGGTTATCTCGATTGCAGTTGTTGCATCACATAGTCAGCGTAACGGGCTGCTGCATTGATCCCGATCCCCTCCCGGGCACCGCGGAAACCACCAAAGGCAGAGACCTCGAACACCATTGGTCCCTGTTCGGTCTCCACCACATCGACCGTGGTAAAGTCGAGATTGAAGAGTGATTGAGCACGCGTAGCCAGTTCAATGACTGTCTTGTCAGGTTGGTGGGGTTCATAGTGACCTCCACTGTGAATGGTGCTGTTCCAGGCCGTCTGGTTGGCAACCCGGGCATAACTCCCGAGATACTCTCCTCCCAGGAAGACCATGCCAAGGTCACGACCGGGAAGTTCCAGCCGTTGCTGGATATACAGAACCGGGTGTTCACTGTGAAACTGCTCCAGTTGCTCCATTAACTCCGATTGCGGCATTGAACTGTCCAGCAGCATCATGCCCCGTGCCTTGGTGGAGTAGAGCGGTTTGAAGATGGCACTGCCAAAGTGTTGAATGGTCTCCAGTGCCTGCGCTACTGATTCGGTAATGGTTGTCGCAGGCATCGGGATGCTGCCGTTGCGCAGAGTGACGGTACAGGCGAGTCGGTCAATCAGGCGGATGATTTCGCTGGCAGGGCTGAAGAGGGAGACACCGGCCGCTTCGGCAATACGTAACAGTTCGAGCCGATCCAGGGTGTGGGGTGAGTAGGTTTCGCTGATTTTCTTGATGATCAGGCCATCCAGTTTGCAGAGGTCGTTCCCTTTAAATAGCAGCTGACCCGATGCCAGATCCAGAGACACCTGAGCCATATCGATCACCAGCCGAAAACCGGTGCGCTGTTGGATCTCGTCAGCGAGGATCTCGGTAGACCATTTTCCGGGGATGCCGATGACCCCGATGCGAGGTGTGGTTACACTAGACACTGAACAGGGCCTCAACCGGAAGCGTGAAGGGGGGCTCCTTTGGGTGGCTGGAGCGCACGATACGTTCCAGCAGGTAGCGGGCACGCAGGAACATGTTGTTGGCCAGGGTGTGGTCGAGAATGAAGCGGGTAGAGGTGGCAAAGGAGCGTGCCAGCCCCAATCCCATTCTCAGTTCGAAGGAGTGGTCTTGCTGTTTGCGTGCATGGCGGCGGGCGAATTGGTAGAGCACAACGGCCATCTCCATGCTGCGTTGGCGTAGGGGGCGCTCAAAGATCTGCAGTCGATAGCAGGAGACCATCAGTACCGAGATATCCTGCACATAGTCGGTATAGCGTGAGCGGTGCAGGTCAATAAAGTTGATCCGCCTCTTGGAAGGGTCGAAAAGAATGTTGTCGAGATTGAAGTCTCCGTGGATATAGACCGAGCGGGGAGGGGTGAGTGTCGACTCAATTTTCTGCGCCTGCTCAATCAGGGATTCAAAAGTTTGCAATGGGTGGTCATGAAGGTTGCAGACACGCTGTTGGAACTGTGGATGCACCGCATAGACCTCCCTCATGCGCCTGCTCAACTGCCGCATATGGTGGGCATGGTTGCGTTTGTTCAGGCGGGTTTCACGCCAGATCTTTTTCAGTGTCTTGTTGAGCTGTTTGAGGGCGGCGGCAAGTTCCTAGTCGCTGCCGTGCAGCAGCAGCTGTTCCAGGGTGGTACCGGAGAGGTGCTCTATCAACATCGAGGCGGAGTGGCCATGCTTGTGATAGGCGATGATCCGTGGGGCGATGCCGGGGTAGATCTGGTGCCAGCTCTCCACCCCCTGGCGCTCCTCTTTCAACTTTTGTTTGCTGCCATCCTTGTAGATAGCAATGTAGTCATCCTCCGCACAACCATTTTCACGAATGGTCGAGATTCCGCTGCCGGAGCGGGTTTCGGCAATGGGTTCTATCTCCAGCTCATCCAGCGGCCTGTCATTGAGGTGATCCATGGTGGCCTGAAGCGAGTGGTAGCGGGCGCTGTTCAACGGCAGCCCTAGCTGTGCGCTGATCAGTGCCTCACTGATATTGAGCAGAGAGTCCCCCATCTGTTTGAGGCTGTGGGCGATAAAGAGTGCAGCGACCAGACTCCCCGGTTGTTTGCTGTGCGACAGCTTGCGGTGGTAGTTGTCGAGTAAATTCTCGTAGTGGTGATCTATCTGTTGTTTGCAGTCGCCGATAGCAAGCGCGGTGGTGGCGTTGTGCTCATGGAGGGCCTCTTCGATCAGTCCAATGCCAGCTTCAATGTTACGGATGAGGGCGAGATAGGGTTTGTGTTTGCGTGGTGCCCGTTTGTCCATTCGGGAAATCTGATGAACCGCCTCCCGTGTCTGACGAGCAATCTGTGAGAGTTCGTTGGCAACCGTTTCGATGGAGCGAATCAGGGTTGGGTCAAGATGATTCGAGTGGGTCAGCAGCTCCAGACAGCCATCATGAACCCGTCCTCGGAGGTTATGAATGTAACCGCTTCGATCCAGAATCTGTTTGGCTGCAGAGGGGGTGTCGTGTTTGATATGGTCGCGTACGGCTGCAAGCTGCGAACTCACCTCTACAATCAGGAAGTAGAGGTTTTGCTGGATACCTTGGGAGATGTGAGAGATCATGTTCTTTCTGGCTGGCCACCTATGCTATCAACGGTATCACTCCGTGAGCAAATACTACACTTTTATCAAGCAATGACACGACTCACGATCACCCGCCCGGTAATTATCCCCGATCCGTTGCGAGTTGAGCGTTACCAAAGGGCACCGGAACTCGGGCCGCGAATTCTCTTCTTTAGTGGCGGTTCTGCACTCAATGGTTTGAGTCGTGTGCTCAAGCGCTATACGCACAATAGTATCCACCTGGTGACGCCGTTCGATTCCGGCGGGAGTTCTGCCAGGTTACGTGAGGCCTTCGAGATGCCGGCTGTGGGTGATCTGCGTAGCCGCTTGATGGCTCTGGCAGATGAGTCGGTGACCGGCCATCCTGAAATCTATCAACTGTTTACTTACCGCTTTGACAAGGCCGCCAGACCGAAGCAGTTGCTACAAGAGTTGGATGAGATGGCCGCAGGCGCTCACCCTTTGATACGTGAAATTGCCAACCCGATGCGCAGGGTGATTCGCAATCAGATTCTACTGTTTCGCGAGCAGATGCCGAGGAATTTCGATCTGCAGGGAGCCAGTATGGGGAATCTGATCCTGACCGGAGGGTATCTCAATAACCATCGACAGCTGGATCCAATTATTTTTCTCTTCTCCAAGTTGGTCAATGTGCTGGGGACAGTGCGTGCGGTGGTGAATGATACCTACCATCTGGTGGCACAGCTGGAGGATGGCAGCGAGGTGATCGGGCAACATCGTCTTGCCGGAAAAGAGGTGGCACCGATCCGCTCGGCAATCAAGCGGCTTGGTTTATCCTCATCGATCGATGAACATCATCCAGTAGGCTCTCAATTACGCAAACGCAACCGCAAACTGATTCAGAAGGCGGAGTTGATCTGTTTTCCACCGGGGAGCTTCTATAGCAGTCTGATCTCCAACCTGTTGCCGGAGGGGGTTGGGGCCGCCATTGCGGAAAATCGTGCAGCAAAAATCTATATTCCCAATCTGGGAGAGGATCCGGAATCTTTCGGGCTCACCCTGGGGCAGCAACTGGAGCAGCTGTTGTACTACCTCCGTCTTGATGCGGGCAACAAAACCAATACCTCGGAACTGCTCAATTTCGTGTTGGTGGACCGCTCTGTCGGCAAGGAGATCGGTGATAATCTGCGTCGCTGGCTGGTTGCGGAAGGGGTGCAGTTGATTGAGGCAAAGCTGGTAAGCCGACAGAGTGCGCCCCTGTACGATGCGGCCTTGTTGACTACGGCACTGCTTTCGTTGACTTGACCTTTTGTGGGATAATCACGCGCTATTTTTTCAAGCTAGGGAGTCAATCTAGGGTAATGGACGAAAACCGTAAAAAGGCACTGCAGGCTGCACTGGGACAGATCGAACGCCAGTTTGGTAAAGGCTCGGTGATGCGGCTGGGGGATGACAATGCGCAGCGAGATATTGATGCGGTCTCGACCGGTTCGCTGGGGCTCGATATTGCGTTGGGGATTGGTGGTCTGCCACGGGGGCGTGTGGTAGAGATCTATGGCCCCGAATCGTCTGGTAAAACCACCCTGACACTGCATGCGGTGGCAGAGATGCAGAAGTTGGGGGGTACTGCGGCCTTTATCGATGCCGAGCATGCACTGGATCCACTCTATGCCGGAAAGCTGGGAGTTAACGTTGATGATCTACTGGTCTCTCAGCCCGATACGGGAGAACAGGCGCTGGAGATTGCCGATATGCTGGTGCGCTCCGGTGCGGTTGATATCGTCGTTATCGACTCCGTTGCGGCGTTGACGCCAAAGGCAGAGCTGGAGGGGGACATGGGAGACACCCATGTGGGGTTGCAGGCCCGTCTGATGTCCCAGGCCCTGCGCAAGCTGACGGCCAATATCAAACGCTCCAATACTCTGGTGATCTTTATCAACCAGATTCGCATGAAGATTGGAGTGATGTTTGGGAACCCGGAGACCACTACCGGTGGCAACGCCCTCAAGTTCTACTCCTCGGTACGTCTCGATATCCGCCGGATTGGTGCGATCAAGAAGGGGGATGAGATTCTCGGTAACGATACCCGGGTCAAGGTGGTAAAGAACAAGGTGGCGCCACCGTTCAAACAGGTTACCTTTGATATCCTGTATGGCGAAGGGATCTCGCGTGAAGGGGAGGTTATCGACCTCGGGGTGGAGCAGGGCATTGTGCAGAAATCGGGGGCCTGGTACAGCTACGGTAGTGAGCGTATCGGTCAGGGCAAGGATAATGTGCGTCAGTTCCTGAAGGAGAACCCGCAAATGGCGCAGGAGATTGAGCAGCAGATTCGTGAAAAGTTGTTGCCGAAGAAGCATACGGTAGATCAGGGTGGAGAGGGCAGTTCTGACACAGAGTGAGGTGTGGAACCGGGCACTGCACCTGTTGGCGCGGAGGGAGCACTCCGCACAGGAGCTTCGGCAGAAGCTGCAGAGCAAGGGTGCCACGCTTGAGTCGATTGCCCCCGTGCTGGAGCGACTGCGGGAAGAGGATTGGTTGAATGAGTCACGCTATGCCGAGAGCTTTACCCGCTCACGCGTGACCAGAGGCCTGGGCCCCTACCGTATTCGCCGGGAGTTGCAGGAGCGTGGGGTTGGTGAGGGCGATATCGAAGCAGCCATGGCACCGTTTGAGGATGGCTGGTTTGAGTTGGCCATTGAGGTAAAAGAGAAGAAGTTTGGTGCGTTACGAGAAGAGGATTTCCGTGAGCGGGCCAAACAACAGCGCTTTCTGCAGTACCGGGGGTTCACCCATGAGCAGATCCAGGTTGCGCTGAAGTAACTGTGAAGTAACTATTCAGGGGTTACCTGAAAATTGTAAAAAATAATGACAGTAGCTGTTTAGATTGCCTCTGAAATTCGTCAGATCAAGGCAGAAAATGTGAGTTTACAAGTGTAAATGACCATTTTCGAACCGAGCTTGCGAGGTCGCGCCACACGGAGATGGCGGATTTCAGGGGTGAGCTGAATAGTTACACTGTGAAGATGAATTCAATAGTGATTGAGTGTTATGAAAAGTAGCGAGATTAGACAGGCATTTCTGGACTTCTTTGCAGAGAAGGGGCATCAGGTGGTCGATAGCAGCCCACTGATACCGGGTAACGACCCGACCCTGCTCTTTACCAACGCCGGTATGGTGCAGTTCAAGGATGTCTTTCTCGGGCAGGACAAGCGCAGCTATAGCCGTGCCACTACGGTGCAGCGCTGTCTTCGTGCCGGGGGTAAGCACAACGATCTGGAAAATGTGGGCTATACCGCACGCCACCACACCTTCTTCGAGATGCTCGGTAACTTCAGCTTTGGTGACTACTTCAAGCGCGAGGCAATCCAGTTTGCGTGGGAGTTTTTAACCCATACCCTGGGATTGCCGGAGGAGCGGCTCTGGGTCACGGTGTATGAGGAGGACCCGGAGGCAGAAGCCATCTGGCTCAAAGAGATGGGGGTCTCTGCCGAACGCTTTTCCCGCTGCGGGGCAAAGGACAACTTTTGGCAGATGGGGGATACCGGCCCCTGCGGCCCCTGTACCGAAATCTTTTATGACCACGGTGATCATGTCTGGGGTGGTCCTCCCGGCTCTCCGGAGGAGGATGGTGATCGCTATATCGAGATCTGGAATCTGGTCTTCATGCAATTCGATCGGGATGCGCAAGGGATACTGAACCCACTGCCACGCCCCTCGGTGGATACCGGTATGGGGTTGGAGCGCCTGGCTGCGATCCTGCAGGGGGGGCACAGTAACTACGATATTGACCTGTTTCAGAACCTGATGAAGGCGACGGCCAATGAGGTCGGTGAGAAAGATCACAACCACACCTCGGTGAAGGTGATTGCCGACCATATTCGCTCCTGCGCTTTTCTTGCGGTGGACGGCGTGGTTCCCTCCAATGAGGGGCGTGGCTATGTAATGCGCCGTATTATCCGTCGTGCAATTCGCCACGGTTACAAGCTGGGGCAGAATGATCCGTTCTTCCACAAGCTGGTGGCCCCGCTGGTGGCCGAGATGGGCGAGGCCTACCCCGAGCTGACCAGGGCACAGGCAATCGCCGAGAAGGTGTTGCTGAAGGAGGAGGAGCGCTTCGCCGAAACCCTGGATCAGGGGATGAGGATTCTGGAGGAGAGCATCGCTGGACTGGAGGGGAGTGAGATTCCCGGTGAAACCGTGTTTCGCCTCTACGACACCTACGGCTTCCCGGTTGACCTGACCGCTGATATCGCCCGTGAGCGAGAGCTGACGCTGGATATGGCGGGCTACGAGGCGGCGATGGCGCAGCAGCGCGAGCGGGCCCGTTCTGCCAGCAGCTTCAAGATGGCTGAAGCGGGGGATATCGAGGTAGCTGAGGAGACTGCGTTTACCGGCTACGACAAGTTGGTAGACCAGAGTCGCGTCACGGCACTGTTTCATGAAGGTGAGGCAGTCGACCAACTGGCGACTGGCGAGAGTGGTGTGGTGGTGCTGAACCAGACTCCGTTCTATGGGGAGTCGGGTGGTCAGGTGGGAGATGTGGGTCGGCTTGAGGGGGAAGGCTTTCACTTTGTTGTAGAAGACACCCAAAAACAGTCGAGTGGGGCGCTGCTCCATATCGGGCGGGTTGAGCGGGGAGAGATCGTGCTCAACACTGTGGTGACCCCGGAGGTCGAAGGTGGGGCGCGCAAGGCGACTGCCCGTAACCACTCCGCTACCCACCTGCTCCACGCGGCCTTGAGAACGGTACTGGGGGATCATGTGCAGCAGAAAGGGTCAATGGTAAACCCTGAAAGGCTCCGTTTCGATTTTGCCCACTTCGAGCCGATGAGTGCCGAGCAGGTTGCAACGGTGGAGCAGATGGTCAATGCTCAGGTGCTCGCCAGCCATCCGGTGGAGAGCAACGTCATGTCGATTGATGATGCCAAGGCAACCGGTGCGATGGCCCTGTTTGGCGAGAAGTATGGTGACGAGGTGCGGGTGGTCAAGATGGATGAGTTCTCGACTGAACTGTGTGGTGGTACCCATGTGGCCACAACTGGTGAGATTGGCTTCCTGCGTATCGTCTCCGAAGGGGGGGTCGCTGCCGGTGTGCGCCGTATTGAGGCGGTAACGGGTGAGGGGGCGTTACAGTATGTAGACAAGGGAGAGCAGACCCTGCAGAGTCTGTCGGCCCTGCTGAAAGGTACCCGCGATAGTGTAGGCAGTAAGGTCGAGGCGCTGGTGGAACAGAATCGCAAGCTGGAGAAGGAGCTGGAGCGGCTGAAAGCGAAGCTTGCCAGCAGTGCGGGTAATGACCTTACCTCCAGTGCAGTAGAGATCGGCGGGATAAAACTGCTGGTGGCCCACCTGGAAGGGGCTGATCAGAAAACCTTGCGTACCACGATGGACCAGCTCAAGGAGAAGCTTGGCACAGCGGCCATCCTGCTGGCGGCAGCCAGTGGCGATAAGGTGGTGTTGGTGGCAGGGGTTACCCGGGATGCGACTGACCGTATCAAGGCGGGAGATATGATCAAGACGGCTGCACCGCTGGTTGGTGGCAAAGGGGGGGGGCGTCCCGATATGGCCCAGGGGGGGGGGAGGGACGCGGCTGCGATTCCACAGATGGTGGAGGCAACCAGGGCATGGGCAGAGCAGCAGATTAACGGATAGCAGTAGCTCCTTCTCCCTGCCAGGAGGAGGGTGTTACTGCAGAGATTTATGGATAGCGCGAAGATAAAACAATGGCACTAATCGTTCAAAAATATGGTGGCACCTCCGTAGGTACGGTAGAACGCATCGAGGCAGTTGCCGAAAAGGTGAAAAAATGTCGGGATGAGGGCAACCAGATGGTGGTTGTGGTCTCGGCAATGAGTGGTGAAACCAATCGCATTATTGCAATGGCAAAAGAGATCGACCCCAACCCCACGCCCCGTGAGCTGGATGTGGCCATGGCAACGGGGGAGCAGGTGACCATTGCACTACTCACCATCGCACTGGAGAAACGTGGTGTTCCCGCCCGCTCCTATACCGGTCCTCAGGTGAAAATCACCACCGATAGCGCACACAACAAGGCACGTATTCTCGATATCGATGGTGACCGTGTGCGTCGTGATCTTGATGCGGGGAGAGTCATTGTGGTGGCCGGTTTCCAGGGTACCGATCAGGATGGCAATATCACTACACTTGGGCGTGGTGGCTCGGATACCTCGGCAGTGGCCATTGCGGCAGCAGTCAAGGCCGATGAGTGCCAGATCTATACCGATGTGGATGGGGTCTACACCACGGATCCCCGCGTCGTTTCCAGCGCTCGGAGAATGGAGCGAATCACCTTCGAGGAGATGCTGGAGATGGCCAGTCTTGGCTCCAAGGTGCTGCAGATCCGTGCAGTGGAATTTGCAGGCAAGTACAGCGTACCCCTTCGGGTGCTCTCCAGTTTTGAAGAGGGGCCCGGCACACTGATTACATTTGAGGAAGAAGGAATGGAACAACCCGTTATCTCTGGTATCGCCTTTCAGCGCGATGAGGCCAAACTGACCATCCGTGGTGTACCCGATCAACCGGGTGTTGCCAGTCAGATTCTGGGGGCGATCTCTGATCAGAATATCGAAATTGACATGATTGTGCAGAACATTGCCAATGACGGCACCACCGACTTTACCTTTACCGTGCATCGAAATGACTACCATGCTGCGATGGTTGGTCTGGAGCGTATCGGTACTGAACTCAAGGCGCGTGAGACGGTTGGTGACGACAAGATTGCAAAGATCTCACTGGTCGGAGTGGGTATGCGTTCACATGCCGGCATTGCCACCAGGATGTTTACAGCTCTGGCAGAGGAGAAAGTCAATATTCAGATGATCTCCACCTCCGAGATCAAGATCTCGGTCATTATTGCCGAGAAATATCTAGAGTTGGCTGTACGGGCACTACACGACGCCTTTGAGTTGGAGAAGGAGCCAGAGCAGGCATGACTTGGTAAACGATTGCATTACATCAAGAAAGGCTTAAATTCTAATGTTCTAGCAATTGTTTGAGTAATCGGTATACTCTGTAGTTTCAACGGCATGGAGCTGTTGGGGGAACGACTGAAGGAGAGAGGAGATGCTGATTCTGACAAGGCGCGTCGGAGAGACGGTTCGGATTGGGGACGATGTATCCATCACCGTGCTTGGAGTAAAGGGGAACCAGGTACGTATCGGGATTGATGCGCCACGTGAAGTGGCCGTCCACCGTGAAGAGATCTACCAACGGATTGCGGAAGGTGAGGAAGAGCTCGACACCCCATGATTGGGGGCAAAAAACCGCTAAAACCGAACGGATAAGCTTTACCTGATAGAGAACTGCAGGTATCCTATGCGCCGTTTCTCGGGACCTGTTTCAGGGAGACAAATCACACAACATGGAGAAGTGGCCGAGAGGCTGAAGGCGCTCCCCTGCTAAGGGAGTATGGGGTT
>CAYFNH010000078.1:0-11620 GCA_964344435.1 uncultured Piscirickettsiaceae bacterium | reverse complement strand
TTACCGTGATGGGGGATAGGGGGTGACCTGCCGCGTAGCGGCTTCGTTCAACAAGAATCCAAAACCGTTTATCTGGACAAAGAGTGCTCGTGATATCTTGCAGAAGGTGATCCGTGCAAATAGCCGTTTAAGTTCCAAACAGAATGCAACACTACACTAGTTGCCACCTCCCTATTGTATGTGCTCGAAAAGGACAGTCTAACGCACGGAATCTGATGACCACTTTTCTATCACCTGAAGTTACTCCTTGAAAAGGTCAAAAGGTGATATAAGATCAGGGTATGAAACAGCCATTGGGGGATCTACCGGGAGGGTTGTTTCTTCCCGTTGAACAGCTGGAGCAGCTCTACCAACAGCTTCAGCAGGCAGGGTATGGTGTGCTGGCTCCCCGGGTTGTAGAGGGGGCCATTCTCTACCGCGAGGTCGACTCGTTCGGGGCGTTGCCCCAAGGTATTACAGACCAGCAGCAACCGGGGCGTTATCGCCTGCAAGCAAACTCCGCTACACGCTATTTCAGCTGGAGTAGCGGTGCGGAGAGTCCCAAGTCGTACCTGTTCCCCCCACAACAGCCTCTCTGGAGAAGTGTGCGTGAGCATGATGGCACCCTCCGTTTTGACAGGTTGCCAGAGCCGGAAGGCGCGATTGCCCTGTTTGGTGTACGGCCCTGTGACCTGGCCGCGATCGGGAGACTGGACCGCCACCTCCTGCGTGCCGGTGCAGAGGATCCCTGGTATCGGGCACGGCGTGAGAACACCCTGCTGATCACCGTAAGCTGTCATCAGGCAGCAGAAACCTGTTTTTGTGTGTCTACGGCAACGGGCCCTGCTGCAGAGCAGGGGTTTGATCTGCGGCTGGATGAGCTGGATGATGGATTCCTGCTCTGGTCAGGGAGTACTCAGGGGGAGAAGATAGCCGTTGCGCTTCAACTGTCGTCGGCCACAAGCGAACAGTTGCAACAGGGGCGGCAACAGATCGAGCAGGTTGTTGAGCGGCAGCAGAGACAGATCACGGCGGATGATTTCCGTCCCCACTTTTCCGGGGCAGAAGATTCACCGCTCTGGCAACAGATTGCCGAGCGCTGTCTTGGTTGTGGCAACTGTACTGCCGTCTGCCCCACCTGTTTCTGTCACCGTGAGGAGGAGGTGGCGAGCCTTGACCTGCAGCAGAGTACGCACCAGCGGGTATGGGACTCCTGTTTCAGTGATGAGCATAGTCAACTGCACGGTGTTCCGATACGCAGTGGACGGCGCGAGCGCTATCGCCAATGGATGACACACAAACTGGCTGGCTGGCACGACCAGTTTGGCGAGAGCGGTTGTGTTGGTTGTGGTCGCTGCATCACCTGGTGTCCGGTGGGGATCGATCTGGTGGCGGAGTCGGCCCGGTTCAGCGGGGTGAGTCGTGATCAATAACCTCCCTGACAGGATTCCGATGGCTGCTGAGGTGGTGGAGCGGCAGCAGGAGAGTGGAGATATCTTCACCCTGCGTCTGCGCCTGATCGATCCTCGACAGCGAGCACGCTACCGCTTTCAGCCGGGACAGTTCAATATGGTCTACCTGCACGGGGTGGGGGAGGTGGCGATCTCCATCGTCTCTGATCGTGAAGATTCCACACTGCTCAACCACACCATTCGTGCCGTGGGGCGGGTTACCCGAGGGCTCCAGCGGCTACAGGCAGGAGCACAGATTGGGCTGCGCGGCCCCTATGGTCGGGGGTGGCCACTGCAGCAGGCGAAGGGGCATGATGTGATCATCGTAACCGGTGGACTGGGGTGTGCCCCGGTGGTGTCGGCAATCACCGAGATTGAGCAGCAGCGGGCGGCATATGGTCGGCTGCTGATTGTGGAGGGGGTCAAGCACCATCAGGAGCTGATCTACCCGGATCGATACCTCCATTGGCAGAAGATGGAGCGAACCGAGGTGGTACTCTGCAGTAGCGGCGACTGTGCCGCTCCCTGGCCCTGGCATACCGACCGGGTTACCGATCATCTGGAGGGTATGCATAGTGCTGGTATCGCCCTGTTGTGTGGGCCGGAGGGGATGATGGTGGCTGCCGCAGAGCGGTTGCAGCAGCGGGGGCTGCCGGCAACATCCATCTGGCTTAGCCTGGAGCGTAATATGCAGTGCGGGGATGGCTTCTGTGGGCACTGTCAATTGGGGAGCCATTTTGTCTGTCGCGATGGACCGGTCTTCAGCTGGGAGGAGATTGGCGAGGCCTTGAAGGTGAAGGGGTTATGAGTCAGAAACCAACCGTTGCTGTCCACAAGTTCAGCTCCTGTGATGGCTGTCAGCTCGCCTTTCTCAATATGGGAGAGGGGCTGTTGCAGCTGGCGCAGGCCGTTGAGATTGTCCACTTTGCCGAGGCCGGGATCGTGGATGAGACCGCTCGCAGTGATATTGCCTTTGTTGAGGGAAGTATCTCCACCGCTCATGACCGGCAGAGAATCCGGCAGATCCGTGAGCGTAGTGGGCTGCTGATCACCATCGGTGCCTGTGCCACCTCGGGAGGAATACAGGCGCTGCGTAATCTGCAGCAAGAGGATTGGAAGCAGGCCCTTTATGCCTCAGTGGAGACGATTGATTCACTGGCAACTTCAACGCCGATTTCTGACCATGTGAAGGTGGATCTTGAGTTGTGGGGTTGTCCGGTGCGTAGTGAACAGTTGCTACCGGTTCTGCGTGATCTACTACTGGGGGTAACACCGGGAACGATGAGTGAGCCGCTCTGCCAGCAGTGCAAGCGCAGTGGGGTGGTCTGCACGCTGGTGACAGAGGGAAAACCCTGTATGGGGGCGGTGACACGCGGCGGTTGTGGAGCGGTCTGTCCCCGGTTGGGACGTGACTGCTACAGCTGCAGTGGACCGCTGGACCCGGTTAATCAGCAGGGATTGCAACGCTGTTTTGAAGGCTTGGGGTTGTTGCCGGATGTGGTTGAACGTCGCTTCCGAATGATCCACTCCACGCAGTTCGGAGGGCAGACGCATGAGTGAACAGAAAAGGGTGCGTCTGCAGGTGCCGGTACTGGCCAGAGTCGAAGGAGAGGGGGCGCTGGATCTGGTGGTTGATGACAACCAGATTGAGTCGCTGCAGTTGCGAATCTATGAGCCTCCCCGTTTCTTCGAGAAGTTTCTTGAAGGGCGGTCGGTTGATGAGCTGCCCGAGATGGTGGCACGGATCTGTGGCATTTGTCCGGTCGCCTATCAGATGAGTGCACTGCAGGCGGTGGAGTCGCTGTTTGAGGGGGAGGTTACCCCCTGGGTGAAGCAGATGCGCCGCCTCTTTTACTGTGGAGAGTGGATACAGAGCCACAGCCTCCATATCCATCTGCTGGCGGCCCCGGATTTTCTCGGGCATTCCAATGCCATTGCGATGGCAGCAGAGTTTCCACAGGAGGTGCGGCGCGGTCTCCATCTGCAGAGTATCGGCAACCAGATTATCACCCTGCTGGGGGGGCGTTCGGTTCATCCGGTCGGGGCGCGTATCGGTGGCTTTCACCACGCCCCTGACCCTGCTGAAGTGAGTGCGCTGCTTACCGAGGTTCGGCAAGGAGTCACAGAGGCCGAAGCCCTGCTGCGCTGGCTGGCGACGCTGGAGCTACCGGTGATAGAGCGTGATTTTGTTTCCGTTGCGTTGCTGGAAGAGGGGAGCTATCCGGTGATGGGGGAGAGTATCGGCTCTGACCACGGTCTTACACTGCCCGTTGATCAGTTTGAGGGTCACTTTACCGAGCAGCAGGTGCCTCACTCAACCGCCTTTCATGCGCTGCTGGATGGAGAACCCTATCTGGTGGGGCCGCTGGCCCGGCTCAACTTGCAGCATCAGCAACTGCATCCACGGCTACACCAGCTATGTGATGATCTGGAGATCCACTTCCCCAGCAGGAACATGTTTGCCAGTGTGTTGGCACGTGGTGTGGAACTGTTGCAGGCCCTGTATGAAGCGGAGTCGCTGCTACAACAATATTGGCAACCCGAACGACCCTGGGTCAACTTTGATGTGAGGGAGGGGGTGGCGGTGGCTGCCACCTGTGCACCTCGGGGGATTCTCTGGCATCGGTATGAGATTGACCAAAAGGGGATCGTGCGTGCTGCCCGGATTGTGCCTCCCACCAGCCAGAACCAGGCGATGATGGAGGCCGATCTGCACTACTCGCTGACGCAATTCGGGGTAGAACGGGAGGCCGAGTCATTGAAGCAGTTTGGCGAACAGGTGATCCGTAACTACGACCCCTGTATCTCCTGTGCCACCCACTTCCTTGATCTGCGTATCCGGCAGCGATAACACGGAATGAAGCGTGCGGTTATCGGGATCGGCAGCCCACATGAGGTAGATCAGCTTGGTTGGCTTGTGGTAGAGTATCTGCAACGGGGGGCAGATTTACCGGATGTAGACTATCTGCTGCTGGATCGTCCGGGCCCCGCCCTGTTGCAGCAGATGGAAGGCTACCGGGAGGTGGTTCTGGTTGATGCCATGTTGGATGATGACACCGAGTCGCCGTCGGGAAAGGGGAGAAGCGTTCGGGTGCTGTCACCGTCTGAGCTGCTGCAGGGTACATCTAAATCCCTCTCTACCCATGGCATGGGGTTGCAGCAGACCATCGCGTTGGGAGCTGCCCTGCAGCAACTGCCCGATAAAATGAGTGTGATTGGGGTACGGATTCCAGAGAAACCGGAACAGAGTGAGCAGGCAATCGAGCAGGCGGTTATCGAAGTGAAAAGAGTGCTCTCCTCCTCTTGGTCTGAATGATCATCGAGCTGTGTAGGTCGTTTTAAAAGTGCTTGTGTATTGGAGCTGGTTGGGTACAATACGCTGCTCAAAATTCACTGACCGGGTAGCTGTGGTAGTCATTCAAAAAGTGAGTTTGTCCTGTCCCCATCGTCTAGAGGCCTAGGACACCGGGTTTTCATCCCGGCAACAGGGGTTCGAAACCCCTTGGGGACGCCATTTTGTATATTAAAGCCGTTGAACTTCAACGGCTTTTTTTATGTAGTCAAAAGTGGACATGCATAGGGTTGCCTGTGGGTGAGTGAGATTTCCATGCTCGATTCAAATTAACCAGGCTTGATGATTCAGAGGTTCCCTGACGCTGTTGCCCGCATGGCAACAGTACGTTGCTTGGGGGGTGTCCGTGCGAGATAATGAAATCATGAAATTACTTCCCAATAGTATCTTCCTCAGGTTGCTGATCTTGACGATTGGGTTGGTGCTGGCGGGGCTGGTTGGGCGGGTGGTGCTGCTGGTTCCGGAGGTGAGGAATGATCTTCGTGAGCAGATTTCACAACAGCAGCTGGATAGCTCCACCGGATTGCCGAACAGGTGGCCGAGGAGCTTGATCAGCGCAGTGAACTGCTAAGCTGGATGGCAACCCATCTTCCGGTTTTCGCGCCTGATAGCCTGGGGCGGGTACAGCACTGGCTGGCAGAACATAGCCCGATCTTTTCCATCTTCAATGGTGGCGTGGTTCTCTTCTCTCTGGAGGGGGACAAGGCGATGGCATCCTATCGACAAGCTGGTGTGTCGCAGTCACTTCAACAGATTGATCCAGCCTGGTTGGAGAATATGCCGGAAACAGGAGCTGTTCACACCTCCCCCCATTTGGGTTCGGCAGATGAACATCCTCAAGTGGTTACGCTCAGCCAGGTTGCGGATAGCGACGGTCAGCCTGTTGCGATACTGGCCGGTATTTCACACATTCTGCAGGATGGGTTTCTGGATGGGGTGATCAAGGCCCGGATTGGTGAGCAGGGTGGAGTGCTGCTGATCTCGCAAAAAGATGAGCTGTTTGTTGCCTCCAGTCGTGTTGATATGGTGCTGAAGCCAACTCCACCCAGAGGGGTAAATCTGCTGCATGACAAGGTGATGGATGGATATCGGGGGAGTGGTATTACCCTCAATGCAGAGGGGAGAGAGGAGCTCTCGTCAATCTCAAGCGTACCGGGACAACCCTGGTTTGTGGTTGTGCGGCGGCCAACCAGTGAGGTGTTTGCGGTTGCAGATCAATTAAAAGATCAAATCATGCGTTACGGTTATCTGGCAGCGCTGTTTGTAATCATTGTGGTGGCAGGGGTGGTCTCCTACCTGTTATGGCCTCTGGTAAGAGCATCCGCAGAGATGCGCAAAATGATCTCTGGCAGCCGCGAGCTGGCTACCTTGCCGATAGAGCGGGATGATGAGGTGGGTGCGTTGCTTACCGGTTTCAATGAGTTGTTGCTGAAGATGCAACGCCAGCAGGATGACCTCAAAGGAACGCTGTTGGAGAAGGATCGGTTCTTCGCCTCGATGAGTCATGAGCTCAGAACTCCTCTCACCTGTGTGATCGGCCATGTGGATCTGCTAAAGGCCACTCCACTCACGGAAAGCCAGCAAGAATTGGTACGGTCGGCCTCTCTTTCCAGTCGTCGCCTGCTCTCCCTGATCAATGACATTCTGGATATGTCGAAGATTGAGGCCAACAAGTTTCAGGTGGATTCGGCACCTTATGACCTGACTGAGTTGTTGAATGAAATTCGGACCATGTTTGAATACTATGCGGGGAACTCCAAACTTCAGTTTGTGGTTGAGCAGCAGTTCAAGCCGAGGTTTCAGCTTCAGGGGGACGGGAAAAGAGTGGGGCAAATCCTGATTAACCTGCTCAGCAATGCGATCAAGTTTACCTCGGTTGGCAGCGTTGAACTGCGTTGCTGGCGTGATGAGGAGAGGCTCTGTTTCGAGGTCAGGGATACCGGCATTGGAATGTCCGAAGAGATGATGAGCAGGCTTTTCAAGCCATTTGAACAGGCTGATCAGAGCATCTCATCCCGTTACGGAGGTACCGGGTTGGGGCTGAATATCTCATTGGCCCTGACCGAGCTGATGGGGGGCGTCATAACGGTTGAGAGTGAAGAGAGTAAGGGGTCACGGTTTCTGGTTCGGATTCCCTATCTTGAGAGTGAGAAGCCAGTGCAGGAGGATCTGCCTCAAGAGGTACTGGCAGATAGCGCCGAGTCACCACTCGCTGGCAAGGTGCTGATTGCCGAGGATACTCCGGAACTACGTAAGCTTGAAACCGTAATGGTGGAGTCGCTGGGGCCCAGTGTGGTGGCAGCCAGTAACGGTCAGGAGGCGCTGGAGAAGGCGTTGGCCGACCGTTATGATCTGGTCTTGATGGATATGCAGATGCCGGTGATGGGGGGAGTCGAGGCAACCAAAATGCTGCGCCAGGCTGGTTATACCGCCCCCATCGTGGCCTTGACCGGGAATGTGACTACGACCGACCAGCATCGGTTCGAGCAGGCTGGTGCCGATGGTTTTTTACACAAGCCGATTGAGCCGGATGTATTGAGGGCCACCCTGTCGAAGTTCCTCAACCGTAGACCGGCAGCTGCAGTCAGTGTGAATAACCGCCAGGGGGGCGCTGAAAAGAATGTCAATCAGGGACTTCACAAGTTGTTTGTGGAACGGTTGGAGGAGATGCTTGCGGGGTTGAGGCAAGGAGTTGAATCAGGTGATTGGGAGGCGCTGCAGAATATCACCCACAACCTGAAGGGGGGCGCACCGATGTTTGGGCATCCTGAACTGGGGGAGTTGGGGGGTGAGGTCAACCGGCTTATCATCGAGCGTGACCTCGATTCAATCGGGGGGCTTCTGACCAGGCTGGAGAAGGCGATGGAGTCGGTGGTGGGTAGCGGCGGCAACTGATGGAGGAGGGGGGTGCAAGGTGAGAACGATCCTGATCTGGGCGCTGTTCATGACCAGCTACCGCCTCTTTGCCCCCGACTTTGAGGGTGGCAACTGTCTGCTGATTCTGCCCTGGGTCAGCTGGTCGTTGCTTCCGCTGGTGATGGTTTCCCTGTTGTGGGATATACGTGCAGTGGCCCTGCGCTACTGGCGCCTGTCTCAGTGGTCGCTGCAACGGCAGCGCTATCTGCGTATGCGCAACTGGGTCAGAATCCACACCGATGCCGGTGGAGTGGTGTAACCATGCGAACCATTGCTCTCCTTGCCGTTGTGATTCTGCTGAGCTGGCAGAACCCGCTTGGGGTATCGGGAGAGCTCTGTGATGCACAGATGGTGAAGCTATTTCGGTTTGCCGTGCCGGTTGCCGTGGTGCTGTTTGTATTGGATGTGACCAATTTTGTGGCCCGGATTCTCGAGCGCAGGATGCGGCGTGAGGCGGAGGATTATGTCTGGCTGGAGCGCTGGGTAGAGCAGTCTATGTCCAAGGAGGGGCAATCCTGAACTGCTGCTCCGTGCCATCAAAAGGGGAGGTGAAAGCGATCTCACAGCTGCAGAGCATCAGGTTTACGCTCTCATCCCGGCTGCCATAGAGGCGATCCCCTCTGATCGGATGGCCCATCTCACTCAGGTGGCGGCGAATCTGGTGCTTTCTCCCACTCTCGATAGTAACCTCAACCAGTGACTGCTGCTGTTGGTGATCCAGTTCGAGCAGGGTTACGTGGCTGCAGGCGGTCTTGCCATCAATTGTGGTGGTGATGGTCGCAGGAGATGTCTGCTGCAACAGGCCGTGAACCATGGCACGGTACACCTTGTGAATCTGGCGTAGCCGGAACAGCTTGGAGAGTGCAGTCGCTGCCGTCTTGCTGTGTGCCAGCAGCATCAGCCCCTGAGCGGCGCGGTCCAGGCGGTGTACGTTAAAGGCGGAGCGTTGCGGCAGCAGCTGCCGTTCTGCCTGGCGGTAGAGGGTGGTGTGGTCGCCCCACTTCGAGCCCTGGGATCGCATCCCGTAGGGTTTGTTCCAGACGCTGAAATCACCACCGTCAAACAGCAGTGTGGCCTCTGCAACCGTCTGTTGCAGGATCTTTGGGTTGTAGTAGAGATCCAGTTGGTCGCCCGCTCTCAGCAGACGCTTGGCGCGGCGAAGCCTGCGGGTATTGTGTCGACGGGTCAGCCAGACGGCACCGCATTGCATCGCCCTTTTGAGCGCGCCATTGCTGAGCGAAGTCTCTGCTGCCAGCAGGGTGACGGCACTCTCCCCGGTGTCGGTGACGTCGATGTGCTGAATCAGGGGGCTCTGTTCAGGCAAGCTTCACCTCAGTCGTGAGGCACTTCAGGCACGCCCCATGGGCTTGAACAGCACGATCAGCAGTGGCAACAGCATCAGGTTGGCCGCCAGGGCAATGATCATGGAGAGTCCGGTCAACAGCCCGAAGTAGATGGTCGGGATGAAGTTGGAGAAGGCGAGGATAGAGAAGCCCAATGCGATAATCAGCGTGGTGTAGTACATCGCCTTGCCGATGGAGCGGTGGCTGCGCTGGATCGCCCCCCAGTAGTCGTGGTCATGAGAGAACTCATCCTGGAAGCGGTGAACATAGTGGATGGCATTGTCAACCGCGATACCGATCGCGATGGCGGCGATGGTGATCGTCATGATGTCGAGTGGAATGCCAGTTCCCCCCATCAGCCCGAGAATGGAGCTGGCCGCAATCATGTTGGGAATGATAGTGAGAATAGCCATCTTCAGGTTGCGGAAGAGGACGATAAACATCACCAGAATGGCGAGAAAGACAAAGCCGAGGGTGAGAATCTGTGATTTGAACAGGCTCTGCAGCATGTTGTTGTAGAGCACCAGCATGCCGGTCACCTTCACCTGTTCCGGTTTCAGGCCCAATTCACTCACCAGCTCATTCTCGATCTTGCGGATTAACTCATTGCGGCGCAGTGTGGGGTCGGAGTCATAGACGCGCATGGTGTAGCGCAGCTGGTTGCCATCCTCTGAGAGATAGGGTTTGAGCAGAGCGTTCTTGATCGAGTCGGGCAGGTTCTTGTAGATGATGGAGAGGAAGAAGTCGTCGATCTTGTCCCCATCATTGAGGTCTTCCAGCATCTGCATGGTGGTGGTGATGGAGAGCACCTTTCCGGTTTCGTTGAGATCATCCAGGTAGCGGTGGATTTTTGCGGCATCCTCCAGCATGAAGCTGTTGAACCAGTAGCTGTTGGCGAGGTCATCACCCGGCTCCTCTTCCAGTCCCGGAAGTCCCATCTCCAGCATATCCATTCCAGTGTCGAGCATCTCATCCATAAAGGGGAGATAGCCGGCCTCTTCCGTCTCTGAAGGGGGTGGAGCAACCGGGTTGAGGAAGGAGTCGGGGGCATCAATAACCACCTCCAGCGGGGTGGTTCCTCCCAGTTTCTGGTCAATCAGCTCCATCCCTTGGTAGATCTCGGTGCTGGGTTTGTAGTAGTTGATGAAGCTGTTCTCCACCGTTAACTGGCTGATGCCGGCAACGGTGCCGACGACCAGCAGGGAAAACAGGGCCAGTACCGGCCGGCTTCGGGTTTCGATGAAGTTGCCCACCGCACCGGTGATCTGTGCAGTCAGGTCTCTCTCTTCTGCGGCCGCCTGTGGTTTCATCAGGATCAGCAGGGCAGGGAACAGGGTGAAGGCGAGCACCAGGGCAATGGCGGTGCCGATGGCCATGACGATGCCGAAGTCGATCACCGGGCGAATCCCGCTCACAATCAGCGAGCCAAAGGCAACAATGGTGGTGATGGCGGTGTAGAAGCAGGGCAGGGCCTTGCTGCGCAGGGTCTCTTCCAGCAGAACATACTGACTGCGGGTGTCATCCAGTGCGTGGAGTTCGCGATAGCGCACAATCAGATGAACGGTAAGTGACAAGGTGATGATCAGCAGCAGAGAGATGAAGTTGGAGGAGACCACGGTCACCGGCCAGTTCATGAAGCCGAGAAAGCCGGTTGTGAGTATCCCGGCACCGAAGCAGGTCAGCAGCGGCAGGATGATCCAGCGGGGGCGACGAAAGGCGACTGCCAGAATGGTCAGGACGAAGAGCAGCACACCGATGCCAAAGGTGGAGAGGTCGTGACGCACAAACTCGATGGAGTCGGCAACAATCATTGGTACCCCGCCGAGGTGCATCCGCGCCATCTCGCTGTGGTTGGCCATCACCGCACGCACCGCATCAATCATCTGTTGCTGAGCCGCCTGCATGGCAATGTTGTGTTGACGGAACTGCTGACTCACCGTGCTCAGCTCCTGCTCCAGTTCGGCAGTCAACTC
Source organism: uncultured Piscirickettsiaceae bacterium (assembly GCA_964344435.1). Lineage (GTDB taxonomy): Bacteria > Pseudomonadota > Gammaproteobacteria > Thiopontia. The sequence continues at coordinate 606 of CAYFNH010000078.1, read as the reverse complement.
GCCGTTGAGGCGTAGTTCACGCAGTTCGCTGCGGCGTTTCAGCAGTTTTGAATAGGTCTGGTCACGCTTCAGGTTCAGTTGCAATGCGGTGGTGCCCCCTTCCGGGCTGATCAGCAGGTTCTTGTACAGAGGGCTGCTGATAAACTCCTTGCGTGCCAGGGCGATATCAGTACTTGGGCTTAGCAGGGTGGGGGTTTCTCGCTGGATGTCGGTGAAACCGATGGGGGGACTGTTGATCAATGGAACATTGAGTATGCTGGTAACCGAGCCAATCGCATCAATCGCCAGCAATTCACTCTGCATCTGTTCGAGGTCATTGAGCACCTTGGCGCTGAAAAGGTCTGCCTGTGGCGTGTAGGTGATTACCAGGTAGTCATCAGACTCATAACGCCCCTGGATCGAGCGGTGGTACTTGAGGCTGGCGTCATTCTCCAGAACCAGAGAGTCGGCAGAGGCATCCAGATAGAAGTTCTGTGCATAGTAGCCGGATACGCTCATCATCACACCGATGAGCAGCAGGGTAAGCCAGGGGTTGCCGAGGACAATTCGATAGTACATAGAGATGATCCAGATTCAATGTAAGCACTCAATTCTACTAGTAGAGGT
>CAYFNH010000077.1:0-11714 GCA_964344435.1 uncultured Piscirickettsiaceae bacterium | reverse complement strand
GTTACCGACTACAGCAGATCATTATCAACAACATGAACCGTACCGACACAGAAGTGGCTGAAACCGGGTTTCTCACTTCTGAACCCCTCTCTCAACGACATCAGGATCTGCTGCAGATCTCTCCCCTGATTCGTAAATATTGCGCCGAAACCCTGCTCACCCGCGAGCAGGAGCAGGCACTGTTCCAGAAACTGGATGATCGTAACCGTGAACTGTTTGCACTGATGCTACGGATTACCCGGGTACGGGAGTCGGTGATTGCACTACTCAACCGGCAACAGGTGGAATCCGCCCCACACCAGCGCCTGGGTAGCCAACTGCGCGGGCTCTGCAACCGGGGCGTACTGGAGATTCCACTCTCTACCGATGCCTATCTCGAGTTCATTGAGGATATGATCAGCAAGGAGCTTGAGCAGATCAACCAGTGCCAGGACTCCAGGGAGCAGATTCAGCGAATCTCCCGCATTATCCTGCACCCGGTACTGCTCGATGAGGTACGTGCCCTCTACCGACGCTCCTACCAGCAGATCGACGCCCCCACCAAGGCGGCTATCGAGAATCATCGCCATATCGAGCGTCAGGAGAAACGTATCGAGAAGCTCAAGGAGGAGCTGGTACGCCACAATCTGCGCCTGGTGATCAAACATGCCGCAGTCTATGCCAAGCATCACCTCGATATTCACGACCTGATCCAGGAGGGGACACTGGGGCTGATGCGTGCCTGCGATCTCTACGACTATCGCCGGGGATACAAGTTCTCCACCTACGCCTCGCGCTGGATTCTGCAGACCATTCTCAACCTGCTCAATGAGATCAACTTCACCATTCAAGTACCTCGCAATATCAGCCAAGCCTATCGCAAGGTACACCACTACATCGATGAAGCGGTTACCCGTAGTGGAATCTCCCCCTCCGCTGCAGAGATCGCACACCAGCTGGAGATGGACGAGAAGGAGGTGGAGGCCATTCTGCACGCCACCTGGGTCACCTCCTCGCTCAACACCCCACTCACCCATGCCGAGGAGTCCGACGAGCTACAGGATCTGCTTGAGGAGCCGGAGGATGACTATGAAAAGATCGATCTGTTCATGCAGTACCGTGTGGTCAAGCAGTGGATTGAGGCGATCCCTTCAGAGCGGGATCGCGAGATCCTCAAGCGTCGTTACGCCATTGGCTACAGCGAATCCACCCTCTCCGACATTGCTGATGAGTATGGTCTGACCAAGGAACGTATCCGCCAGATTATCAACCAGCAGGTGAAGAAGATGCGGGAGCAGCTGGCAGGCTGAGCATATACTGGCTCTCCCAAACAAGAGCCATGAATTCAAAAGTAGTGATGGGGCCACACCTCAACTGAGCTGTGGCCCCGGAAGATCAAAAACTCTTGGCAATGGCAAAGACTACAGCATCCTCATCACTGGCTGAACCCGCATCGGCATCAAAATCGGTTGCCGTAACAGATAACTCCACACCACCCATCTCCCTGGAGAGACCAACAGCGTAGTACTTGCCTGTACCATCATAATCACCCGCAGTTAACGAAGCCGTGGTCCCGGCCAAATCAGTTCCCAGACTCAACTCCAGATTGTCGGCAGCGCCATCGACTCCAAAGGAGTAGGTCGCCCCCAGCTCAACCGGACCTGCAGTGGTACTAAGACCCAGATACCACTCCTCAAAATCGCCACTACCACCGGGATACGTATAAGAGATATAACCGAGATCATATCCGACCATACTTGCCTCACCGCTGAGGCCGGCATAGTAGTCCAGCTCCATATTGTCATTACTGCCAAAATCAACATTGGAGCCCCAAACCCCTGCATAAAGACCCGATTCATGAGCATAATCAAATCCACCAGAAATGGCTGGCTCCCCCGTGGTCTGCGTCATTCCGCGCCAAATATAGTCACTGGCCAGTGCCACATTGGCACTGATGGCAGGTGCTTCACCATCGGCCTTGACGATTGGTGCAGCCACTGCAGTTGCCAGAGCCAGTGAGAGGGGTAGTAGTCTGTTCATCTTGTATCTCCATAATCACGTTGCTGAATTGGGTGTCCCCATCACAAAGGGGGAACTAGCCTGTCTAGAGCAACCGTTATGCCAACACAAAGAAACCATTAAATAACATATAGATACAAAATATTTCGGGTTTCTAAAACCGATAAAACGCACCACACTGGTTCACTATTTCATGTACAGCGCACCAATTTAAGATATTGCTTATAAGAGCGGCCAACTGAAGGGGAGCACCTGCAGTAGGGGTTGACCAGGTCAGCTGCCAAAAGTACCGCTCTATGATCTAGAGTAGACGTACGCTCTTCTATATGTCGATTGTACGCTGAGTTCGCCTACAGCTTTTTTTAATGAATTGTGACACACGCTGAAGTGCAGGATATTCACCATATTCCTCTTCGAACTCATTAATCGCCTCTGCAGTCCAGGCAGGCAGGTTTTTATTGATTCGTTCCACCTCCTTTAATACATAACGTGCACCAACACCGCAGTCTTTTGCCATCTGTATCCAATCTTCTTTACTGATAAAATCCGGATCAAATTGTTCACCAACCGGAAGCGCCAGAGATCGATCCATGTCTTCATAGGTTCTGGTACAGACCAGATCGTAGAAAGGGGCCAGATTGAAGTTTGTGTGGCCCTCTTGATAGAGCAAGGAGATGTTTTTCAGATGAGCATCCGAGTTCCCAGCCAGCACATTGAAGATGTGCCAACGGATAATCGATCTGGTATCGGTAATTGGGTCTTCACTGCGATCTTTGATGATCTGGAAGATCTCTTTGAAAGGGGACTCCTCATCTTTATTGCTGTACTTACTGCCACTATTGCGCCCAGTAGCCTGACAAAAGTCTTCCTGGTGTAACCGCTCAACCCAGCCGTCACTATCCCTGTAACGATCATAGCGCTCAATCAACAGATAGTTACCATTTGGGTGTTGATAGAATTTGGTTGGAGCAACATCAATACCGGCTTTACGGGCGATCGCTGCCATGAGCGTCTCAAAGGCCGGAACATTCTTATAGTCTTTGACGGTGAACTTGATGATATGTGTGGATGCAGCACCATCTTGCGGAAGACAGTAACGCCCTTCTTCATCAATAAAGATTGGCAACTTGTCTTGGGCACCAGCAAGCGATAGTCGATTAGCAGAGTGTCGTGAGGTCGCACTCAACCCACTGGTTTGAACAATACGGTCAAACGCCTCATCGGTTAACTGCTCATATCCTGCTGCCTCAATGTCAATTGGGCCTGGTGCAACAACCAAAGCTCCAGCGCACTCACCACCGATCGCGCCAAGCAGCGAGAAATCATCATCTGCAATCTTGAGCTTATTGATGATCCTCTGTCGTGCACCTCCTTCAGGTAAAAGGTTGGTGAAAAAACGAAAAGCCTTACGCCCCAGGTCTTTCCCATCCAGTGGGAGCGATTGAGAGATTGGAAATCCATTTTGTGTCCATAGGGCATCGTAGAAGAACTCCACTGTAGAATCTTCCTGACGCATCAGGGTGCCCACCAGAGTCTCACGATAATAGACATTGAGCCGGCTCACTGCTTGAACTCTCCCTCAAGCTCTCTGGGGACTACATAGAGATCAAGTCCAAGCTGCTGCAGATACTGAAACACCTTTCCAATCTCTGCCGTCTCTTTTCCACGTTCCAGCTCAGAAAGGAAGCGGACACTCAGCATACTGATCTCAGAAACATCACCCTGGGTCAGATTTCTCTGCTTCCGACGTTGGCGAAGTAGTTTTCCAACCTGATCGATCGAAGAAATTCTCCCGTACGATAAACTTTTCTCACCCATAGCACTTTTCCTTGAAAAATATCCTGTACGGGTTATTTTAACGCTTATGGTTTGAATATCAATATAATTATCCCGAACGGGATGTTTATGGAACCTCTGAATAAGTCTGAGTAATTTGAATCGCGCCTGTAGCGTCCAAGATCAAGGCGAAGATCGCAGCCAATAGCCAGCTATTAGCAAGATTTTCAACGAAGATATTGGGCGCTACAGGGGTTAGGCATTTGCTCACGACTTATTCAGGGGTTCCTTATCTAAATCTGCACAAGAGGTGATTGCTGTACACGGAAAGTCTCACCGCCAATCCAAAACGAACAAGCACCCAAGTATATCTGAAGGTCTGGTATGAGCCTTGAGCAACCAGAACCCAACTTTTCAGAAAAGCTTGGACTGTAGAAAAACAACCTCATCTTGCGGATACCCCTTTCTACAATAATGTACTGAACGTGCTACAAAGAGAGGTGAAAAACCCTGAATGGTTATTGAAAGTGTCGGTATCCATCGGTTTTCGGCTGCCAGTCATGATCCCAGTGGATCGCTTGCTGAGCAACGACCTCTCCAATGACCGTAAGTCTGCAATCAACCGCTGCCAAGGCATCACTCATTTTGGTCACTGCAGTGGGTGAGAGGGTGAAACAGAGTTGATACTCATCTCCAGCCGTCATTGCAAGATCAAGCTGTTCCGACCGGCTCAGCGCAGAGAGGGCAGGATGCAATGGAAGTGCCTCCAGATTGAGTTGCGCCCCCACCCCACTACACGCCGTGATGTGGCCCAGGTCGGCCAATAACCCATCGGAGAGATCGACCATCGCCGTTGCCTGTTCCCGTAGTAACCTGCCCGCCTCGATTTGTGGAACGGGCCGTTCCAGATGGTGGCGTATCGCCTCTGCGTTTTCCCCCCGCTGTAGTAGCTGCAGGGCATAACCGGCAGCCCCCAGGGTATTGGTTACGCAGATGAGGTCTCCCGGTTGCGCACCAGAACGGGTGACCGCCTTGCCATTGGGGACAATACCGTGTGCCTGCAGGGTCAGGGTGAGTGGCCCCCGGGTGGTATCTCCCCCGACCAGATCCACGTTGTAGCGTTGCGCCAGTTCAAACAGTCCCCGAGAAAAGGGTTCCAACCACTGTGGGTTATTCTCGGGAAGGGTCAGCGCCAGAGTCACCCAGCGCGGCTCCGCCCCCATCGCCGCAAGGTCACTGAGGTTGACCGCCAGCAGTTTGTGCCCCAGTGCCCCGGGATCAGTACCCTTGAGGAAGTGAACCCCCTCCACCATGGTATCGATGGAGACCACCAGCTGGTACCCGGTTGGAATCTGCAGCAGCGCTGCATCATCACCGATGCCGAGCCGGGTCTCTGGGTGGTGATGGGTGCGGGTGGTAAAGTACTCCCGAATCAGGGAGAACTCATCGCTGCCGATTGCGCCTGTGTTGCTGCTTGTGCTGTTCATGAGCGGCAAACTCGACCTTACGAACCTGACGAGCCACCTTGTCAAGCGCCGCGTTGATGAACTGATGGCTCTTGGCGGAACCGAAAGTCTTGGAGAGTTTGATATATTCGTTGAGTACCACGCGATAGGGAACTTCCGGCATGAACAGCAGCTCATACCCCCCCAATCGCAGCAATGCCTTCTCTACCGGGTCCACTTGATCAATCGCACGGCTGAGATGAGGGGACAGAGCCTGATCGACGCTGATCACCTCATCAATAAGGCCGGAGACAATCTGTTGAAACAGCTCGCCATCGGCCTTTTCCACGATACCCTCTTCCTCAAACTGGGCGATGATCTCTGATGCCGGTTGTGCCGAGATAGACCACTGGTAGAGCGCCTGTACCGCAGCACGACGCGAGCGTGAACGCTGTTGCGACACCAGTACTATTACAGCTGCTTGAGCAGATTAACCATCTCGATCGCCGAGGTTGCTGCCTCGGCACCCTTGTTGCCTGCCTTGGTACCGGAGCGCTCAATAGCCTGCTCGATGGTATCAACGGTCAGCAGCCCGAAGGTGATGGGTACGCTGCTCTCCAGCGAGACCGCTGCCAGCCCCTTGGTCGCCTCACCCGCCACAAAGTCAAAGTGCGGAGTGCCACCCCGAATCACTGCACCGATCGCAATGATTGCATCATACTCCCCCTCGGCCATGCGCTGTGCGGCAATCGGCATCTCGAAGGCACCGGGGACACGTACCACATGGATATCCTCGGCACTGGCACCATTGCGTACCAGTGCATCGATGGCCCCATCCAGCAGGCTCTCGACAACAAAACTGTTAAACCGAGCCACCACAATACCGAATTTTGCCCCCTCGACATTGAGATGCGCCTCGGTCACTTTCACATTGCTGTTCATATCCAATTATTCCTCTATGATGTTGCGGAGTTGAACTCAGTATACTGGAAAACCACAACTACTCATAACTGACGTTTTCCGTCACCTCGAGTCCAAATCCGGAGAGTGCATGCATCTTTCTCGGGGTACCCAAAACGCGCATCTTGCGCACTCCCAGATCCAGCAGAATCTGGGCACCGACACCAAAGTCACGCAGTTCGCCACCATCCGGCTGAGGTTTTGCTCTGCTGGCCCCCTCATTGTGACGACGGATGCGCTCAATCAGGTCATTGTTGTCATCCTCCTTGCGCAACAACAGCAGTACCCCATTCTCCTCTTGCGAAATCCGCTTCATATCACGCTCGAGGGTACGTCCACACCCCTCTCCCTCGGCAGAGAAAAGATCACAGAGGGTGTCGAGCATGTGCACCCGTACCAATACCGGCTCCTCCGCTTTCACCTCTCCCTTGACCAGGGCCAGATGAACCTCTCCATCGATTGCCTCCCGATAGGCCTTGATATGGAAATGGCCATACTGGGTATCCAGCTCACTCTCCGCCTCGGCCTCCACCGTCTTCTCATTGCGGATGCGGTGCTCAATCAAGTCGGCCACAGTACCTAGTTTGAGACCGTGCTCCTGCGCAAATTGCTCCAGATCGGGGCGACGCGCCATGGTGCCATCTTCATTGAGGATCTCGACAATCACCGAGGCTGGCTCCAGCCCCGCCAACCGGGCCAGATCACAACCCGCCTCGGTATGACCGGCACGGGTCAGTACCCCGCCCGGTTGCGCCATCAACGGAAAGATATGCCCCGGCATGACGATATCCTCAGGCGTCGCACCGGCTGCCGTTGCTGCCTTGACGGTAACCGCACGATCGGCCGCCGAGATCCCGGTGGTCACCCCTGCGGCCGCCTCAATGGAGACGGTAAAGTTGGTACCATGAATGTCGCCATTACCATGCACCATCAGTGGAAGATTGAGCTGTTCACAACGCTTGCGGGTGAGGGTAAGGCAGATCAGCCCACGCCCGTAACGGGCCATGAAATTGATGGCCTCGGGGGTAACCTTGTCGGCCGCCATGATCAGATCGCCCTCATTCTCACGATCCTCATCATCCATCAACACCACCATCTTGCCCTGGCGGATATCCTCGATAATCTGTTCCGGGCTGTTCAGTTCCATTCTCTTCTATCTTCCTAAAAATCCGTTTTCTGCGAGAAACTCCATGCTGATCCCCTGCGTATCAGGCTCTGCGGCACGCTCTCCCAGCATCATCCGCTCCAGATAGCGTGCAATCAGATCCACCTCCAGGTTGATCCGGGTACCGACCTGAAAGCCATCCATGGTGGTCTCCTGTAAGGTGTGCGGGACGATATTGAGGTCAAACAGCGCACCATTCACCCCGTTTACCGTCAAGCTGATGCCATTGACGGTAATCGATCCCTTCTCGGCGATATAGCGCGCCAGTTCATCCGGGGCCTTGACCTGAAACTTGACCGAGCGCCCATCGTCATGGCGACTGATGACCTCACCCACACCATCGACATGACCACTGACCAGATGCCCCCCCAGACGGGTGGTTGGGGTCAACGCCTTCTCCAGATTGACCGCTGACCCCGCCTTGAGCTCGGCAAACGCGGTACGAGCCAGGGTTTCACCAGAGACATCGGCAATAAAGCCATTACCAGGCAGCTCAACTGCGGTGAGGCAGACCCCGTTTACCGCAATGCTGTCTCCCAGCTGTACATCACTCAAATCCAGCTTTCCACTCTCAATGGTGACCCGTGCATCGCTTCCCTTGGGTTCGATGCGGCTGACCTTGCCAATGGCTTCAATAATTCCGGTAAACATGGGCGCGCATGGTACCACATCACTCTATACGGAAACTCTCAACCATCTCGATCAGCTGGCGTGAGCTCTGCTCCATATCCTGAGTGGAGTCAGCAGAGGCAACAGCCATCTCCACATTCTGCTGGTTAGCCTGCTCCAGATTGGTAATGGCCCGATTGACCTGGGCAATATCCTGCTGCTGTTGGTGGCCAACCTGGGTAATCTGCTCCACCAGTGCATTGAGTTGGTTGATAGCGGTGTGAATCTGCTGCAGCGCCTCGCCGGAGCGGTTAACCTGCTCACTGCCACTCTCTACCCGACCCACACTCTCCTCGATCAACCCCTTGATCTCACGCGCCGCCTCGGAGGAGCGATGGGCCAGGCTGCGTACCTCACCGGCCACCACCGCAAAGCCCTTGCCCTGCTCACCGGCACGGGCCGCCTCTACCGCCGCATTGAGTGCCAACAGATTGGTCTGGAAGGCGATCGAATCGATCACTCCGATAATGTCGGAAATCCTGCCGCTGGAGTCACGAATCCCCTCCATCGCGTCCACCGCATGTTTGACAATCTCATCCCCCTCGGCCGCCAGGTTACTAGCCTGCTGAGAGAGCGTGGAGGCCTGATTGAGATAGCCCTGACTCTCACTGATACTCTGAGTCATGGTCTCCATATTGGCACTGGTCTCCTTCAGCGCCTGCGACTGCATCGCACTGCGTTCGGAGAGTGAACCGGTGTGCTGGACGATGTCATTGGAGCCACGCTTGACCTCGGTGGCCACCTCACGCACCTGCCGTACCATTTTGTGGAGATTGTCGATGGTGTCATTGATGGAGTGTTTCAGTACTTGGAAATCTCCCTGGTAGTGACCACTCATACGCTGGGTGAGGTCACCACTGGAGACCTGTGGCAACACGGTTTCCACCTCCTGCAGGGGGGCCTGTAGTGCATCCAGCATGCGGTTGACCCCCGATCCAAGATCATGCAGATAGCCTTCGTAGGAACTGGTGTCGAGACGTTGCTGAATATCCCCCTGTACCGCTCCATCAATCAGCCCCTGGATATCATTCTGAATGCTGTGCATCTCGGTCTTGTCGTGCCACTCGGCAATGGTGCCCAGTCGCTCACCATGCTCATTGAACACCGGTACAAAGATCTGCTCGAAGATGCGCCCTACCAGCTCTACCCTGGAGAGGTGTCCACTGACATCCATCTCATCTAGTATCTGCTGAATCGCGGCCGGATCACGGTGGAAGTTATGGATGTTCCCTCCCACCAGCTCATCCACCCGGAAGTTGGGCAATACCTCCTGAATCGTCTGTTCACGCTCACGAAAGAACCGTTCCACCGCCTTGTTGAGATAGATAATCTCTCCATCCGGGCCTGCCAGCATTACATTACTGGTGACATTGTCAAGGGCCACCTTGAGCCTCAGTGCCTCGTTCTTCTCGGCAACGATCTTGCCGAAGAGGTTCTTCTGCATATGATCGAGGGCATTGATCAGATCCTCTGCCTCACTCTCCTGTTCCGACTGGTAGTCAATGCGGGTGGAGAAGTCACCACTGGCAATGCGTTGTGCCGCCTCCACTGCAATCCGCAGCGGGTTGGTGATACCCCGGGAGATAAACAGAGAGACCACCACCGCAATCACCATCCCCACCACAAACAGCAGGGCAACCTGGATAAAGATGCGTGGGCCCACCGCCTGCAACGACTCCACCTTGAACAGGGCCCGCACCACTCCTCCATTTTCAACCCCTTCCAGCGGTACCCGCAGATAGAACCGATAGCTTTCGTCACTCCAGTAACTCTGCTCCCCGGTCAACGCCTCAAGTTGTTCAAACGGGTTCAGGTCGATCTCAGTACTCTCATCACCCTGAAACTGGTGACTCACCTCCTTGGGGGGCTGGGCAGCGGCAAAGGCGGTAGCCTCACGGGCCTGACTCATCCCCTTCATCTCCAGCCACAACAGATCCGGATTGGCCTCATAGAGCGCAGTAGCATCCCCGGAGCGCAACTTCATGATGTTGGCCCCGTTAATGGAGCGGGTTGCGAGTCCGACAATCGGCTGCAGAGAGATCCGGGCCTTCTCGTAGAGGTGATTCTGTTCACTGTCTACACCACGGCTGTACTGATTTACTGCCATGATGATCAGTGCCATGGCGCTCGGCAGGATCGCCCCCAACAGGATAGAGCCCCGAATGGAGCGGGGCAGCAATGACTTCAACATCTCTCAACTCTCCTCAGGCCACAACCATGGCCATGCCCCCCGCCAGGGGGGCGTGGAACAGGCTATTGAACGGTTCCGCACTGACCGTTGATACAGAATGCCTCATACCCGGTATGGCAGACCACACAGGTCTCCTCGGTCAGTTGCGGCATGGCATTGGTGAGGTTCTTGCCATCCTCGCCATAGGTACGATAGACCGGCATGCCGTTATCGTAACCGGTGAACATGATCGCCTTGAGATCGATCAAGTGCAGTGCCATTTGCGGTCCGTCTCCAAAGTGGCCATCACGCCGCTTGTAGGCATCCATCGAGCCCGGCTTGACCAGAATATTGACCTTGCCCGGCCCCCCCTCACGCAGGGCACAGTAGGTGGCGACGGTCTCCTGATAGATCGGGGGCAGTGCCGAAACATCGGCTTCACAGCCCGGCAGGGCACCAATTCCGGTCAGCGCGGTATTGGCCGACTGCCACTGCTGCCAATCGGCAGGAAAGTCGAATGCCTGCGCAGTGACAGAAAGTGCCATCAGAGAAGAGGCCAACAGGGTGGTAAAGCTCTTTTTCATCGGGGTAGCTCCGTATGTTCAGTGGGTAAAAACCCGTTTATAAAATCAATTCATAACTTGAGTTCAGCTACTGTCACTGTCTCAATTCTATCTATTCCGAGGTGAGCCAAACAGTTACAGCTACTGGTGAATAGTTACCTCAGGGTACCTCCGAATAGTTACCTATACTCTAACCAAAACAGAGATGATATGGAAGCAGTTGCTGCACCTCCGTACGTAGCAGCTCATGGCTGATCGGCTTGCGCAGCAGACGATAATTCCCCCCCATCTGCTGTTGCAGATACTCCTCCTTGTAATCGCTGTAGGCGGTAAAGAAGAGTATCGGTAAATTCGGCTGCTTGCTACGCAAATCCAGCGCAACCTCAAGCCCGTCAATCCCCGGGGGAATACGCATATCGAGCAGAGCCAGGTCAAAGGGGGTGCCGGCCTCCTCCATCTCGGCAAAGATACGCAGTGCCTCCAGACCCTGATTGGCAATCACTACCTGGCAATGGCTGGTCTGCTCCAGGCTTTGGGACTCCTCTTCTCCCTCCAGCAAGGCAAACATGTCATCCAGCTCCTGATCTGCAACCTGCTCTGCCTGGGTATGTGGCAACGCCAGTGCCTCACGATAGAAATCAATCACACGTGGATCATCATCCACAATCAGCAGGTGAGGCTGTCTGTTTTGGTCACTCATCATTCAAGTCTCATCTGCCTGCAGTTCAATTGGCAACAGCACAACCATACTGGCCCCACAGTTTTCCCCTTCACTTTCGGCTCGAATCTCCCCTTTCAGACTCTTCACGAAGATGGCCGCAGAGTGCAGGCCGTAACCACTACCGCTGCTTTTGTCGGTCTCGCCAAAACGGAAAACCTGCTCCAACCGATCCTCATGGATACCGCAGCCGTTATCTGAAATGGTAAGGATGAACTGCTCCCCCGAGACCCGTTGTGTCTTGAGCTCA
>CAYFNH010000076.1:0-11859 GCA_964344435.1 uncultured Piscirickettsiaceae bacterium | reverse complement strand
TTTATCATTGCTTTGCGTCAATTCAACACTGCTTGAATTCACGGATTCAGGTATAAAGATAGGTATGCAACAGTGGGAGCAAAAATAGGATTGGGCACAAAAACCTTGAAAGAAAGCGATCGTTTAGGGGTGTTTTTACTGAACTCAGATGCTCTAAGCATGTAAACAGCTGCAATAGCCCACATCCTTATCCTACACATCAATCATATATATCGTGATCAATTTCCCACCATCACACCCAGCTCAGCCGGCAGAGTAACGCGCAGGTTCCCAGTTCGACCTAGGCGGCGGCACCAGTCCTGCTCTACGGATCTCCCCTCCCCCATCTCACTATAAGCTCACCATAGACCACTCCTCCCATAGTGCGTTGCTCCAGATCGAAAACCTGGATAAATCCTGTTGCGTAACCCCATGAACCCCAGTAGAATGCGCCGCACTTGCCGCTATAGCTCAGCTGGTAGAGCAACGCACTTGTAATGCGTAGGTCCTCAGTTCGATCCCGAGTGGCGGCACCATACACTACAAATAAGGAGTTACAGAAGCAATCTGTAACTCCTTTTTCTTTTCACACGCCCCTTCAGTTGAAGCAGAAAATGGCACTATAGAGAATGACATCAATGAAAAGTGCTCTTGGACACGGCTTCGCTGATGCGATTGATACGACGAACCTCAAGTACTTCGGCTATTCTGCGCTTATCTTGCTGTTCAGTGTAATCCCGCTGTATCTGCTGATTGCCAACGGAGTACAGGAGCTATTCGGCTACGCAGGGATTGATGACGGCGAAGGGTGGCTCTTTTGGCTAGCGCATTTCATCTCTCATGTCCTTATTGTGACCCTGGGGTACTTTCTCTTTGTCCCGTTGATGTTTCTGATAACCACGTTTTTCAGCGAGAAGATTATTGAGAACATACGTACAAAACATTATCCGCAACTGGAGTTACCCCACGGAATCTCTACCATTGACACAGTGGTCCTGACCCTATGGATTCTGCTCAAATATACAGCACTGCTGGTAGTCGCCTCCCCCCTGCTGCTTCTGTTTGGTTTGGGGCACTTTATCTTTGCCATCTTCGGTTTCATTGTCTTTCGCAAGATGCTTCTGCTTGACGTACTTTCACCATACCGTGACGCTACCCAGATCAGCGCTGATTCATCTTTGCTGAGTGGTGGCAAATATATGGTCAGCACCCTCACTCTGTACCTTTTCAGTCTGGTTCCGGGCATCAATCTGCTGGTACCATTCTTTGCGGTTTGCTATATCACCCACCTCTCATTCGAACATTTGTCTCAGCAGACGAGCTCACCCCCTCCTGCCTGAAAACCAGAACACGCTGTTAAAGGAATAAACCATGAACTCCGTCCATTACAACTCCGGCTCGATTGTGGCGTTATGCAAGGCACTCCTGCTGACCAGCCTGATGACCTCAACTGTCCATGCTGAGCGCTGGAGTGACAGTAACGACGCTTCGATCTGGGCACTGCCTTCATCTCCTGAACGGTACCGTGAAAAAGCAGACAACAAACAATCAATCACAAGAGAGTACACCACAACCGAGCAGGACAGTGGCATCTCGCGCTCCCCAGACAAAGCGGAACTATTACGCTACCTGCAAGAGAAGCAGGCCAAAGGCAGAGAGCGGCTAACAATGATCGCAGAGGAGATCAAGTGCGTAGAACGGACTCCGGCACATGACAGCAGTGCACTGTGGCGCTGCTATGAGGCCTCTCAATACAAGAAACAGCAACTGAGACAGAAGTACCCCTCATCACAAAATCCCTATCGCAAACGCAATCAGCCCCGCAACGGAATGATGCCCAATTTCAACAACATGGGGATGGGTCGAATGCCGATGCCCTGGTGAGTGGAATACCATGCTGATCTATATCGCCATCGCGGTCATCGCCGTCTTGCTGTGGACGGTTCTCTAAGGAACCCCTGAACAACGATCCGCCAAGGCTTCAGCGCACTTCAGCGGATGAACGGGTTGCTCTGACGCTCTTGCCCAAAGCTCGACATGGGGCCATGCCCGGGAACAAAGCGTACCTCATCCCCCAGTGGTAACAGGGTGTGGTGAATGGAGTGGAGTAACTGTGCATGGTCTCCCCGAGGAAAATCGGTTCGCCCGATACTTCCCTGAAAAAGGATATCGCCAACAAAGGCAAGTTGCTCTTCTCGATGGTAGAAGGCTACATGACCGGGGGTGTGGCCCGGACAGTGAAAGGCCTCAAGTCGCTGTTCGCCAAACTCGACCGTGTCCCCCTGCTGCAACCACTGATCGGGGCTGACCGCCTGTCCATCCAGATTATAGCTTTGACTCCACTCCGGCAAACTATCCAGCAGGAACTGATCCTCCTGGTGCGGCCCCAGTATGGGCACACCCCACCACTGCGCCAATTCGGTAGCTGCTCCGGCATGATCAAAATGCCCATGCGTCAGCAACAGTTTTACCGGGGTGACCTGCAACGCGGACACCTGCTGTTTGAGCCGTTCTGCATCCCCACCGGGGTCAATCAATACGGCCTGCTGAGTAGTTTTACATATCACAATGGAGCAGTTCTGCTCCAGCGGGGTTACCGGGACGATTTCCAACTTCATGCTGTAGCTCAATAGGTATGGTGTCAATGGTGGGTCAAGTTTATACTTATCAACATGAACAGGAAAAACTTTTTATGGATGCCACTGGTGGTTGTACTGGGTGGCTGTGGTCAGGCCGGGGAGCTCTATCTGCCCGACAACCTCCGCGCACAACAGCTGCAACAGGAGGCCGAGCGTGCCCCTACCGAGGCCCGTGCAACGGCTCTGCGTGACGAAGCCCGCAAATTACAGCAACGTTATCAGCAGGAACAGCAACTGCGTACTGACCTCGCCAGTGAAGAGGCGAGAGAACAGAGCCTGCGCGCCGCCGGCAATCAGACAGAGGCCGACGAGGCACTGAAACAGGTCAACCGGATCCGCTACGATCTGGGGCAGTTGATTCTGCAACAGCAATCCCGATAGTCCGAGGCAAGCTCTACCATGTACCCCTATATCGAAAGAAGGGAGGGATCCCTCTATATCGAGTCCTTCTCCCTGCAATCTCTGGCCGAACAGCATGGCACTCCGCTGTTTGTCTACTCCGAACACGCCATTCGCGACCAGTACCTCGCCTATGAGACCGGTTTCAGTGGTCAGGATCACCTGATCTGTTTTGCCGTCAAGGCCAACTCCAACCTTGCTGTGCTGGCACTGCTGGCAAAGCTTGGAGCCGGCTTTGATATCGTTTCCGTTGGCGAGCTGGAGCGTGTGCTGGCTGCTGGCGGAGAGGCTGGCAAGGTAGTCTTTTCCGGTGTCGGCAAACGCCCGGACGAGATTCGACGCAGTCTTGAGGTGGGGATCCGCTGCTTCAATATCGAATCCGAGGCCGAGCTGCAGCGGGTCAACCAGGTGGCTGCGGAAATGGGAGTCAAAGCGCCGATCTCCCTGCGGGTCAACCCGGATGTCGATGCCGGTACCCACCCTTACATATCTACCGGACTACGCTCCAACAAGTTTGGAGTCACCATCGACGAGGCCCTGCGGGTCTACCGTGAGGCGGCAACCCTCTCTCATCTCGATATCGTCGGCATCGACTGCCATATCGGCTCCCAGCTGACCGAGTTGGCCCCATTTGAGGATGCGCTGGATCGTGTACTGCTGCTGGTCGACCAACTGGCCGATACCGGGATCCAACTCCAGCACATTGATGTTGGCGGCGGTCTAGGCATCGATTACCAGAACGACAACCCACCCACCCCTCAGGCCTATGTGGAGGCAATCACCAATAAACTGGCCGGACGCAATCTGGAGATCATCATGGAGCCCGGTCGGGCAATGGTGGGCAATGCAGGGGTCATGCTGACCACGGTGGAGTTCCTCAAACAGGGGGAGGAGAAAAATTTCTGTATCGTTGACGGGGCGATGAATGACCTGATTCGCCCTGCGCTCTACAGCGCCTGGCAGAATATTGTGCCGGTCGAAACACGCCGCGAAGGTGAAGCTGCCAGCTACGATGTGGTTGGCCCCATCTGCGAGACCGGGGACTTTCTCGGCAAGGATCGTACACTCAATGTTCAGGCAGGAGATTGCCTGGCGGTACTCTCCTCCGGTGCCTATGGCTTTGTGATGAGTTCCACCTACAACTCCCGCCCACGAGCTGCCGAGATAATGGTCTCTGCCGAACAGCAGTGGGTGGTGCGTGAGCGCGAGACCATTGCCTCCCTCTATGCCGGCGAACATATCCCGGAGTCGTGAACATGCAGTTACGCTTTACAAAAATGCATGGATTGGGCAATGACTTTGTCGTAATCGATGCGGTAACCGAACCCTTTGAACCCACCATGGAGCAGGTTCGCACCCTTGCTGATCGCAATTTCGGCATCGGCTTTGACCAGCTGCTCTTGGTCGAGCCACCACGTAACGAGGAGACCGACTTCCGTTATCGCATCTGGAATGCCGACGGTGGCGAGGTGGAGCAGTGCGGTAATGGAGCACGCTGCTTTGCCCGCTTTGTACGCGACAAGGGGTTGACCGAAAAGGATGAGGTGGTGGTAGAGACCGCCAGCGGCGTGATCCGTCTGAAGATTCAGCCCAATGGCTGGATCAGCGTCAACATGGGAGAACCGATTTTGCAGCCGGAGCAGATCCCGTTCATTGCTCCATCAGAGGCGACCCGCTACACCCTTGATGTAGAGGGTGAGGATCTCGAGGTCGGCGCAGTCTCAATGGGTAATCCGCACGTTGTTGTGACCGTGGAGAAGCTGAGTGATGAGCTGGTCAACCGGCTTGGCCTCAGATTGGAGTCCCACCCCCGCTTTCCCCAGCGGGTCAATGCCGGTTTCATGGAGATCAAGAACCGCTCCGAGATCAATCTTCGCGTGTATGAACGTGGCATCGGCGAGACTCTTGCCTGCGGTACCGGAACCTGTGCTGCCGTAGTCAGCGGTATTCTACAGGGGGCACTGGAACAGGAAGTAACCGCCCACCTGCGCGGTGGCGACCTCTCCATCCGCTGGGCGGGCACAGGCTCACCCGTCATCATGACCGGTCCAGCCGAGACCGTATTTGAGGGAGTGATCGAACTATGACCACAACGGCTAGCGACGAGATAACACCGGCACAGGTGGCTGACTGGCTGCAGCAGCACACCGACTTCTTTACTTCACACCCGGCACTGTTGGGGGAGATGCAGATCCCGCATGAGAGTGGCGGGGCCACCTCACTGATTGAGCGCCAGGTAAAGGTGCTGCGCGAGCAAAACGGGCAATTGCAGAATGAGATCCGCAACCTGCTCTATGTCTCGCGTGAGAACCACAAATTGAGTGACAACATGCACCACCTTGCACTCGAACTGCTCGAGTGTGAGGATCACGACGAGGTGATCGCCACCCTCTACGAGACCCTGCGTGACCAGTTTGGTATCGAACAGGTGGTCATTCTGCTCCCTCATGGCGAGACCGAGGAGAGCCATGAGCTGTTCGAAGAGCTGATGCGCGATAGCGTTCCCTACTGTGGTCAACTGGAGGCGGAACAGCGCCACGCCCTGTTTGGGGAGGAGATTGAGCATGGCGCCTCGGTTGCCCTGCTCCCTCTGGGTGAATTTGGTGCCCAGGGACTGGTTGCACTGGGGAGCTCTGACCCACAACAGTATCATGACAAGATGGGCACCCACTTCCTGGTGCAGCTGGCGGCACTGGTCAGCCGGGCACTACAGCGCTGTGGTACCCCCTGAGGCAACCCGGGTTGAGGAGTGGATAGACCGCTTCGTCGGCTACCTGGAGAACGAACGTTATCTGTCTGCCAACAGCGTAGTGGCCTATCGGCGCGACCTTGCCCACTTCGAACGGTTCCTCGAGGCCACCGACGCCCACTTTCTCAAACTCACCCCACACCAACTGCGTGATTTTGTGGCCATGCGCCACCGCAAGGGGATCACCAGCAAATCGATTCAGCGCAACCTCTCGGCCATCCGCACCTTCTATCACTTCCTGCTGCGCGAACAGCAGGTGACCTTCAACCCGGCCAGCGGAATCAGCGCCCCCAAAGGGCCCCGCAAACTCCCCGCCACACTCGATGTGGACCAGATGTCTGGTCTGCTCAATGGTGCTGACCCGGATGACCCACTCTCTGTCCGTGACCACGCCCTGTTCGAACTGATCTACTCCTCCGGCCTGCGCCTGGCAGAAGTGGTTGGCGCCAACTGTGATGCGATCGAATGGGATGAGGAGCAGATCAGCGTTACCGGAAAGGGCAATAAACAACGCATTGTTCCGGTTGGAAAAAAGGCACTGGAGGCCCTGCAACAGTGGTTACCGCTGCGCGCAACCCTGGCCAACCATGAAGAACAAGCCTTGTTTGTCGGTCAGCGCGGCAAACGCATCTCCCCCCGTACCGTTCAGCAGCGCCTCTCCAGACTGGCGCAAGAGAAAGGGATCCATCAACGGGTACACCCCCATCTGTTGCGCCACTCCTTCGCCAGCCATCTGCTGGAGTCAAGCGGTAACCTGCGCGCGGTGCAGGAGATGCTGGGGCATGAGAATATCAGCACCACACAGATCTACACCCATCTCGACTTCCAACACCTGGCTGAGGTCTATGACCGCGCCCACCCACGTGCCCATGAAAAAACTCATGAGGGGCAGTTTGTAGTGGACAAGAGCAAGAAATAACCAAATCTGAATGGAACCGTTCTATCACTGGCAGGGGGATCGGCTCATCCTTCAACTACAGATCCAGCCCCGAGCCAGCAAGAACGAGATCGTGGCCCCGCAGGGGGACTATCTCAAGATTCGCATCACCGCACCACCGGTTGATGGCAAGGCAAACAAGCACTTGCAAAAACTTCTCGCCAAGTGGTTCGGGGTGAAACAGCGTGATGTAACCCTGCTTCAGGGCGAGAGCAGTCGCCACAAGCGGGTCGCTATCGATCACCCCAAACAGTTGCCATGGAACCAAACTCCGAATTAGCACTCCAAGGTTGCGACTGCTAATCAGGCTCTCTATAATAGAGATAACAGAGTAAATTGAAAGGTTATTAAAAAAATGAGTTTCGCCCTGACCACCACCTCAACCCAGCTTCCTGCCGTTAGTGGGGAGAGTGTTGACCACTACCTTCAACAGCTGCGTGCCTTCCCGGTTCTGAGCGAAGAGGAGGAGCAGGCGCTGGCGATTCGTTTTCATCGTGACGGAGATCTGGATGCTGCGCGTAAACTGGTTATCTCCAACCTCCGTTTTGTGGCCCACATCGCCCGTGGATATCTCGGCTATGGGCTGCCTCTGGCCGATCTGGTTCAGGAGGGCAATCTGGGGCTGATGAAGGCGGTACGCCGCTTTGACCCGGAGAAAGGGGTACGTCTGGTCTCCTTTGCTGTCCACTGGATTCGTGCCGAAATTCACGAGTATGTGATTCGTAACTGGTCCATCGTCAAAGTGGCCACCACCAAGGCACAGCGCAAACTTTTCTTCAACCTGCGTAGCGCCAAGAAGCGCCTGGGCTGGTTCTCCCACCAGGAGGTACAGAGTGTAGCCGACGATCTCGGAGTCAAGCCGGAGACCGTACTGGAGATGGAGCGCCGCCTGAGCTATCAGGACACCTCATTCGACCTCCCCTCCGGGGCCGATGACGAAGAGGAGTGTTATGCTCCAGCCGCCTATCTGGAGGCTCCCAGGGCCAACCCACAGGAGCAACTCGAGGAGAGTGACTGGCAGCAGCGCTCGGAACAGCAGATGCACAACGCGCTTACCACACTCGACGAACGCAGCCGCAACATCATTCAGCAACGCTGGCTCTCCGAGGAGAAACAGACCCTGCAGGAGCTGGCTGCCGAGTATGAGATCTCCGCCGAACGGGTACGCCAGCTGGAGCAGGCCGCAATGAAAAAGCTGAAGGGTGCAATTACCCTGTAGCACGTTTTCACGCTGTGGCCGAGTGGTATACTCCGCACCATGAAAAAGAGAGAAATTGTCATTCTGGGTGGTACCGGCTTTCTGGGTCGCTACCTGATTGACCGGCTGTCACAAGAGCCGGTCACCATCCGTGTACCTACACGCCACCGTGAACGCAATCGTCACCTGCTGACCAACCACCAGGTTCAGTTGATCGAGATGGACATTCACGAAGACGCCGACCTCGAACAGCTATTGGTTGGTGCCGATGTCGTCATCAATCTGGTAGGCATTCTCCACGGCACCACAGAGGCTTTCCACCATATCCATGTCGAGCTGCCGGAGCGGATCGTCAAGGTTTGCAACCAACTCGGCATCCCCCGCCTGCTCCACATGTCAGCACTGCAGGCCGGTGCCGCAAATGCAATGAGCCAGTATCTGCGCACAAAAGGGGAGGGAGAGAACACCACACACCACCTCTCCGGCAACAAGCTGCAGGTAACCAGCTTCCGCCCCTCCATTCTGTTTGGGCCGGGTGACCACTTTTTCAACCAGTTTGCACAGCTGCTGCGACTACCGATGATTGCAGTGCCGCTGGCCTGTCCCCAGGCCCGCTTTGCTCCTATTCATGCTGCGGACGTGGCCGAAATCATGGCACAGAGCATCGACAAGGCCGCCACCTTCGGCAAACGCTTCGATCTCTGCGGCCCCAGGGAGTACAGCCTGATGGAGCTGATGGAGATTACCGAGCGCACCATAGGGGTGCGTCGACTGATCATTGGCCTGGGCAATGGAGCTTCAAAATTCCTCGCTGGCGTATTGGGGCGGTTGCCGGGAAAATTACTGACTACGGATAACTACCTCTCGATGCAGATCCCCAACTGCTGCAGAGAGCCACTATCTGGTCTGTTCGAGATCAAGCGCACACCACTGGAGGGGGCCCTTCCCAATTACCTGGGAAACCGCAACCAACAGGCGCGCTACATGCGTTTCCGTAGCGTTGCCAAACGATAGGATAACCAACAATGGAATTGAGCAGAGAGCAGCAAATCTTGCGCATGATCCGCAAGACATTGGGGGCAATTGCCCGCGAGACCGCACCACAAGCGGGTGAAGAACACCCACTGACCGAACAGACCTTTCAGGACATGCGCAACTGTTTCGGCCTGATCACCGAGTGGGAGAAGGAGCTCTCCGATGCCGCCGGTGTAAAGAGCACCATGCGCCCCGGCTTCAGTGATGAACCTCAATCTGCTCAGGTTGTCTCCATCAACGGACTGAAACGCGACTGACTCCCCTCCTGCCATGACCCCGCTGCAACAGATCGAACAGAGTCGTTATCTGGTTGGAGGTGCAGTGCGGGATCGGCTACTCGGCATCTCCCCCAAAGAACGCGACTGGGTAGTGGTGGGTAGGACTGTGAGCGAGATGGAGGCGGCCGGTTTTCAGGCCGTGGGCAAGGACTTTCCGGTCTTCCTCCACCCCACCACCAGAGAGGAGCACGCACTGGCCCGTACCGAGCGCAAGACCGCCCCCGGCTACCGTGGCTTCTCCATCCATGCTTCCCCGGATGTCACCCTGGAGGAGGATCTGCTGCGGCGCGACCTCACCATCAATGCCATGGCCGAAGACAGTGCCGGCAATCGGATCGACCCTTTCCATGGAGAGGAAGACCTGCAACTGGGACGATTGCACCACGTCTCCGACGCCTTCCGCGAGGATCCGGTACGCATTCTGCGTATCGCCCGCTTTGCCGCCCGACTGGGTCGATGGGGATTCAAGGTTGCCCACAAAACCCACCAGCTGATGCAGGAGATGGTAGAGAGTGGTGAAGTCGATGCACTGGTACCGGAACGGGTCTGGCAAGAGACCCTTAAAGCGCTACAAACCGATCGACCCGAGCGCTACTTTGAGGTGCTGCATAACTGCGGCGCACTGGCCCGTATCTTCCCCGAGCTGGAGGCGCTGTTTGGCGTACCACAACCCGCTCACCACCACCCGGAGATTGATAGTGGCATCCACACCTTGATGGTACTGCAACAGGCGGTACGCCTGAGCGACAAGCCAGAGGTACGCTTTGCAGCCCTGCTGCACGACCTCGGCAAGGGGGCCACCCCTGAACAGGAGTGGCCCAAACACCATGGTCACGAGGCCCGCAGCAAGAAGCTGGTCAAGACCTTCTGTAAGCGCCTCAAGGTACCCAACCACTTTCGTGATCTGGCACTGGTGGTTGCACAGTATCACGGCCATTACCATCGTGCCGAGGAGATGCGTCCACAGACCATCGTAAAGATGCTAAAAGGCATCGATGCCTTTCGCAGGCCGGAACGCTTCGCTGACTTTCTGTTGGCCGGCGAGGCCGATCAACGCGGACGCAGCGGTTATGAAGAGGCCGACTTCACTCAAGGGAGAACTCTGCAACGGGCCTATCAGGCAGCCTGCGGGGTAGAGGTCGACGCCATACGAGAACAAGGCTTCGAGGGGGCGGCACTGGGACGGGAACTGGATAGGCAGCGAATACAAGCGGTTGCCCACGTAGTACGCTACAATGCCCCCAATGAACACCAAGCCGAAAATTCTGATCGTTGACGATGAGTTTGTCATTCACAAACTCTTTATCAACCTGCTCTGCACCGACTACAACCTGCTCTCTGCCAATAGCGGTGAGAAGGGGCTGGAGATGCTCAGAAAGGAGCAGCCCGCCCTGCTGATGCTGGACTACCAGCTCAAGGATATGAACGGGGATGACTTTCTTGCCCAGCTACACCCCAAAGATCTGCTCCATACCCGACTTGCACTCATCTCCGGCCATATCACCCTGGAGGGGCTGCGCAGCGAAAACCGCAACAAGATCGACCACTTCTTCAGCAAACCCTTCCTCAATCTGCAAAACATGGTCGACATCATCGAGCGGCTGACCCACAAAACCACATAGCCATAACGCTGTATCTCTAGCTGACTAGCCCCCCCGGCCAGAACAGAAACAGCAGCACACCACCCAGCAACAGCCGATAGAGTACAAAGGGAAGCATCCCGACCCGATCCAGCAGTTTCAGAAAATAGTGGATACAGAGATAGGCACTGAGTGCAGAGAACAGCGTACCCAGCAGCAGCGCACTCCAGTCCACCCCTCCCCCTTGCTCGATCAGCTCCTTGATCTCGAGCCCACTGGCCAACACAATCACCGGAATTGAAAGCAGAAAGGAGAAGCGTGCCGCCCCCTGCCGGGTAAGCCCCATCATCATCCCTGCCGTGATGGTGATGCCGGATCGAGAGGTGCCCGGAATCAAGGCCACTGCCTGCGCCAGCGCCACCATCCACACCACCCACCACCCCATCTGGTGCTCATCAATCCGTTGCCGGCCGTTGCGGTCGGCCCACCAGAGCAGCGCACCAAAGAGAAGCGTGGTGATGGCGATGACCAGCGGCGAACGCAGGTAGAGCTCAATTGCATCCTTGAACAACAGGCCCGCCAACCCCACCGGAATGGTACCCAGCCCCACTGCCCAGGCCAATTTGGCATCGGGTGTCATCCCCTTGCCACTGATTGAGCCAACCCACTCCACCGCCATCGACTGTAATTCAACGCGGAAATAACTCACCACTGCCAGCAGGGTTCCGAGGTGAACCGCAACATCGAAGGCCAACCCCTGATCACTCCACCCGGTAAACTGTGGCACCAAAATCAGATGAGCCGAGCTGGATACCGGCAGGAACTCGGTCAGCCCCTGTACCAGTGCAAGCGTTAGTATTTGAAACAGATCCATAATCGACTCAATGGCTATAGCAGATGTCGCAGATCGCGCAGCGTAAAGGTTGGTGGTAACTGGACATCCCGGGTCAATGCCATCACCTTGAACACCTCCCCCATCTGCGCAGGCATCGTCAACTGCTGAACCACCTGTGAAGCCTTGATCCGAGTCTGCAGATCATCCAGCCCCTCTGCCTCCGCCAGTTG
>CAYFNH010000075.1:0-11928 GCA_964344435.1 uncultured Piscirickettsiaceae bacterium | reverse complement strand
GGTGGAGATGTTTCAACGTATTGACCGGGTTGCCCCCACTGACAGTACCGTCTTGATTATCGGCGAGTCCGGAACCGGCAAGGAGCTGGTAGCCCGGGCACTACATGCCAAGAGCCTGCGGGCAACCGCCCCTTTTGTCACCTTCAGTTGTGCTGCCGTATCCAAGGACATCATGGAGCTGGAGCTGTTTGGACTACACCGTAAAAGAGAGGGGCAAAGCCGCTGTCTGGTGGATGAAGCAGAGGGAGGGACCCTGTTCCTGGATGAGATCGGAGAACTTCCCCTTTCGGCACAGGGACGACTACTCCAGCTGCTGCAGTCGGGGGATCATGACAGCGGCAGCAACCTGCGCATTATTGCCTCCACCCATCAGGATCTACGCAAGCTGGTACAGCAGGAGCGCTTTCGCAGTGACCTCTACTTTCGTTTGCGGGTGATAGAGATCACCCCTCCCCCTCTGCGAGAACGTGGTGATGACATCACCCTGTTGGCGCTTTATCTGTTGAAGAAGAGCTGCCAGCAACTCAATGTTCAACCATTGAAGATCAGTAAGGCCTCTTTCGAGGCCATTCGCCGCTACCGCTGGCCCGGAAATGTTCGTGAGCTCGCCAACACCATGGAGCGGGCTGCACTGTTGTGTGAGGAGGACACCATCACTCCGGAACTACTCTCCATCGACCACAATATTGGTACCGGGCAATCTGGAGGAGAGATTGGCGAGAAGCTCTCACTGGAGGAGTATTTCCGCAACTTTGTCTTGCAGCACCAGGATCAGATGACCGAGACCGAACTGGCAAAGCGACTCGGAATCAGTCGCAAATCCCTGTGGATGCGCCGCCAGCGTTTCGGAATTCCCCGTAACAAATAGCCGCTATCATCAAAAGATGAGAAAATAGCCGCTTTTATAGATGGAGTTTTATTATGGCCACTGAAGTAACAATCGACCTTAACCAGCTGCTTGAGCAGGCACATCAGGGGAGCATTGAGGTGGATCAGTTCATGGCCGCTTTTCTACAGACCCAGATTTTCATGCCGGTTACCGACCCTGCAGATAACAGACAGGATGCCCCCATTGGTTTTCAAAAGTCGGACCGGGCACTGCCGCTGATCCTGGATACCGACGAGGGGTTCGGTGTAATGATTCTATTCAGTGACCCACAACAGTCGAAACAGTTTTTACAGGAGTTCCCGGAGTATAGCGGTGGTTTTATTGCCGAAGTACCATGGATGCTGGAACGTCTGGGAGAAGGAATGGGTTTTTCAATCAACCCTGGGTTGGATAATGGAATGGACTTTGATCCACAGATGGCTCGAGAGTTGATTACCCTGCTAAGGACCCCCTGAACAAGTCATGAGCAAATGCCTAACGCCTGTAGCGCCCAATATCTTCGTTGAAGATCTTGCTAATAGCCTGCTATTGGCTGCGATCTCCGCCTTGATCTTGAACGCTACAGGCGCGATTCAAATTACTCAGACTTATTCAGAGGTTCCCTAAGGAACCCCTGAAACAATCCCAATAACGGCAATAAAAAAGGCTGCATCTGCAGCCTTTTTTATTGTACACATCAGTGAAAACTATTTCTGGTTGGCTATTTTCAACGCCTCTCTGCCACCATGTTTGGCCTCTGCCTCGGCTACCCACAGCGGGGCGCGACCACGGCCAGTCCAGGTCTGCTCGGTATTATCCGGATTACAGTAAACCGGCTTAACCTTTGCACGTTTTTTAGTGGCCGCCTTTTTACGCTGGCTGGTATTGGCCGCCAACCGTTTGATGACCGCAGCACCATACTTCCTGGTTAACTGAGCCAACTCCTTTTCAGCCTTGGCGGTTGCAGTATTGGCCTTTTTTCTGCGAGCAATCTCCTCTTTCACCTCTTTCAAAAGATTGTTCAACTTGACATCCGTCATTTTATCCAGCTTCATGATTCCTCTCTCTCAAATCAGTTAATACAAATAAAAAATCATACTGCCGGACTATATTACAGGAAAAAATTTTTTTCAAATCCAACTCACTTATTTGTTTATTTTCGCCTCCACTACATTTCTCATTCTCAGCAGCCGATCCAGTACCTTGCCAATATTCTCACCCTGGTTGAATTGAGCCGTAATCACTATCTCTGCCATATTATTCTCATGATCCGTTTTGGTTTGAATGGCATCGATATTAACCCGCTCCTCACTCAGCAGCATGGTGATATCTCGCAGCAGATTGGGGCGGTCATACGCTTCGATTTTCAACACCGCCTGTTTGCGCTCGGACTCCCCACCCTGCCAGGAGACCTCAATCACCCGTTCGGGCTCTGTCTCAATCAAATGCAGTGCATTGGGACACTCCTGTTGGTGTACCGTTACCCCACGGCTTCGAGTAATAAAACCGATCACCGCATCGGGATAATGCGGTTTGCAACAGTTGGCCATTGTGGTCATCAATTTACCCACTCCACGGATGGAAATTTCACCCGGTTCTACCGGATCACTCTTCTCCTTGCGGGGGCGCTTCCTTGGTTGAGGCGGCTGAGCCGGGGCCATGATCTGCTGGATCGCTCCAGCAATCTGCCCGGAGGTGATATCCCCCTGTCCAACCGCTGCATATAACTGTTCAACCCGCTTGTACTCATAACGCTCTAGCAACCGGGACAAATCCAGTCCCGGGGCACCTGCCCGTACCAGCTCGCGCTCAACGATCCCCCGTCCGGCAACCACATTTTCATCAAAGTCCTGCTTGCGAAACCATTGACGCACCCGGTAGCGCGCACGTGAGGTGTTCAGATACCCGAGATTGGGGTTCATCCAGTCTCGTGTCGGCACCCCCTCCTTGACGGTAAGCACCTCGATGCGCTGGCCTGACTGTAGTGGCTGATTGAGTGGAATAATCTTGCCGTCGGCCTTGGCTCCTCGGGTACGATGCCCCAGCCCGCTGTGGATGGAGTAGGCAAAATCAAGCGCGGTACTCCCCTCCGGTAGCTCCACCACCTCTCCAGCCGGGGTCAACAGGTAGATATGCTCCTCGGCCATCTCATCCTTGAACTGCTCAGAGATCTCGTCCTGCTCGACGACCTCCTCCTTCCACTCCAGCAGCTGCCGCAACCATTCGATTTTCTTCTCGAAACCGGGGTCATAGCGTGTCCCCTCCTTGTAACGCCAGTGTGAAGCAACCCCAAGCTCAGCCGCCTCGTGCATCTCATGAGTACGAATCTGCACCTCCAGCACACGCCCCTGAGGCCCGAAAACCGCGGTATGAATGGAGCGATAGTTATTCCCTTTGGGGTTGGCGATGTAGTCATCAAACTCTCTGGAGATGTGATTCCAGAGTCCATGCACCACCCCCAGTGCGGCATAACATTCCGCAACGGTATTGACCAGAATCCGCACCGCATTGAGATCATACAGATCATCAATGCCGACCTGTTTGCGATCCATCTTCTTCCAGATACTGTACAGGTGCTTGGTTCGCCCACTCACCTCGCCCACCATCCCCTCGGCGGCCAAGGCCTGCTCGATGGTTTCAACAGCGTGATGGATATAGGCCTCACGATCGGTACGTTTCAAATCCACCTGCTGTGAGAGCTGCTGATAGGTGTGCGGATCCAGCACCCGAAAGGCTAGGTCCTCCAACTGCCACTTGAGCACGCCCATCCCCAAACGGTTGGCCAACGGGGCCAGGATATTGCGGGTCAACAGCGCATTGGCCTGCTGTTGCTCAGCCGTGAGCCCTACTGGATTACGCAAATTCTCCAACTGTTCCGCCAGTTTGATCACCACCACTCGAACATCCTTGGCCATTGCCAGCAGCATCTTGCGCAGATTTTCATGATGAATCTCATGACCACTACCCAGTGTAGAGCTGGTGTGAAGTGCGGTCATCTCAATCGCCCCTTCTACCAGCTGCATCACTGCCGGACCAACCTGCTCCAGCAACTGCTCACCCAGCACAACCTCTACCCGTTGCTGATAACTGTAGAGAATTGAGGCGGCCACCATCTCCCGGTCGTGGGGTGCAATTTCCATTACTGCATTGGAGACCGCCTGCACGGATTGTAGAACGGTCTCTTGAAGCTGTTGTGAAAGCCCACCCAGCTGTGCTTCTACCCACGCCCAGGCCAGCTCATTCTGACTCTGCCCGTGGTTTGAGCTTGCCAACACCATTGGTTCTGCCTCACTCATCTTTTTCTACCACCTCTGCTGCTATTCTTCTTCCCTGCTGTTTTACCCCGATGGAGACCAGCCCCCTTCCCCTGTTTGAGTCGCCTCGATCCACCACCACGACTCGGTTCTGCAGGAACCAACTGTCCACGTCCGGACCCAATCAGGTCATCCCGTTTCAGTGCCGAGAGCACTTGACGCAGCAGGGGCCAGTTGTGCGGGTCGTGATAGCGCAAAAATGCCTTGTGAACTCTGCGCTGTCGACCACCTCGAGGAGTCTCCACCCGTTCGCTCCCCTGCCATACCTTGCGCAACGGGTTACGGCCAGAGTGATACATGGTGGTCGCCAATGACATCGGTGTGGGAAGGAAATTCTGCACCTGGTCGGGGCGAAAGCGGTTCTGCTTCAGCCACTGAGCCAGAGCCACCATATCCTCATCGCAGGTACCGGGGTGTGCGGCAATAAAGTAGGGGATCAAGTACTGCTCTTTCCCCGCTTCGGCAGAGAAACGTTCAAACAGTGTGCGAAAACGGTAGAAGGTCTCAATCCCGGGCTTCATCATCTTGCTCAGGGGCCCTGCCTCGGTATGTTCCGGGGCAATTTTCAGGTAGCCACCGACATGGTGGGTAACCAGTTCCCGCACATATTCCGGTGAGCGCACCGCAAGGTCGTAGCGCAGCCCGGAAGCGACGAAGATGCGCTTTACCCCTTCCACCTTGCGTGCATTTCGATAGAGCTGTATCAGGGGCTGGTGACTGGTATCCATGTGTTTACAGATATCCGGATAGACACAGGAGAGACGTCGGCAGGCTGACTCGATCTGCTCACTCTTGCAGCGCATTCGATACATGTTGGCGGTGGGGCCACCCAGATCGGAAATATGGCCACTAAACCCCGGCTGCTTCTGAATCTCACCAATCTCTCGCAGCACCGACGCCTCGGAGCGACTCTGGATAATGCGCCCCTCATGTTCGGTAATCGAGCAGAAGGTGCAGCCCCCAAAGCAGCCACGCATGATATTGATGGAGAAGCGGATCATCTCGAAGGCGGGAATCCGTGCCCCTTGATAGCCCGGATGGGGCTGTCGACTATAGGGAAGCTCGTAAATCCGGTCGAGCTCTTCACTGCTCAATGGAAGGGGGGGTGGCGATACCCAGAGATAACGGTTCCCATATGCCTGCAGCAGCGCGCGTGCATTACCCGGGTTGGTCTCAAGATGAAAAGTACGTGAGGCGTGGGCATAGAGTGCCTTGTCGCCCCGTACCGCCTCATACGCCGGTAACTGCACCACCTCCCGTATACGCTCCCGTGTGTGTTCTCTGGGTCGCAACGACACACGCTGCTGAGCGGTTCCGGCGGGTAACCCGGAGTAATCCAGCAACTGCCAACCCTCTTCCAACCGTTGCTGCAATGCCTGTTGAGTCAGCAATGAGGCAACACCACGTAGTTCAGCAAGCTGCTGGGTCGACTCTCCTGCAGCCAGACGATGCGCCACCTCGACGATGGCCCGTTCCGCATTGCCATAGAGCAGAAGATCGGCACGTGCATCCAGCAGGACCGAGCGGCGAACCTTGTCGGACCAATAGTCATAGTGAGCCAGTCGACGCAGGCTGGCCTCGATCCCGCCAAGAATGATGGGCACATCCCCATACGCCTCTCTGCAACGCTGACTATAGACAATGGTCGCCCGATCGGGCCGACGCCCTCCCGCCCCATCGGCGGTATAGGCATCATCGCTTCGCAACTTGTGGTCAGCGGTATAACGGTTGACCATAGAGTCCATATTGCCTGCAGTGACCCCGAAGAAGAGATTGGGTCTCCCCAGTGCCCGGAATGGCTCCGGCCGCTGCCAATCCGGTTGAGAGAGGATACCGACCCGAAAGCCTTGAGACTCCAGCAGACGACCAATCAGTGCCATCCCGAAACTGGGGTGATCCACATAGGCATCTCCGGTCACCAGGATGACATCACAGCTATCCCAACCCAGCTGCTCCATTTCGTCGCGGCTCATCGGCAACACTGGTGCAATCCCAAAGCGGTGTGCCCAATATTTTCGTCTGGAGAAGAGGTTGCTCATGGCCTCGGCATTATACGCTGCCGGTTGCCTGGAGGGGATCCTGTACCCCTCCCATGCTCACTGTTTCGTGCTCTCCTGAGCAATTTTCAATCTGGCTGGCAAGAGCCCCAACCACTACCTCCGCTTGCGACTCTTCTGCTTTTTACCTGTAGCGCCGCGCTTCTTGCCTGAATCGGCCTTGCGTTTACGACCGTCCTTACTACCATGTTTAGCGCGCTTGTCACTGGATGGCTGATTGGTGGCTCTCTTCTTGGCAGACTTCTTCCTGGTGCTCTTCTTCGGACGAGAGCTAGTCTCACTTAAAACAAAGTCTATCTTGCGCTCATCCAGATCCAACCGTACCACCTGCACCTCAACCGAATCTCCGAGGCGGTACTGGTGGCCCGCTTGCTCTCCCACCAGTTGATGACGCACCGGGTCAAAATGGTAGTAGTCATTCTGCAGTGCAGTGATATGAACCAGCCCATCCACAAAGATGTCGTCCAGGGTAACAAACAGCCCAAAGCCGGTCACACCACTGATCACGCCTCGATACTGTGAGCCCACATGGTCCACCATATATTCACACTTGAGCCAGTCAGTGGCATCTCGTGTGGCATCATCGGCGCGGCGCTCAGTAGTAGAACAACTCTCGCCCAGCTTGACCATCGCCTCCTTGTTGTAGCGGAAGTTGGCTGCAGTGCCACCGTCCAGCAGGTGGCCGATGGCCCGATGTACCAACAGGTCCGGATAGCGCCGAATGGGAGAGGTAAAGTGGGCGTAGTGCTGATGCGCCAGGCCAAAGTGCCCCACATTTTCCGGTGAGTAGACCGCCCGGTTCAGGCTGCGCAGCAGCACGGTCTGAATGAGGTTGAACTCTGAACGGTTGCGGGCAAGATCCAGTACCTGCGCGTAATCCCCCGGTCTGGGGTTATCTCCCCCAGCCAGGGTCAGGCCAAACTCACGCAGAAACTGTCTCACCTCATCCAGCCGATCTGCTGCCGGCTTCTCGTGGATACGGTAAAGTGTGGCCATCTTGTTGCGTTGAAGATAACGCGCGGCAGAGACATTGGCTGCAATCATGAACTCTTCAATCATGCGATGAGCATCATTGCGATGAGTCGGCTCGATCCGCTCTATCTTCTTCTCTTCACCAAAGATAATACGGGTCTCTACGGTATCGAAATCGATAGCCCCACGATCACCACGAGAGCGCAGCAGCACCTGGTAGAGGTTGTGGAGCTCCTGCAACTGCGGCAGATAGGTTGTGTACTGGGCCGGTAGCGAATCCAGCTCTCCGGCGAGGGCCTGAGCCACCTCTTCATAGATCATCCGTGCCGCAGAGTGCATCACCGCACGGTGAAAACGGGAGCGAACGACACGACCGCTGCTATCAAACTGCATCTCACACACCATGCAGAGCCGATCCACCTGTGGATTGAGCGAACAGAGCCCGTTGGAGAGGGACTCCGGCAGCATCGGAACCACATGGCCGGGAAAATAGACCGAGTTGCCACGCACAATGGCCTCTCGATCAAGAGGGCTTTCGGGCTCTACGTAGTGAGAAACATCGGCAATGGCGACCAGCAGGCGCCACCCTTTAGGGGTACGACTGCAGTAGACCGCATCATCAAAATCACGGGCATCACTACCATCAATCGTCACCAGAGGCAGATTGCGAAAATCCTTGCGCCCGGCAACCGCCTCCTTTGCGACCGTCGCTGGTATCGCGGCCGCCTGCCGCTGCACCGCATCACTCCAGATATGCGGGATCTCGAAACTGCGAATGGCAATGTCGATCTCCATACCCGGTGCCATATGATCTCCCAACACATCGATTACCCTGCCAATCGGCGCGCTGTGTTTGGAGGGTTGCTCAACCAGTTCAATCAGAACAATCTGATCGTGACGAGCGCCATTCACATTCTCTCGGGGGATTATAATATCGTGGTTGATATTCTTGTTGCTGGGAACAACGATCCCCATGCCCCGCTCCAGAAAGTAACGCCCAACCACCTGATGGGT
The DNA here is from genome assembly GCA_964344435.1 of uncultured Piscirickettsiaceae bacterium. GTDB lineage: Bacteria > Pseudomonadota > Gammaproteobacteria > Thiopontia. The sequence continues at coordinate 3,703 of CAYFNH010000075.1, read as the reverse complement.
ACTTCGCTCCAGTACCTTTACCAACTGCCCCTCGCGCTTGCCACGGCGATTGACTCCCACTACCGAAACCAGCACCCGGTCACCATGCATGAGGGAGCGCATCTGCTTGGCATGGAGGAAAAGGTCTCCCTCTGCAGAGTCATCGGGAATAACAAAACCAAAACCATCTGGGTGCCCCTGCACTCTGCCACGTATCAGATCCATACGCTCGATCAAGCCATACGCCCCTCTACGATTCTTTGCAATCTGGCCATCCCGCGACATCGCAATCAGACGCCGTCTCAGCCCCTCAATGCGCTCCTCATCCTCGTCGTATCCAAACCGCGCAATCAGCTCTGTTCTGCTCAACGGTGCCTCACTCTGCTCCAGCACCTCCAGTATCTCGCTACGCTCTGCAACGGGTGTTGCATACGTTGGGTTGTTTTCGTTACTCAAAATGGAAACTCGGATGTTGTTGGAATAGACGGTATCAGCCTTCAAACAGGGAGAGGATCTGCTGGTCGGAGAAGGGCTTCTGGATCAGGCGATAGCCATCCGGCACCACCTCTCGAATCTGGTGGTCTTCGTAGTCGGTATAGGCGGTGATAAAAGTAATCTGGATAGCAGGATCATTACTGCGCAGATGTCTGGCCGTATCCAGTCCATCAATCCCGGGAGGCATGCGCATATCCAGCAGCGCGTGGGTGAACGGCTCGCCCTGCTCAAGTGCAACTCGGGCAGCCCGTACTGCATCCAACCCCTGGGAAAAGAGCTCAACCGGATATTCCGGTTCCGGCACCTCATCCTCTCCTTCCCCCAACAGAGCCAGAACATCATTCAGGGTATCACTGATCTCATCTTCATCCGGCAGTTTGAAGATGGTTCGATAGAGATCGAGAATGGAGAGATCATCATCTGCAACCAGTACTTTAATGGGGGCACTCATACTAAATTACTACTCCTGATCACTATTCTTGCTACTTTTATCAATCTGAGTGGGGAGGGTGATCGTGACCTCCATCCCCTGGTGCAGACCAGCACTATGGGCATCGATCTCCCCACCAAGGCTCTGTACGAAGGTAGTGGCGGAGTGTAACCCATAACCACTTCCCCGTTTCTTGGTTGTGTATCCACTCTGAAAAATTTTTTCGATCTTGTGGCTATCCACGCCACAACCGTTGTCACTCACCTTCACCCTGAACTGGCCGGGTGGACAGGGCTCTGTCGACAGCACAACCTCCCCCTGAAAGGACTCATTTTCAACCATCTCCTCAATGATTGCTTCCAGGCTGTTCTTGAGCAGATTAAGCAGCAATTGCATCAGGGGGTTTCTGGGCAACTGCACCCGATCAACCTCTGCAGCTGTCTCCACCTTGAGAGAAACGCCATATTTCTGTAAACGATCCTCAATCAGATTGATAGTATCTTCAACCATTGAGGGGTAAGAGAATTGGGTAGCATGAATAATGGGCCTGGAGGCACTCTGCTGGATAGAGATCACATCACCAATATGGTGAATGCCCTGGGTCAGCTTGCCAAGAGACTCCTTGTCCTCTACGGCACCACAGACCTTCTGCAGGGTAGTGGCCGAGGCCTGTAGAATGCCCGTCTGCTTCTCCAGTCGCTGTGCACACCCTGCAGGATCAGCCGCTGAATCCGGCAGATCCTGTAGATACTTGAAGAGACTGGAGGTGAGCTTGTCGAGAACCTTGAAGCTGTGATCGAGCTTGATGATATGACCACTCATTCCGGTTACCACGTTGCCAATATTGTGCAGCACAGAGGCCCCCATCTCGGCCACCCCCGCCTGGAACGCGGCATACTGCTCCTGACGCTGGGCTCGTTCACGCTCGCGCAGATCATAAATCACCAACACGGCGCCAGCCTCATCTGAGCCGCCCTGCTCCTGCAATATCGCACCACTTACCTGAACCGGAATCAATACATTATCTGCCCCTTTCAGGGTACGCTGCGAGTCCAGAATCGAGTGCTCCTCCCCACTTTCAAAGAGAATATCCAGTGGTTTGCCTACACAGGCTCCAGGAGAGATCCCTGCCAGCTGCTCCAGTTTCTGGTTGATACGCACGATCTGCTGTCTGGAGTTGGTGACCACCAGCCCCTCATTCATCGACTCCAGTATCAGCTCAATATGCTCATTGACCTTGGCCAGTTCACCCGTTCTGGCAGCTACCATCTGCTTCAGCTTACGGTTCCACAGCACAACCAGCAAGGTGACTAGTGCGAACAACAGTACAAAGATCCCCCCTCCCAGGAGAACCTGTTCAAGAAAAAGTGCTCTGCCCTGACTATCCGGTTGATAGATCAGTTCATCCACATCCAGATCCTGATGCAGAAAACCCAGTGAACGGAAGGTATCCTGGATATGGAGCCAACGATCACGGTGCATGTACCCCATCTCCACCAACAGGGGTTGCACCATCTCACGCATCTGCCTCGCCTCATACTCCAGATGCGCCCTGCTCCGATTTTGTGTGTTATAGCGCTCGAGAATCAGATCAATCATCTCGTCACTATTGGCCATTGCATAGGCCCAACCCCTGAGACTGGCCTGCCGAAAGCGTTCGACACTCTGTGGATTACTGCTGATCTTCTTTTCTGTGGTCGCAAGAATGTCACTATAGAAGTCGATGCCATAGCGTGAAGGGTGAAGATAGTGGTTCTCAATCCCCTGCTCATCCAGCACAAACCCTTGGTCGGTAATATAGGCGTTGAAGGCATCCGTCTTCCCCTCGGCCAGATCCATCGGGTTGTAACTGGTCTGCTGAAAGATGTAGTCCTCCTTCGCCAGCCCCGCCTGTTTCAGCATTGCCAGAATCGAAGCATCATGAGCACCATAGTCCAGCATCACTCTCTTGCCACGCAACATACCGGGGTGAGTGATGCCGGACTCGTCCGTTACCAGTAGCGCCAGGGGATCGTGTTGGGTAATCGCTGCCAGCGCAACCAGAGGGGTACCCTGTGCGCGTTCGACCAGCAGGTCACTCCCCATCACCACATAGTCGGCATCGCCAGCAATCAACACATCCAGTGGAGAGCGTTTCAAGGGGTGCTCAAGGAGGGTAACCTCAAACCCTGCCTCCCGGTAGTACCCCTGCTCAATCGCCGCATAGTAGCCAGCAAACTGGAATTGGTGTAGCCACTTCAACTGTAGCCGAACCGGCTCAAGCTGGCTGGCATCACGGTCAGCCGGTGCCGCAGAGACAAGATTCCCCAGCAAAGACCATAGCAGCAGAAACAATCCAGGCACCAAGAGCCCTCTATCCATACCGGCTTCGGATGACCTGAAGATTATCTGCTTGAACATACAATCAGTTTAACACTCCGAAGTGCTCTTCCATACACTGTTTACCATTTCTTTTGACAAACAGTAGTTGACAAGATACATACCAGCCGGTAAAGTCCGCGCTCGATTTCCCCATCAGTGGAGATCTCAACACCCGGCCTGGGTGGCGGAATTGGTAGACGCGCTAGCTTCAGGTGCTAGTGATCGCAAGGTCGTGGAGGTTCAAGTCCTCTCCCAGGCACCATTATCCCAACAGATACTCTATCTCCAGCACCCTCGCAATAAGGCGAGCCGGTATGCTTAATACCCGTACGGTAATGGGATACGAATTTGCCTGCTGAAAGGCAACCCAACAAGATAAAAATGAATGGTGCGAGCGGAGAGACTCGAACTCTCACACCTTGCGGCACCAGAACCTAA
>CAYFNH010000074.1:0-11954 GCA_964344435.1 uncultured Piscirickettsiaceae bacterium | reverse complement strand
CGTTATTAGTAACCAATTGAATTTATTTGATTAAACGTTGGGACACCAGTGATTAAGTTTGTAACATTTTTGTAACACTTGAGTGTTGCTTGGAGGTGTCGGAAAAGTGCCGCTTATTGCTGGCACGGATTATGCTTGAAAGGTCGTAACAAAGGTTATAGACAACTTCTTACATTGAGATGAGGGTATCAAGATGAATCGATTGATCGAAATGGCTGACTGGTTGGGAAGAGAGTGGATCCGTTTTCTGGTCTGGTTTGTGACCGGGCTATTTGTATTGCCGATCGTAACCTCGGTGGTTACCGGTTGGGTCAATCTGGACCGTTTTTATGATGGGTTGGTTCCGGGGAATCTGGAGCTGGGGGTAGTGCTGCTGGTACTGGCCCCCTATCTGCTCTATCTGGGGTACCGTCTCAAGCACCACGCATCGGATGGTGGTGGATATTATCAGGAGGATGGCCACTCTGGTGAGGCCCACGGGTAACGAAAAAAACCTCCGTAGCGGAGGTTTTTTTTTCTGCTGATGAAAGTTACGAGGCGGATTGTGAGGGGGAGCGCTGTCGATTTAGCAGGGAGACAATCAGGCTGGAACAGCCCATGGCGAGCAGAAGCGTTTTTTGTTCAGGGTCGAGCAATAGTGCGGCCACAATCAGACCGCTGCCCATTGCGCCCCAGTGAATTCCTCGCTGTGGTTTGTGCGCTCTGCTTTGTGAATTTGACATGGCTATCCTCTCATGTGGATTCAATTTTTCTGTCTGTACCTCGAATAACGACCGCTACAGCGTGGTCTGAAGAACAAAAAGAAAAAACAGGATGAATCTTAGCTGGTGAGGGATGGATTGCAGTCGATAATGGTTAGGCGTATATTGATCAACCACTTTCACTGGTATGGTTATATTTTTGTAGAGTTTGAAACTTCAAGTGTCGACGGCAGCTGTCTGCGAGGGGTTCAAGCAGTGGACTCCCCGCAGGAGAACAAGTGAGACAGACACAATGATTGATACGACTTATTGACGATGGACAGGATACTGGTTCTCAGTTTTCAACCTCAGTCAGGGAAGACCACCCTGGCTCTGCAGCTGTCGCACTACTTTCACCAGCAGGGACGCCCGGTGGTACTGCTCGACTTCAGCAATGACCAGCGTGCGCGCAAACAACTGATTCAGTCGCAAGATGTGTCATCCACCGAGCTCCGTGCTGTAGAGGTAGGGAAAGATGTCCATATGCTCTCCAAGGTGTGGGCGCAGACCGTGAGGGATCAGGATACTGTGGTGATCGATACCTCGAGTCGGCTGGAGCAGGCCAGGCTCGACTACCTGATGCGCCAGGTCAATAGCGTCTTGCTGCTGGCCGATCTGCGCGATGAAAATTTGAATGAGTTTGAGCATCAGTTTTCTGATCTGATCAAGCGGGTACGCACGGTTCGCAGCCGCCTGGTGGTGGTAGCGACTCACAGTTGCAATAAAGAGATGATGCGGGTAGTACAGCTGCGACAGCGGTTGGATCTGTTCCAGATACCGCTGCTGATGAAGCTGGAACAGCAGGCGACCCCAGCACAGTGTGAGATGGTGGCGCAGATGTTGCTAAGTGAAGAGGTGCGGGTGGACTCTGTGTCGGGAAACCGACTGGGACGAGCACTTCACCCGGCAACCGCCCGGGCCGGTTCGATGGTGGGAGGGATCGAGACACTCTCCGAAATCATGGAAGCGGTAAAACAGCGGGTGCTGCTCTCTGACCGGCAGGAGATCAAAGAGGTGGAGGAGGAGGGGGAGACAGCGGTACAGATGGCTGTCGAAGAGTTGAAAAAAAAGAGTCAACAACTTGCCAGGGAAAATGAGCGCTTGCGAGGGTAAGTTGAAGTTACAAACCGTATAGAACAAGAGAGGTTATAGAGATGGCTATTGCACCGATGACAATGATTGAGGGTGGCTCGCGCTTCGGCAAAGAGAGTGCCGATGAGCAGCAGGATATGGTGCAGGAGTTGGCACCGGAAGAGGCGCAGGATAGCTCCCTTTCAGAGCCGTCCTCCTACTCCACCGAAAAGGCTGCGGTTGAAGCCAATATTGCAGCACGAGATGCCGATGAGGTCTCTGCAGTCTCCAATCTGGCGGCGGAAATTCTTACCGAGGCTGCGCAGGTGGCCCGTGAGCAGACCGATTATGCATCGGGGGTAACCGCACTGGCGGAACGGGTCACGGGTCTGGCTCGTGAGGCGACCGAACGGGCCAATCAGGCCCGCTTGCGAGCAGAGGAGTCGACCGCTCAGGTGAGAATGGTGATTGAGCAGGAGCGCAAGATTGCCAGTGAGGCCAACCAGGCGGCACTGGAGGCGGAGCGGGTTACCGCTCAGGCTCGACAGGCCACCCAGGAGGCGGAGCAGGCGATTGAGCGGGCCCGTAGTGCGGCAACCGAGGCCAATGAGGTGATCGGTGAGGCACACCAGATTGCCGAGCAGACCCAGCAGGCGACAGAGAGTTCCAAGCAGGCTACCCGTGAAGCAGTTGAGGCGGTTCGTGGTATGGAGAAGGTCAGCGGTGATGTGGAGCAGGTGGCTGATGAGGTCTCCAGGGCGGTCTCTTCCTCACTGTTGGAAGATCCGGCGAAAAAACATCTGATTCGTACCAAGACCGACAACCTGCGGATGCGTGCCGAGCAGTTGCGAGCTCAGACCGAAGATATGCGTCAGAAAATCGAGGCCTCGCGCAGCCGATAGATGGAGTCTCACCGAGGCTGAAACGATATCGGTGAGGCGTGTAACTGCTGCTCCGCTACGCCCAGTTTGCTCAGCCGTTCACTCAGATGGATGAGCAGAGTAGCGGGGGCAGCAATATAGAAATCACACATCTCTACCGGCAGATCTTGTTGTAGCAGCTGTAGCAACGCCTCTGTCGAGTGCTCGAACCCATCATCCGTACCCTCATCGGCAGGGGATATCCACTGGTAGTCATAGGGGTCAAGCACCGTGCTCCAGGAGCGGGCGCGGTTATGTTGATAGGGGCGCTCACTGGATATCCAGTAGAGCGAGACAGGGTTACTCATCTGCAGCGAGATGAAGTGCTCCAGCAGGCTGCGTACCGGAGCAAATCCACTCTCCCAGGCGATAAAGACCAGATGTCTGCCGGAATGCTCATCCAGTGTAAACATGCCATGCGGCCCCTCCAGGGCGACCGACTCGCCCCGTTTGAGGGAGGAGAAGAGTAGTTGGGAGAAGGGGTCTTTCTGTCGTCTGGGAATATGAAACTCCAGCTCACCGCCATTGCAGGGGCAGCTGGCAATGGGGTAGCGCTTACTCACCAGCAGGTGGCTCAGTACCACATCCTGCCCGGCCAGAAACTGCAGGGTGTTGGAGCGTGGTGTGCGCAGGGTAAGAATGGCAATCTGTGCCTCTTCCAGCAGCTCAACCCGCTTCACCCGGGTCTGGATCTGTTGTTGGGGAATCTGAAGCGGGGTATCAAACAGCGGGGCCAGAATGTCGAGGTCTGATCTCGCGGCATGGGTGCAGGAGAGGAACCAGCCCTGTTGCTGCTCCTGTGCAGAGAGGGGGAGATCCTGATGCTGGATGGGGGTAATCTCTCCTGCAAGCAGGCGGCTCTTGCACTCTCCACAACTGCCATTAATACACTTGTAGCGCAGGGCAATTCCGGAGCGCAGTCCGGCCTGCAGGATAGACTCTTCACTGCTGCATTCAAACTGTTTCTGTCTACTCTCCCCAACCGGGAGGGTTACCTGGTGAATTGTCCCCATGCATTGATAGTACTGAAATGGTTGGCGTGCGCAAGTTACGTTACAACATCTGCTTCAGCTCCGGTAGACAGGAACCACAGTTACCTCCCGCCTTGAGATGCCGGGTAATCTCTTCAACGTTGGTGATCTGCCTCTGTTCAATCAGTTGTTCAATCTCGCGTTTTCCCACCCCAAAGCAGGCACAGATAGTTTTTCCCCGATCCTCTCCCGCCTGTAGTGGTTTTCCGGAGAGTAGGGCGCTGCGCTCATTTGCAGCTAGCTGATCGCGGGTGAATACCGGTTCTATCCACTCCTGTGCGGGCAGGGTGCGGTTGGGGCCAATATAGATGCAGCTGTCGAGTTGATCGTTGACAATACGGGCGGCCCGGTAGTGACTGCGGGCCGAGTCAAAGTACTCTACCCATCCCACCTGTTGTTGATCGGCACAGAGCCAGGAGCGGGACTGAGTTCCCCAGTTCTCGGTACTGGATTCGCCAGCAATCTGATAGCGCCAGACCCCTTTGCCCCGTGAGCGACTCCAGTAGCCGCATCCGTCGAGCCGTAACGGGCGCCGAGAGAGGATAAAACCATACCAACTGGCTGAGTAGGCGGCCAGGGTAACCAGCGACTGTTTGAAGGCGGGCTGACCAGAGTGAGGGTCGACGTTGTGCTCTACCAGGCTGTTGACACGGCCTGCACTGCTGGTTGAATCACTCCAGTGGATCGGGGTAAACAGGCTTCCCGGGGGGGTACTACCTACCTTGGCACGTACGGTAATCCGGCCAAGGTGGTTTTTCAGTGTGACCAGATCGTCACGCTCCACTCCGTAATGGTGGGCATCTTCCGTCGACAGTTCCACATAGGGCTCTGCAGCATGCTGGCTTAGCCTGGAGGATCTGCCGGTACGGGTCATGGTGTGCCACTGGTCTCTGGAGCGACCGCTGTTGAGCAGCAGTGGGTTGCAGGGCTTGGTGATGAATTCAGGCAGTTGTGGAGTAACGGCGATCAGTTGTGCCCTGCCGCTGGGGGTGAAGAAGCGACCCTCTGCAAAGGGGCGTTGCTGTTGGGGCCATTGGGTAGGAGAGAGGGCTTCATAGGAGGCGGGGTTCAATTTCGAAAGCGAGATCAAATCCAGGTCACGACTTCCCTCGTTTCGATAACCACTGAGCGCGGCATGTTCAGTGAAAATCTCGTGCGGACTGTCATAGTGGAAATGGTTGCCAAACCCCATCCGCCTGGCCACCTCACAGACAATTTTCCAATCCGGGAGGGCCTCTCCCGGGGGGGCCATAAAGGGGCGTTGTCGGGAGATGGTACGTTCCGAATTGGTGACTGTACCCGACTTCTCCCCCCAGGTAGTTGCTGGAAGTTTGATGTCGGCCAGCTCGAGGGTGTCACTCTCCGCCACGCAGTCCGATACCACCACCAGTGGGCACTGCTTCAGCGCCTTTCGAACCTGCTCGGAGTCTGGCAGGCTGACCGCCGGATTGGTTGCCATGATCCAGACTGCCTTGATGGTGCCTTGTTCAATGGCGCTAAACAGTTCGGTTGCCTTCAGCCCCGGCGTAGTGCAGAGCTTGGGTGCGTCCCAGAACTCACTCACCAATGCATGGTGTTGTGGATTCTCGATCTCCATGTGAGCGGCGAGTTGATTGGCCAGTCCGCCCACCTCGCGCCCCCCCATGGCATTGGGTTGACCGGTAAGTGAGAAGGGGCCCATGCCGGGTTTACCAATGCGGCCAGTAAAGAGGTGGCAGTTGATGATGGCGTTGCCCTTGTCGGTACCGCTGGTAGACTGGTTGACCCCCTGAGAGAACAGGGTGAGTGCCCGTTCGCTTTCGGCAAACCAGCGGTAGAACTGCTCAATCTGTTCCCTGTCGAGGCTACAGGCGGTAGTGACTGTGGTTAATGAAGGGGTGGCAGACATCGCTGCCCGGATGGCTGAATCCACCCCTTCACAGTGGTTTCTGGTGAACTGGGCCTGTTCATGTCCGTGTTGGTCGAGATAACTCAGTAACCCACAGAAGAGATGGCCATCGCTGCCGGCTTGTAGTGGAAGATGGAGATCGGCAATTTCGCTGGTAGCGGTCTTGCGTGGATCGATTACCACCACCTTGAGATCCGGGTTGACCTTTTTTGCCTTGACGATACGTTGATAGAGTACCGGATGGCACCAGGCGGTATTGCTGCCCACCAGGGTAATCAACTGAGCCTGATCGATATCCTCATAATTGCAGGGAACGGTATCGGAGCCGAAGGCGCGCTTGTACGCTGCAACAGCCGAGGACATGCAGAGCCGGGAGTTGGTGTCGACGTTGGCGCTACCGATAAACCCTTTCATCAGCTTATTGGCAACGTAGTAATCTTCGGTTAGCAGTTGCCCGGATAGATAGAAGGCGACCGCATCGGGGCCATGCTGTTGAATGGTCTCCTGCAGGCGACTGGCCACTGTGTCGAGGGCGCTGGACCATGCTACCACCTTGCCATCCACTTCAGGCTGCAGCAAACGCCCCTCCATTCCCAGAGTCTCGGCCAGAGCCGTGCCCTTCGAGCAGAGGCGCCCCTGGTTGGCCGGGTGGTCGGGGTCTCCCTGAATGGTAATTGTGCCGCTGGCTTCTACAGTGGCAATTACACCGCAGCCGACGCCGCAGTAGGGACAGGTGGTTTTGGTGACAGAGGTGGCCATCGGTCTACAGCGCCAGGTAGATCAGGCCATTCTCGATCTTCACCTCATGGCGTCCGGCACACCCCTGGTCGGGGGCGATTGCCTCACCACTCTCCAGGTCGATCTGCCAGTTATGGAGTGGACAGGCTACCTTGTGGCCGTGAATGATCCCCTGTGACAGTGGCCCACCGCGATGAGGGCAGCGGTCCTCCAGTGCGAACAGCTGGTCGTCTCCGCTACGGAAGATGGCAATATCCCCATTCGGGGTGTTGACCACACGGGCGCTACGCACAGGTGTGCTCTCCAGTGGTCCGATTTCAATCCAGTTCGACATGATGCTCTCCTCTACGGGGTGATGGTTTTCATGGGGACAAACTCAACGCGATGAGCTGCAGATTGCCTCTCTGCCCACGGGTCCTGCTGGGCAAGCTCCTGTGAATGCAGGAAACGTTGCTGCAGTGCCTTGCGCTGTGTCGCATCTTCTACAATTTGTGATTTCACATAGGGCAGGCCAACCCGTTCTACCCACGGCGCAGTACGTTCCAGATAGCGCGCCTCCTCACGGTAAAGCTGCAGGAATGCGGCGGCATACTCCATCACCTCTGCGGCACTCTCAACCCGGCAGAGCAGATCGGTCACCCGAACCTTGAGGCCACCATTGCCGCCAATGTGCAGCTCCCAGGCGCCATCAATACCGACCACACCGAAATCCTTGATGGTCGCTTCGGCACAGTTGCGGGGGCAGCCCGAGACCGCCATCTTGAACTTGTGCGGGGTCCAGGAGGCCCAACTCATCTTTTCCAGATCAATCCCCATCTGGATGGAGTCCTGGGTACCGAAACGACAGAATTGCGAGCCGATGCAGGTCTTTACCGTACGTAGCGCCTTGCTATACGCATGGCCGGAGACCAACCCGGCCGCATTGAGGTCGGACCAGATCTGCGGCAGCTGTTGTTGTTGTACTCCAACCAGATCGATACGTTGTCCTCCGGTAATCTTCACCATCGGTACCTGGTACTTGTCGGCGGCATCGGCGATCGCGCGCAGCTCATCCGGAGTGGTGACACCGCCCCAGATACGGGGAACCACGGTATAACTGCGATCCTTCTGGATGTTGGCGTGGAGACGCTCATTGACGAAACGGGCGCTGGGCTCGTCGGTTGCCTGCTGTGGCCAGCTGGAGAGGCAGTAGTAGTTGAGGGCAGGGCGGCAGCTGGGGCAGCCATCCGGAGTGTGCCAGTTGAGTCTCTCCATCACCTCCGGAACCGAACTCAAATGTTGTTCACGAATGGCACGTCTCACCTCATCATGCGAGTGATCGGTGCAGCTACAGAGTGGCTTCTTGTCAGGCGAGGTGTATTCGCCTCCAACCGTTGCGGAGAGGATCTGCTCCACCAGTCCGGTGCAGCCCCCACAGGAGGCACCTGCCTTGGTATGCTGCTTCACCTCATCCAGCGTGAACAGCCCTTTTGATTGAATCGCATCGACGATATCCCGCTTGCAGACACCATTGCAATCGCACACTTGGGCGTCATCGGCCATCTCCAGACTGTTGTCGACCCCACCATGACCGGCATCAGAAAGGTGGGTACGACCAAACATCAACTGCTCGCGGTGGCTGCTGATGTCGGCCTGTTCACGCATCAGCTCGTAGTACCAGGCGCCGTCGATGGTATCCCCATAGAGTACCGCCCCCTCGATGCGGTCATCGCGGATCACCAGCTTCTTGTAAACCCCCTGTGAGGCATCCTTGAGCACAATGGATTCGGTCTGTTCATCCCCCTCAAAGTTGCCGGCAGAGAACAGCTCAATGCCAGTCACCTTGAGCCGGGTGGCGGTGGTGGTCCCCTCATAGCGGCTGTAACCGAGTTGAGCGAGATGGTTGGCGCACACCTTGCCCTGTTCGAACAGTGGGGCAACCAGTCCGTAGCAGGTGCTGCGGTGCTGTACACACTCGCCAACGGCGTAGATGGCGGGATCAAAGGTCTGCAGGGTATCGTTGACCACAATACCGCGCTCGCAGTGGAGACCAGCGCTTTGTGCCAATTGGATATTCGGGATAATTCCGACGGCCATCACCACCAGGTCGGCAGGAATCTCACGTCCATCCTTCAGGAGTACCCTCTCAACCCGGTCATTGCCCTGAAGTGACTCGGTCTCGGCCGTGGTGATCACCTTCAGCCCTCGTGACTCCAGCTCGGCCTGTAACATTCTTGCGGCCACCTCGTCCAGCTGGCGATTCATCAGGGTATCGGAGAGGTGAATGATGGTTACCTCCATGCTGCGGTTGAGCAGACCATTGGCTGCTTCCAGCCCCAGCAGTCCACCGCCGATTACCACGGCATGACGGTGCTGGCCAGCGGCAGCGAGCATCGCATCGACATCGGCGATGGTGCGGAATCCAACCACCCCCTCGAGATCATGACCCGGTACCGGAAGGATGAAAGGGGAAGAGCCTGTTGCCAGCAGCAGGCGGTCATATACAGCAGTGGTGCCGTCTGCGGCAATCACAGTCCGGTTAACGCGATCAATCTCGGTAACCGCTGCCCCGCTGTGCAAGGTAATGCCATGCTCGGCATACCATTCAGGCGTGTTGAGGATAATCTCCTCGAATGGCTTCTCTCCAGCCAGTACCGGGGAGAGCATGATACGGTTGTAGTTGGGGTGTGGCTCGTCACCAAACACGGTGACGTGGTAGCGATCCGTGTCCAGTTTCAACAGCTCTTCCAGTGTGCGAATCCCGGCCATGCCATTGCCGACCACCACCAGTCTCTCTTTATTTAACATAATAAAATTATCCTGCATCTAGCTTCAATTCTGGTTTGGTGCTTTTCTGTTGGGGCTCAAGGTGTCGTTCATGGAGAAACTTGACTACCTCGGCTCGGTAGTGGTTGAAGTTCGGATCCTCCGCCAGCGCAAGCCGGTTACGCGGGCGTTCCAGATTCACATCGAGGATGTTGCCGATGGTGGCCGCGGGGCCGTTGCTCATCATCACAATGCGGTCGGAGAGCAGTACCGCCTCATCCACATCATGGGTAATCATGATGACGGTGTTGTTGAGATCGGCCTGAATCTCCATCAACGAATCCTGCATGTGGGTGCGGGTCAGGGCATCGAGCGCGCCGAAAGGTTCATCCATCAGCAGCACCTTTGGCTCCATGCAGAGTGCCCGGGCGATGCCGACCCGCTGCTTCATCCCACCGGAGATCTCCGCCGGCTTGCGCTCCAGTGCATGTGACATGTGCACCATCTCCAGGTGGTGCAGGGTCCACTCATGGCGTTCCTGCTTGCTTTTGCGCTTGCCGAAGACCTGATCAACCGCCAACCGAACATTGTCATAAACACTCAGCCATGGCATCAATGAGTGCTGTTGAAAGACCACAGCCCGATCGGGGCCGGGAGCGGTCACCTCCTTGCTCTCCAGTACGATGCCGCCCTGTGTGGCCTTGAGTAGCCCGGCCACAATATTGAGTACGGTGGACTTGCCGCAGCCGGAGTGGCCAATCAGGGAGATGAATTCGCCCTGTTGAACGTTGAGAGTGACGTCTTTCAGTACCTCCAGTGGCCCACGGTCGGTGGGGAAGGTAATGCCTATGTGGTCTATTTCCAAATACTTCATGATCAGTTCCTTTGATTAGCGCAGCTGTGCATGCTTGTCCCAGGAGGCCCACTGTTGCAGTTGCAACATGGAGCGGTCGAGGAGGTAGCCGATAAAGCCGATGACGATGACCGCCACCATGATCCGACTCAGGGAGTTGGAACTACCATTCTGAAACTCATCCCAGACAAATTTCCCCAGTCCCGGGTTCTGTGCCAGCATCTCGGCCGCAATCAGCACCATCCAGCTGATCCCCAGTGAGAGGCGCAGGCCGGTGAACATCATCGGAATCGAGGCGGGGAGGATCACCTTGGTGGTCTGCTTGAACCAGCTCAGGCGCAGCACCCTGCTGACATTGAGCAGATCGTTATCAACACTGGCCACCCCAACCGAGGTGTTGATCAGGGTGGGCCAGAGACAACACAGGGTTACCGTAATGGCCGAAGTGACAAAGGATTTTGAAAACATCGGATCCTGCGATACATAGAGTGCCGAGACCACCATCGTCACCAACGGTAGCCAGGCCAGCGGAGATACCGGCTTGAAGATCTGCACAATGGGGTTGATCGCCTTGTAGAGGTTGGCATTCATCCCGGTGATGATGCCGATGGGGATGGCAATGGCGGATGCGATTACAAAGCCGGTCATTACCGTGATCAGACTGGTGAGAATCTGGTCGAAGAAGGTCTCCTTGCCGGTGTACTGGCGGTTGCGCATCTTCTCGATCTTCTCTTCCGGTTTGCCTGCTGCAATTGCCTTGTCGATTCGTTTCTCCATCCGCTGATAGAAGGCCGCCTCCTTGGTGCGCGCCGCAGTGTGCTCCTGGTAGAGCACGACACTCTGCTCCCATACCTGTGTTGGCCCAGGAAAGGTACCCAGCGAGGTATTGATATTCTCGGCCGTTGCCGACCAGAAACCGAGAAAGATGGCGATGGCGACCATCGGCAGCATCATCTCTATTCCCATCTGCTTCAGGTGGGTGGGGGAGAAAAAGTGGAAGATATTGCTGGCAAGTTGATTTTTACGTGCCTGGATATCGATGGGGTGTGTGCTCATGGCAGCTCCTGTTTCGAGAGGTGTGGTTGGTCTCGAACGGGCTATTGCAGTGAGTATGCCAATGTGATGTTTATGTGATATCTTGTTGATATATATGTTTTATATGTGGATGGTGTACGGTCTTGATGTTGTAGTGTGGGGCATAATGAGGCATTCGATGCATTGTTTTGGTGCATCGATGTCCGTCATTTGTGTGGAGCATGGTCTTGTGCAAAAAACCTTGTTTGTAATAGAATTTTTACTATAATCTTACTTATAATATAAGTGTGTAATTGAACTGCCTTTATTATGGAACCCCTGAACAAGTCATGAGCAAATGCCTAACGCCTGTAGCGCCCAATATCTTCGTTACCAACCTTCGGCTGTTCGGGGCGAATGAAGATCTTGCTAATAGCCTGCTATTGGCTGCGATCTCCGCCTTGATCTTGAACGCTACAGGCGCGATTCAAATTACTCAGACTTATTCAGAGATTCCTTAAGCACGACGATGGCCTTGATCTTCCCCTGATGGCCTGTCACCGGTATCGCAAAACGGATGATTGGTTTCCAGGGCGTCTCAATCTCACCATGTTCCATATTGAGATCCAGCGGAGAGATGTAAAGCTCGCCGGCAGAGTGCTTCAATGCTTCCTTGACATAATAGCGATGCGCCTTGTTCTGTAACGATGATTGAGGGGCCAGCCTGCACGCCCCACCCGACTTGTTGACACGAAACAGCTCCTGACCACTGACACCAATCAGACGCACCTTGTCGTACTGCTGGTAGGCACTACAAAAGACCTCGAACAACTCGATCATGCCGGTTCTTGCATGCTCCGCCTGACTGCTCAGATAGCGTTTCACCGCCGGAGCGCTGGCTAGGGAAAACCTGAACAAGTCCTCATGATATTCCTTGAATATGAGAAAATAGAT
>CAYFNH010000073.1:0-12030 GCA_964344435.1 uncultured Piscirickettsiaceae bacterium | reverse complement strand
ACGCCCAACTGCTCTGCAACAATCTTGGTAATCTGTGCTTGAATATCGCTCATTTCTGTCCTCTACAATCTATCTAATTGAAATTACAACCTGCTTAAAGCTGCGGCGCATTTTACCACGAACTCCAGCGCCACCAAAATCTTTTACATGTACATCCCGCCATTGACGTGCAGTGTCTGTCCGGTAATGTAACCGGACTCATCTGCCGCCAGGAAGGCGACCGCATTGGCAATATCCTGCGGCTGCCCCAACGCCCCGGCAGGGATCTGCACCTTGAGTGCCTCTTTCTGCTCTTCCGGCAGCGATTTGGTCATATCGGTATCGATAAATCCGGGAGCAACGGTATTGACCGTGACCCCGCGCGAGGCCACCTCACGCGCCAGTGAGCGGCTGAACCCCATCACTCCCGCCTTGGCGGCCGCATAGTTGGACTGCCCGGCATTGCCCATCGCGCCCACCACCGAGGTAATGCTGATGATACGGCCACTGCGTGCCTTCATCATTCCACGCAGGCACGCCTTGGAGACCCGGAAGATGGAGGTGAGGTTGGTATCCATGATGTCGCCCCACTCCTCCTCCTTCATCCGCATCAACAGATTATCGCGGGTGATGCCGGCATTATTGACCAGGATCGTCACTGCACCGTGCTGGTCGGCAATCCGCTTGATGGTCGCATCAATCGCTTCAGGCTCGGTCACATTGAGCATCATGCCCTGCCCCTGCATGCCGGCCTCTTTCATATAGTCGGTAATCTTCCCGGCACCACTATCGGAGGTGGCCGTTCCGATCACCGTTGCCCCCATCTGCCCGAGCTTGAGCGCAATGGCCTGCCCAATTCCGCGACTGGCACCGGTTACCAGCGCCACCTTTCCCTGTAAATCACTCATCCCTTACTCCCCGTTGGTTGCTGTCATGGCCGCTTCGAGACTGGCCGGATCAAACAGAGGTGCGGCCTTCATCCCTTTTTCGATACGCTTGTTGAGGCCGGCCAGCACCTTGCCGGGCCCACACTCCACCACGGTATCGACACCAGCACTTCGCATCTCCTGAATGGTCTCCACCCAACGCACCGGATTGTAGAGCTGGCGGGTGAGCGCTCCCCGAATGGAATCCGGTTCAATCTCTGCCGTCACATCAACATTGTTGATTACCGGAATGATGGGGGGGCTGATCACCACAGGGGCCATGGCGGCACTAAATTTCTCTGCTGCCGTCCGCATCAGCGAGGAGTGCGAAGGAACACTGACCGGCAGTGGCAGCGCACGCTTGGCACCGGCCTCCTTCGCCAACACGGTTGCCCGTTCCACGGCATCGGCACTACCAGCAATCACCACCTGCCCCGGGGCATTGAAGTTGACCGCCTCAACTACACCACCTTGAGCAGCATCGGCGCATACCGAGCGCACCTGATCATCTTCCAGTCCGAGAATCGCGGCCATCCCCCCTTCACCGGCGGGAACCGCCTCCTGCATCAACCGTCCCCGCTCGGCCACCAGCTTGACCGCATCGGCAAAGTGGAGCGCTCCGGCGCAGACCAGTGCGCTGTACTCCCCCAGGCTGTGACCGGCCATCACGGAGGGCTCTGCCCCGCCCCGCTGCTGCCATACCCGCCAGGCGGCCACCCCTGCCGTGAGCATGGCCGGTTGGGTATTGGTGGTCTGATCCAGCGCCTCTTTGGGCCCTTCACTGACTAGGCTCCAGAGATCAAAGCCGAGCTGATCGGAGGCCTCGGCAAAGGTCTCTCCGACGATCGGGAATTGCTCAGCCAGAGAGCCAAGCATACCGACCGCCTGGGAGCCCTGTCCGGGAAATAGAAATGCTAACTTCATGGTAAATCTCTTCTTGAATTGGTCTGCAGAAAAAGGGGGAGCTGGTTGTTTAGAAACGAGCCAGGGCGGATCCCCAGGTAAATCCACCCCCAAAGGCCTCCATCAAGATGGTCTGCCCGCGCTGAATCTTGCCGCTACGCACCCCTTCGTTCAGGGCCAGCGGAACCGAGGCAGCGGAGGTATTGCCATGATCCTGAACGGTGAGGATGACATGCTCCATCGACATCCTCAGTTTCCTGGCCGTGGCCGCTACGATACGCACATTGGCCTGGTGCGGAACCAGCCAGTCGACCTCCTGCTTCTCCATCTGGTTGGCCTCAAGCGTTTCATCAACAATCCTTCCCAACGTATTGACTGCCATCTTGAAAACCTCATTTCCCTTCATCTCCATATAGGGGATTTCACCCGCCACCCCAGAGGAGATTCCTCCGGCAGGGACATGCAACAGTTCCTCATACTGACCATCAGCATGAATATGGGTAGAGAGAATGCCCGGCTCTTCACTCGCCTTCAACACCACGGCACCGGCACCATCCCCAAAGAGAATGGCGGTACCACGATCATTCCAGTCGACAATTCGGGACATGGTCTCGGCACCGACCACCAACGCACAGCGAGCAGCACCGGAACGGATGAAATTATCCGCCACCGAAAGCGCATAGATGAAACCGGTGCAGACCGCCTGCACATCAAAGGCAGGGCAACCATGGATATCAAGCCGCTGCTGCAGCAGACAGGCGGTACTGGGAAATACTTTATCCGGAGTCGTGGTGGCAACCACAATCAAATCAATCTCGTCCAGTGCCACCTCTGCCATTGCTATCGCCTGACGTGCGGCCTGTTCCGCCAGATCACAGGTGGTCTCTCCCTCTGCGGCGATATGACGGGTACGAATACCGGTACGGGCGACAATCCACTCGTCACTGGTATCCATCATCTTCTCCAGATCCGCGTTGGTGCGTACCCCTTCCGGCAGATAGCCTCCGGTACCCGCTATTGTTGAGTAGCTCACGCTTTCCCCTCCACAAAGGTTCGATGAAGGTGGTCGTTGATTTTCTGCGGAACGGCATGCTCCACCTCGGCAACGGCCACTTGTATGGCATTCTGAAATCCGATCACATCAGTTCCGCCATGACTCTTGACCACAATCCCGCGCAGCCCCAACAGGCTCGCCCCATTGTAGTTGCGTGGGTCAATTCGCCCACGGAAGGCATTGAGTACCGGCATCGCAATCAGTCCGGCCAGTTTTGTCAGCAGATTGCGCTTGAACTCGCGCCTGATAAAATGGCTGACCATCTGCGCCAGTCCTTCGCTTGCCTTGAGTGCGATATTTCCGACAAAGCCATCACTGACAATTACATCTGCGGTTCCCTTGTAGATGTCATCTCCCTCCACATAACCGTAGTAGTTGAGATCACTCTGACGAATCAGCTCGGCCGCCTGCTTGACCATCTCGTTACCCTTGATCTCCTCCTCACCAATATTGAGCAGACCAATGGAGGGGCGTTCGATACCGGAGACAGCAGAGACCAGCTCGGCCCCCATCACCGAAAATTGAAACAGGCTCTGTGGGGTGGCATCTACATTGGCGCCCAGATCAAGCATATAGCTGGTACCGCGCATGGTCGGCAATATGCCACAAATAGCGGGTCGATCAATCCCCGGCAACATCTTCAACACAAAACGGGAAGTCGCCATCAAGGCCCCGGTATTTCCGGCGCTGACACAGGCATCTACCTCTCCCTCCTTGAGCAGATTGAGGGCAACCCGCATGGAGGAGTCTTTTTTCTTGCGCAATGCGCTGGAGGGGGATTCATCCATCTCAACCTGCTCGGAGGCGTGATGGATGCGGATACGCTGTTTCAGTTCAGCATCAGTTGATTCAAGCTGGGCTGCAATCTGCTCCTCGTTACCCACCAGAACCAGTTGCAGCAAGCGATTTTTTTTCAGGGCCTGAACTGCAGCGGGGATTGTGACCTCAAGGCCATAATCCCCGCCCATGGCATCAATGGATAGTGTGATGTTCACAACTCCGAAATCCCCAACTCGGAGCCCGCCATCACCAGTCGTAATGGATTAGTCATCCAGGCCGTTCTGTACCACCTTGCGACCGCGATAGTAGCCATCCGGGCTGACATGGTGACGCAGATGAGTCTCACCGGTCTCCGGATCCATCGACAGATTGGGCGCAGTGAGCGCATCATGCGCACGACGCATACCACGCTTGGAACGGGTCTTCTTGTTTTGCTGTACAGCCATTGGAGTTCTCCACAAAAGTAGCCATAAAAAAGAGCCGTCCAATGAACGGCCTGAAAGTTGCGGCGCATTATACGAAATCACAACCGATGAAGCTAGTTGTAATCGCATTTTAATGATTGTGCCATCGCACGCCACCCCCTATAATGTCCCGCCACAAAGCCGGGGTGGCGGAATTGGTAGACGCAGCGGATTCAAAATCCGCCGCTGGCAACAGCTTGGGGGTTCAAGTCCCCCCCCCGGTACCAACTTTTCCCAAATAATTCTCAGCGCCCTCGTGCCTTGTCTGCATACATTTCACGATCTGCAACCCCCATCAGCATATCGATCTCATCCAGCTCTTCACCACTATAGACGGCGACACCGATACTCACCTCTACCTGTAGTGACTCGCCACGACGCTCGATACTCAGCGAACGAACAGCTGACTTGAGGTGCTCAACCACGCTCATCGCACTCTCCCGATCTGTTTCAGGCAGCATCACCACAAACTCATCGCCCCCGATACGGGCACACACATCCTCTTTGCGAACATTATCAAGCAGGGCCCGGCTCACCTCCACCAGCATCTCATCTCCCGCTTCATGGCCATAGAGATCGTTGATTGGTTTGAAGCGATCAAGATCCAGTAACAGAATCGCCAGCGAGTATTGGTGCCGGCGACTGCGACTCAACTCCACCTCTGCCAACTGCTCCAGCTTTCTACGGTTGTAGAGTTTGGTCAGTGAGTCCCGTTCCGACTGTCGCTTGATTTCGCTATAGGCACCGTCGAGTTGATCCAGCAGTTGGTTGAAGTTGTCATGCAGACTGCTGATCTCGTGAAAGGAGTGGTCAATATCGGGCAACCGGACCCCAGAGTGGGTGCCAAAGGTACGGGTATGGCGAGAGAGCTGTTCAACCGGACGTAACAAGAAGCGGCGCACACTATAGAAGATCAACACTCCCAGCAACAGAATCGCCAGAGTGAAGATATAGGTCACCGAACTGATGGTAAATTCCAGTGGTACCCGCAGCTGCTCGGTCGGCAGCAGAACCTCGATAATCCCGTTTACATCCCCCACTTTGGCATTGGCGTGACACCCCAGGCACTCCTGTTCTACCACCATCGGATAGAGAAAGCGCAACAACCTGCCCTGCTCGACCAGCATCGGGGCTGCTGTCTCGAAAACCTCTTTTACCCGTTCATCCGCCGGTTTTTCCGAATGCTTTCCGCTGCCTTCACCATACAGCTCACGCACCCGTGAACCACGATAGAGGTGAACTTCGGTATCCGGCAGGGTCTCCTGCACACTGACCACAATAGACTCGATATCGGCCTTCGACCATCCCCGTTTCATACTGCCGTAGAGGTTGAGAAAAATCAGCTCCGAGGTCTTCCTCGCCTCATCTCCGGCGATCTGGCTGATGGAACGTTCCTTGATGTAGTACGAAGAGAAGAACACCACTACCGAAGAGATCAGGGCCACCGCCACAAAGATGAGCGCCAGTGCTCTGGAGATGGTAAATCGCCTCAGCTCGCGCCCTGCATGGTAAGAGGGAGCGCTCATACGCTCATTGCCCCTGCTGTGCCCGTAGCAGATCGGCCTCGGTATCGATCCCGTGACCAGGACTCTGCAGCGCCTCGGTCAGGTGAATGCGCTCCCCTTTCCATAGCACCCGCAACTGTTCCAGAGACTCCAGCTGCTCGGGCGGCCCCCCCTGCCAGCCGCTGTAGCGACGCAGGAAACCGGCACGATACCCATAAAGACCGATATGACGATAGTGGTGAGAAGGTACTGCCTCTGTAGTCGCAAAAGTGTCCCGGTTCCAAGGAATCGGGGCACGACTGAAATAGAGCGCATAGCCCGCCTCATCCATCACCACCTTGACTGCATTGGGGTCGAACAGCTCGTCGGCACTCTCGATTTGGCGAAACAGGGTTGCCACCGAGGCATCCGTATGGAGCTCCATATCCTCCGCCACCTGACGAATCAGAGCCGCCGGCATCTGTGGCTCGTCCCCCTGCAGATTGATGATGATCTGCTCATCCTCCAGCTGTTGCTGCTCCACCACCTCGGCCAGACGGTCGGTACCGGAATGGTGATCCGCACGGGTCATGCAGACCCCTCCACCCGCCGCCTCGACTACCCTGGCGATACGCTCATCATCGGTAGCTACCCACACCTGCTCGGCACCACTGCGCTGCGCACGCTCAAGCACATGCAGCACCATCGGTCTCCCCTGTATCTCCAGCAACGGCTTACCGGGCAGGCGGGAAGAACCATAGCGGGCTGGAATGATGACCTGAAATCCCATCTCCTGGTTACCCCTTGAAAATCATATTCAAAGAACCTCCACCTCATCCAGCGAGAGCTCCCGTGCCTCCTCCTCCAGCATCACCGGGATATCATCCCGAATCGGAAAGGCCAGTCGATCGCCCTTGCAGACCAGCTCCTGCTCCGCCTTTCTCAGCACCAACGGCCCTTTACATAGAGGGCACGCCAGAATATCCAGCAACTTCTTGTCTACCATTTCACTTCACCTGTTTCACTCATCTTGCCATTCGCCTTGCCAGCAGCGCCTCCAGCTCCCGACTCATCACCGCCACCACCGGCGCCACCCAGACCGTACACGCCTCGGGAAAATCAAGTCCGGCACATTTGACCGCATCCTTCTCCGTCATCACCACAACCCCCTCCCACGCCATAAAGTCCGTCTCATTATACTGATGATGATCGGCAAAGGGGTGTTCCACCACCGCAACCCCTGCCTGGCGCAGCGAGGCAAAAAAACGCCCCGGATTACCAAGTCCCGCCACGGCATGAACCGGTTGCCCGCTCAACTGCTCCAGTGGCATAGTTTCGGATTGCAGCCCGAGCCGATAAAGTGGCAGTGGCTGCAGGGTAAAGTGCAATACCTCTTCCACATCTCCCTGAAACACCACCGCATCCACCTGCTGCAGACGGGACAACGGCTCGCGCAACGGCCCCAGCGGCAGACAGATCCGGTTGCCGAAACGGCGCTCTGCGTCCACCACCAACAACTCCAGATCCCGCCCCATCGGGTAATGCTGCAGACCATCGTCGCTGATCACCAGATCAGCCCCCTCGGCCACCGCTGCGGCCACCGCCCGGCTACGCTCGGCCGCCACAAAGACCGCAACCCCGGTTGACGTTGCAATCAGTAGTGGCTCATCACCACTGTGCCGTGGATCCGTTTTGGCCTCCACCTTCAACAGTAGTGACTCATCCTCACGCCCATAGCCCCGGCTTACCACCGCCGGGCAATAGCCTGCGCGTCTGGCCCACTCCACCAGGGCAATCACCAATGGGGTTTTTCCACTGCCGCCCACGGTGAGGTTGCCCACCACCAACAGCGGCACGGGAGACTCAACCACCCTCAACAGCCCACTGCGATACCCGGCCCGGCGCAAGGTTATCAGCAGACAGTAGAGCAGCAACAGCGGAGAGAACAGCAGCCAGATCGGGGCATCCCAGACTCGTGGCCGATACCAGAGCCGCTCCAGCCAGCGCTGGATCAACGTGCCGGCTCCGTCACGATGGAGAGGTGCTGCAGCTGCAGATGCCGTGCTGCATCCATCACAATCACTACCGAGCCATGGGGGGCCAGCCGGTCGGCCCGCACCACCAGAGAGAGCTCCGGGTTCTCCGCCACCCTGGACTTCAACCGCCCCAACCACCCCACCTCATCTCCCTGCAGGGCAATCTCACCAGCCTGATTGACCACAATCTCCAGCGTCTCCTCTACCCCCGCTGGTTCCCCGCTACCGGCTACCGGCAGATCGACCTGCAGACGAGACTCCTTCTGAAAGGTGGTCGTAAGCACAAAAAAGATCAACAGTAGAAACACCACATCAATCAGCGGTGTCAGGTTGACCTCAAAATCGGCATCGTGGCTGCGCTCACGCAACTTCACGACGACACCATCGGCTCAACGAAATCCTCCGGCGAGCGGTCACCATGAATCACCTCCACCACCCGGATGGCCGCCTGCTCCATCTCCACCACCAGCTGGTCCACCCTGCGCCGCAGCAGACGGTAGAAGATCAGGCTGGGAATCGCCACCGCCAACCCGGTAGCGGTGGTAATGAGTGCCTCGGAGATACCGGTCGAGAGAATGGCCGGGTCACCAACACCGGCCAGAGTGATGGCATCAAACACCTTGATCATGCCGATCACGGTTCCCAGCAGCCCCACCAGCGGGGCACCGGATGCGATCGTACCCAGCGCACTGAGATAGCGTTCCAGCTCATGCACCTCATGACGCCCCGACTCCTCCAGGCTCTCCTTCATCACCTCACGCGGATGGTTGCGGTTGAGCAGCCCGGCTGCCAACATCCGCCCCAGCGGTGAACCACGCAGAGACTCGATATTGGCCCGATTGAGCTGGCCTTTACCGTGCCACATCAGAATCTGCCCCACCAGATGAGGCGGCACCACCGCCTTGCGACGCAGCGCCCAAAAACGCTCACCGACAATTGCCAATGAAAAAACAGAGGCCAGCAGCAACGGTACAATGAGCCATCCTCCAGAGTGCAGCAGTTGATCCATTCGCTATCTATCCTGTAACGTCAAGGGGTGAGATGAAAACCAGAAAAAGACGACGGTAGCTGTTCAGATTGCCCCTGAAATCTGAATAGCTACTCTATTCTACGGTTTCAAACCCCGGATTCTACCAGCTATCCACTCCTCGCTGGTGGTGTCACTCCAGATCCGCTCTGCCTGCGTACGCCAGGCCGATACCTTGACCTCCTTCCCTAGCTTCACGCTCACCGCCCCCTGGTGCCCGCTACTCCAGAGCGAGGCACCGGCCTGTCGATAACGCGCCAGCACAGTACGTCGCGGTAGACCATAACGATTCAGATGCCCAACCGGAAAGAGGGCCCAGCGTGGGGAGGTAGCATCGATCCACTCTGGTGAGGAAGAGCTCTCACTACCATGATGGGGAACCAGCAGAACATCCACATCCAGCTTGTCACGAAAACGCTGCAGCAGTATCCGTTCCGCCGGCTGTTCAATATCCCCACTCAACAACAGTGAAGCGGAGGGGGTAGCGACCCTGACCACACAAGAGCGATCATTCTCCCCCATCTGATCAACCTCGGCGGGATGCAGCATCTCCAGCTCCAACCCGGACCAGCTCCAGCGCTCCCCCACCACACAGGGCTCACTATCCGCAACCAGATGCGGCACCGAAGAGCGAATGGTCTGCAAGGGAAACTGTGCCCTCAACGCCGGCAGGCCACCAATATGGTCCCGATCTCCATGGCCGATCACCAGCAGGTCGATCTGTCGCCACCCTCTGGCCTGAAGGAACGGGGCAACCACCGCACTACCGGCATCAAAGGTGGAGGAGAAACGGTCTCCACTATCGTAGACCAGCACCCGCTCTGCACTCTCCACAACCACCGCCAACCCCTGCCCAACATCCAGCACCGTAACCCACGCCTCTCCCGGAGCCGGTCTGGGCGCAGGCCAAAACAGCATCGGCAGCCACAACAGCGGGGCCAGCCAGCGTTTATGACCCACACCTCGATGCCAAAACAGTGCACTCCCCAGCAGCGCCAACAGTACCATCCACAACGTGGGCTGGCGTAGTGCAAAGTGGGAGAACGGCAGCTGCGAAAACCACTCCAGCAGGGGCACCAATGGCTCCAGCAACAGAATCGCCAACCCCAGCAACAACTCCGTTCCCGGCAGGGCGAGCAGCGCCCCAACCACCGCCAGCAGCACCAGCGGCACCACCAACAGGCTGATCCAGGGCACCACCAGCAGATTAACCAACGGAGCAATCAACGAACCCTGTTGAAACAGGTAGAGCAGTAACGGCATCATCCCCAGCAGCAGTACAAACTGAATCCGGATCAGCGCATAACCGCGCCACAAACGGGTATCAGCCTGTGGCAGTGCATGAAGAATCCACCCCACCGCAGCAAAGGAGAGCCAGAACCCGGCGGAGAGTACCGCAAACGGATCAAACAGCAGCACCACCGTAAGTGCCGTGAAATAGGCACGCCACGGCGTCAATCCCCGCCGCAACAGCACCATCGCCATCACCACAACCACCATCACCAGCGCACGCTGGGTAGGGACGGAAAACCCGGCCAGCGCGGCATACGCCAGTGCTCCCACAATCGCACCCACTGCCCCCGCCTGTTGAGCCGGAAGATAACTGCTCAAGACAGGGAAGAGAGACCACCCCCTTCGACAGAGAAAAAAGAGCAGCGTCGCCACCAACCCGATATGGAGCCCCGAGATCGCAATCAGGTGGCTCACCCCGGTGACCCGCAGCTGCTCCCACAAAGGCCCGGATATCCCCTGCCGATCCCCCACCGCCAAGGCTGCCAGCAGACCACTGGGGTCTCGTTGCCGTAGCCATTGAGAAAGCTGCTCCCGTAGCGGATCCAGCCCACTCGGCGCTGCCCCCAGGCGCTGATACGGCCCCTCTCTCACATATCCGGTGGCACGAATCCCCTGCTCGAACAGCCACTGCTCCCAGTCGAAACCACCCGGGTTGATAAAGCCGTGCGGGCGCTTCAGCCTTGCCGTCAGGCGCCAGCGCTCTCCCGCCTTGACCTGCTCCGGGGCACGGTACCAATTGAGTCGAACCGTAGCCGCAAAGGGGTGGATCTCCCCTTCCCGCTCCAGCGACTCCACCTCGAAACGAAAGCGTACCCTCCCGTTGGAACGTTGCTGTGGAATCCCCACCACGGTTCCAACCAGTTCCAGATCCACCCGCTCCAGCGACTCCGGCAGGGTAACAACAAGCCGTAGATCAGCCTGAAAAGCGGCCCACAACAGCCCCGCAACCAACCACAGCAGCGGTCTCAACCGGCGCCAACGTTGTGCAAACACCAACAAAGGCAGCAGCGCCACCCCCCACTCTGCAGCAGGCAGATGCGGTAGCTGAAACAGCAGCAACACCCCGGCCAGCAGTGGTAGCGCAGTCAACGCACCTGCCTGAGAAAATTTCAACATCCTGCTACAACATATCCAGCGGGCTCTGCACCCCGGCCCCCTGATTCAGCACATGGGTATAGATCATCGTGGTAGAGACATCGGCATGACCCAACAGCTCCTGCAGCGTACGGATATCGGTACCACTCTCCAGCAGATGGGTGGCAAAACTGTGGCGAAGGGTGTGACAACTCACCGTCTTGGTCAGGCCAGCAGAACGGGCCGCCCGCTTCACCCCCTTTTGCAGGCCACTCTCATGAACATGATGTCGGCGAGTCTGCCCGCTGCGGGGGTCGACCGAGAGCCGACTACTGGGAAAGAGATACTGCCACCCCCACTCCCTCGCTGCCCCCGGATACTTGCGGCTCAATGCAGCGGGAAGATGAACCTCACCAAACCCAAGCGCGAGATCCTGTTGGTGCAGCTGGCGGGTCTCCTCCAACTGCGCCTGCAGCGGCACAACCAACCGCTGCGGTAACGGCACCAGACGATCCTTCTGTCCCTTGCCCGCACGAATCGTAATCTGATTCAGCTCAAAATCCACATCCATGATGCGCAAGCGCAAACACTCCATCAAACGCAGCCCACTCCCATAGAGCAGGCTGGCCATCAACCACTGCACACCCTGCATCTGCTCCAGCAGCCGCCCCGTCTCTACCCGAGAGAGCACCACCGGAACCCGCCGAGGGCGTTTGGCACGGGCAAACCCACCAATCTCCCCAACCGCCTGCTCCAGCACCTGGTCATACAAAAAGACCAGCGCATTGAGCGCCTGATTCTGCGTACTGGCCGCCACATTGCGCTCGACAACCAGATACTCCAGATAACGCCGCACATCCTCGGCCCCCAACTCTACAGGAGCGCGGTTACCACAAAAGGCGATAAAGCGGGCCACCCAGTTCTCGTAACTCTGCTCCGTGCGAATCGAATAATTGCGGCTGCGAATCACCGTCAACAACCGCTCCAATACCGCATGGTGCTTTTTGCGA
>CAYFNH010000072.1:0-12364 GCA_964344435.1 uncultured Piscirickettsiaceae bacterium | reverse complement strand
TTACCGTGATGGGGGATAGGGGGTGACCTGCCGCGTAGCGGCTTCGTTCAACAAATGAAGCGGTCGACGCCTGCTCGACCGCTTCCAATCCATTGCTTGCCAGAACAACGGAAATCCCCATCTTTTCCAGTATCCGCTTCTCCAGTAATTGCAGCATAGGAGTATCTTCTGCTACCAGTACCCGTCCAGACAGCTGGCTCTCTTCCGGATGTTCTTGCACAGAGGGCAGGGAGGTCTCATCTTTCTGCTCGGTAGAGGCGTAGGGCAGGGTTAGGGTGAAAGTAGAACCATGGCCATATTCACTTTCAGCCTGAAGACTCCCCCCCATCAACTCCGCCAGTTGATGAGAGATAAACAGCCCCAGGCCAGTCCCCCCAAATCGTCGGGTGATGGAGGAGTCCTCCTGCTCAAAACGTTTGAAGAGCTTGCCCATGTTCTCTGGCTTGATACCAATGCCGCTATCGGTAACGGTGAAGTAGAGATTCTGATGTTCTACTGTGGTACTCAAGGCGATCCCCCCGGATTCGGTAAACTTGATCGCGTTACCAATCAGATTAATCAGAATCTGCTTGATTCGCTGTGGGTCACCTTTCAATAGATGGGGCTCTTCGTTATGTATGGTCAGCGTGAGGGTTAGCCCCTTGTCTTGTGCTCTATTGCGCAACATCTGCTTGATCTCATTCAGTAGCGCGGGTAATGAGTAAGGGATGTTCTCTATGCTGAATTTCCCGGCCTCCATCTTGGATATATCCAGAATGTCGTTAACCAGTGCCAGCTGCCCCTCTCCGGAGGAGCGAATATGGCTGAGGCTTTCCAGTTGTTCCGGGTTTATGATCTGGCCACTGAGTACATCACAGTACCCTAGGATGGCCGTTAATGGAGTCCTCAGCTCATGGCTCATGCTGGCCAAAAAGTCACTCTTGGCATGGTTGGCCTGTTCTGCCTCCTCTTGGGCCAATAACAGCTGAGCACGATCGTGCTTTTGTTGAGTAATGTCGGTATCGGCACCCCGGTATCCCAGCAAGTTGCCCTCCTCATCCAGCACCGGAACCCCATCGGTCTGTACAATCACCGCATGACCATCCTTGTGCAGGTGGGTATTTTCAAGCTGTCTGATAGGGGCTTTGCGGGCAATAATCTCCCCAAAGATGGATTGAACACGCTGCGCCTCCCCCTCACTCATCAGGTCGAATGGGGTCTTTCCAATAATCTCATCCACCCGGTACCCCAGCAGGGAGTGAACCGCCTCACTGCTGTAGGTATAACGCCCCTGTTGATCCACCTCCCAGATCCAGTCGGTGACACTCTTGGAGATTGCCTCGAAACGCTCTTCACGCGCTTTGAGCAGTCTCTCTGCCTGCTTCTTGGCAGAGATGTCTCTGCTTACCGCATAGAGGTACACCTCCCCGGACAGCTCTATCCCCCAGGCACTCACCTCAACCGCAAAGGTTGAGCCATCCTTGCGGCGGTGCAGGGTTTCAAAGGTGTTACCCTCATCAATAAGCTTTTGTATAACCTGCGGCTGTTCGGCGATGGGAATGGTGCCATCCCAATCCGCCACATTGAGCTGTAATGCCTCCTCCATGTTGTAGCCCAGCATCGCCGCAAAGGAGGGGCTGCACTCCACCACATCCCCTGTCTGGCTGAGTATATGGATTCCCTCCTGACTGGAATCCTTTACGATCTCATAGCGTTCGGACAGCTCTTTAAGCTCGGTAAAGTCACTTCCGGTACCTCGGTATCCCTGAAATAGCCCCTCATCATCAAAAAGAGGGGTTCCGTTTACAGAGATCCAAACCACTCTTCCCTCCTTCTCGACAGCATAGGTGAAGTTTCTAAAGGGCTTGTGGGCCTGCATGGTTTGGATGTTGGCATTGAGGGCCTCTGCGGAAACCCTGCTGAACCCAATCTCCTCCCTGCGCTTGCCCAGCAATGCCTCTGGCGAGAGGCCGGTAACTTTTTCCAGATCACCAGCAAAGTATGAAAACCGAAGATCCTTGTCCATCTCCCAGAACCAGTCGGAGGCACTGCTGGCATAATCCTCCAGCCGACTGCTGACTTGTTGTAATTTACGAGTACGTTGGTCGACGGTCTCCTCCAGTGAGTGGCTAAAGCTGTACTGGCTACGTCTCTCCCGTAGTATTTGCAGGTAGATAACGCCGATTAACACCAGCATCAACGAGATTACGTAAACCATCCCATGGCTGTGCATGTGTAGCGGTAGTTGTTCCGGAGTGAGGTGTTTGAGTAAATACCAGCGCTCTTGCGCGATGGTATTGGTGCCATACTCATCCGCACTGATCTCTATCGAACTGAGCAGGCCGCCGTCTGCCGTCTGCTGTTGCCAGGTATGTGAGGCAGTGATGTCACTGACAATCTCGAACAGCTGTATCGCCACGCCTTGCGGACGCCGCAACAGGAATTCCAGCCCATGCTGCGGGTTTGTACCAAACAGCAGCTTTCCCTGATCATTCATCAGCCAGAGGCCAGTTTCCTGAACGGGGATCACCTCATTCAGGGTTTGGTCTATAGCCACATTCAAAATCAGAAAACCGTTATCCTCACCAGAGCGAGAGGGGCGGAGCCGGTAACTGATTCTCAGCGTGGGCTGGCGGGGCAGTTCAATTTTGCCCTGCTCGATGTTGAGGTCCATCCTTGAAATATAGGTTTGGCCTGGGGAGAGAGCGAGGGTCTTTTGGGTGTAGTAGCGATCCGACTTGTTTTGTAGCTGCCTTTTTTGCAACCACCACAACTTCGCTACCCTTGCGATTAACACGAACCCGTTCATGGCCATTGTTGCCAATCCAGCGCATCTGTGTATAGAGTGGGTGTCTTCTGAGGAAGTGAGAGAAGTGCTCCACCATCTCCTCCAGATCTGGTTGCGTACTCTCTTTACTCCACTGCTCCACTTCGAATTCAAAAGCTTGCTCTTGCAGGGCGCTCACCAGCTGGGACAGCCCCATATTCATTTGATGATGCCGGTCGATGAGCAGATCACGTTGATCGCTGTTAATACCGGCAAGCTCCTGGCGCAAGGAGTAGTTATGGAACCACCCAAAAGAGGCCAGCATGGCGCCCACCACAACCAACAACAGCCAGTCTTTTGCTGGCTGGATGAAAGAGGAAAGTTTGGGTGCAGTTGAGTCCACGATCATGTCGCCTTGACTGCTAAATAATGGTTGTAGCTATTCAGCTCACTCCTGAAATCCGTCATAACGGCGTGGCGCAACCTCGTAAACCTAGTTTAAAAAAGGGGTAGAAGTATAGGCGTGTGATCATCAGCAAACGGTACTACAAACCATGCTTTTTATACAAGAATTTGTGCATGTTTATCGGTGGTGTATGTTTGTGATGCTCAGTGGTTTCGTAGCTGCACGGTGTTTTGGTATAGCTTGCGCAGGTAGCGGTCATCAAATGGACCATACTGGGTACCGAGCAGGGAGTAGGTGGTCTCATCCCTGCTTTCACGAGCCTCGATCTCACTGCGTAGCAGTACCGCAACGGTAACACTGTGCACCTGTTCCCAGTCCGTTACCTCCGCAGCGTTGTAGTAACGGTCAATAGAGCCACTGTCATCGCTATCCACGCCATAGCGTAGCTGCAGACCATCCACCGGATTGCTGAGAGTCTGCGGGCTAGGGGAGGCGCCCCCGTTACCATCGCAGCGCAGATTGTCATCGGAGAGGTAATATTCGACCGTGGTGGAGCTGGATCCGGCACAGTCCTTGATCCCTTGATAACTGAGGACAAGGGTATCGTGTGCAGCCGGTGGGACACCATCACTTCCCATCAAGGCGTTGCCGATAAACCCCACTTTCGGGTAGCCCGCCTGGTGTAGTTGGGTGGTAAAGAATTGCATCAGGTGGCGCCCCCGTTCGTGCAGTTCCCTCCATTGTGACTGGTAGACAAAACCGGCACGCAGTTCGATAAAGAGCAGTGTGGTAGCCAGCAGAATGGTGGTGCCAAGGGTGAGGGAGAGTAATAGCTCCGGCAGGGTGAATCCGGACTGCGGTCTCACTTGGGTTCTTGCGCAGGCTCTCATGGGGCAAATAGCAGCTGGTGTGAATGGCTGTCCCCACCACTGCTCCAGTGGATGGTGATCTGATAGAGGTCCCCCTCCGCAGTAACTTCGGCAGATGCCGAGGGCAGCAGCATGGTGTTCCCTTGATTCCACTCCCAGAGGTCGAAGCGCGCCATTTCAGCCGGGCTGCAGAAGCTGCTGGTGCAGAGCTTGCCTGCACTCCCCGGAGTCGCGATCAGGTAGTCTCCCCCTGCAACTGCCTCCGGGTTGGCATGGATACGCTCTGCCAGGGTGTTGGCCTGCAGGGTTGCGAGATCGGCCTCGATCGATGCGCGGGTGGCCTGTGCAGCCTGTAGCGAAAGTGCAGTGAATCCAAGCAGTGCCGTGGTCAGAATCAACAGGGCAATCAGGGTCTCGATCAGGGTGTATCCGCCCCCATGGCAGGGGGGGAGGCAGGGGCTTATTTTGTCACTCATACCTGTTATGATCCGCCTCCATGAACGAGTCTCTTTCAGGGTTTCTCCATACACTGCTGGGGAGCCTGCGTGATCTGGCACCAATCATTCTGGTGATCGGCTTTTTCCAGCTGGTGATTCTACAGCAGCCCATCGAAAACCTTTCAGAGATTACTTTTGGCCTCTTTCTGGTGGTGCTGGGGCTGACCTTCTTTATCTATGGTCTGGAGATGGGGCTGTTCCCGATTGGCGAGGGGATGGCGGAGGCGTTGGCACGCAAGGGGAGCCTGCCGTGGTTGATGGCCTTCTCCTTTCTGTTGGGGTTTGGCACCACGGTGGCAGAGCCGGCACTGATTCTGGTTTCAAGCGAGGCGGCCGAGGTCGCTTCGGCCGGAGGCATGATTGGCGAAAGTGAGGAGGAGAAGCGCAGCTATGCCGATGGCCTGCGCTATACCGTGGCGATCTCGGTTGGGTTGGCCATTCTGGTCGGGGTCATCCGTATTCTCAAGGGGTGGCCGATCCAGTACCTGATTATCGGAGGTTATATCGGGGTGGTGGTGATGACCCTGTTTGCCCCGGATGAGATTATCGGGCTGGCCTACGATGCCGGTGGGGTGACCACCTCGACGGTGACGGTACCGCTGGTAACCGCATTGGGAGTTGGGTTGGCGAGCAGTATTCGTGGGCGCAACCCGATGACCGATGGCTTTGGCTTGATCGCCTTCGCTTCATTGACCCCGATGATCTTTGTGATGGGGTACGGGATGGTGATCGGATGAGCTTTTTCGAAGAGTTTGCACACGCCCTGTTGGCCACGGCCGGTGACATGCTGCCGATCGTGGTGATCATCTTCGGTTTTCAGCTGGCTGTCATTCGTCGCAAGGTGCCCAACCTGAAGCGGGTGTTGATCGGCTTCTTCTATGTCTTGCTCGGGCTCTCACTGTTTTTGATGGGGTTGGAGGAGGCGATCTTTCCGCTGGGCGAGCAGATGGCGATGCAGCTCTCCAATCCCGAATTCATTCTTGATGGACTGGGGCGCACGGCTACCCAGTTGGTCTGGAGTGACTACTATTGGGTCTATCTGTTTGCCTTTACCATCGGCTTCTCCACCACCATCGCCGAGCCCTCGTTGCTGGCGGTTGCGCTCAAGGCCGAGGATGTCTCCGGTGGAACGGTGGCGGCCAATGGGTTGCGGATCGCGGTTGCGCTGGGGGTGGCCGTGGGGATTGCCTTGGGAGCCTATCGTATCGTCAGTGGGATCCCGCTCTACTACTTCATTGTGGTGGGCTACGTTGTGGTGATGATCCAGACCTACTTTGCCCCCAAGTTTATTATTGCGCTGGCCTACGACTCCGGCGGGGTCACCACCTCGACGGTAACGGTGCCGCTGGTGGCCGCACTGGGGCTGGGGCTGGCCACCTCGGTGCCGGGGCGCAGTGCCCTGCTGGATGGCTTTGGTCTGATCGCCTTTGCCAGTCTGCTACCGATCATAGCCGTATTGGGATATGTACAGTTGTCTGAATGGATGGCGCGGCGGGGTGCTGCTGCGGATCAATCACATGTGGTGTAACAGGAGAGAGAGATGCACTTCAAATTGCTGATCGCACTGATCGAAGAGGACAAGACCGATGCCGTGGTAAGTGCTGCCCGTGAGGCGGGTGCCACCGGGGCTACCGTCATCAACCATGCGCGTGGTGAGGGGCTGAAGGTGGCGAAGACCTTCTTTGGACTCACGCTTGAGACCAACCGGGATATGGTGCTGTTTATTGTAGAGGAGCACCTCAGTCGCCATATTCTGGAGACCATTGCGGAGGTGGGCGAGTTCAATAAACCGGGAACCGGAATGGTGTTTCAGCTGGATGTGGAGGATGCGGTAGGGCTCTCCAGCCAGATTGCAAAGTTGACCGATGTGGTAGAGGAGCAGATCTGATGGAAAATAGAAAGGTGATACGGGTACGTGAGGTGATGAAGGAGAAGTTTGATCTGGTGGACGGCCTGGCCACCATCTCCGAGGCACTTGCCGAGATGCGTCATGTGGAGAACAAGTCACTGATCGTTGATAAACGCCATGAGGATGATGAGTTCGGCATGTTGCTGATCTCCGATGTGGCGCGTCATGTACTGGCCAGAGACCGGGCACCAGAGCGGGTCAATGTCTACGAGGTGATGACCAAGCCGGTGGTGACGGTGGATGTGGATATGGATATCCGCTACTGCGCCCGGCTGTTTGAGCGCTTCCACCTCTCCCGTGCCCCGGTGATTGAGCAGAAGCGGGTGGTGGGGATTGTCAGCTTTACCGATCTGGTGCTGAAGGGGATGTGCGAACTCGATGGTGCCTGTATCGCCCCATGACTCTGACCCTGAAAGCGGGCTGGTTTGAAGAGGCAGAGCAGATCCTCTCCCCCAATTTTGATACGCG
The DNA here is from genome assembly GCA_964344435.1 of uncultured Piscirickettsiaceae bacterium. Classification (GTDB taxonomy): domain Bacteria; phylum Pseudomonadota; class Gammaproteobacteria; genus Thiopontia. The sequence continues at coordinate 5,469 of CAYFNH010000072.1, read as the reverse complement.
GCCGCCGGGTGAGGTGGTGAGCCTGGTGGTGATTCATGGCATCAGCCTGCCGGCTGGTGAATTTGGAACCCCCTGGATTGATGCACTCTTCAGGAACCAGATTCAGGGGGATGAGGCCCCCGGCTTCGATGTCCTGGTCGGGCTTCGGGTCTCCACCCATCTGCTGATCCGCAGGGGCGGGCAGCTGGTACAATATGTCTCGCTGCAACAGCGGGCGTGGCATGCCGGGGTCTCCCGTTTTGAGGAACGGACACACTGTAATGACTTCTCCATCGGTATCGAACTGGAGGGGGCCGATGATGTGCCCTATACCGAATCGCAGTACCGGGTGCTGCGGCGGCTACTGAAGGTGTTGATGCAACACTATCCGCAGGTTACCCGGCAGCGAATTGTTGCCCACAGTGAGATTGCCCCCGGCAGAAAGACCGACCCCGGTCCCGCCTTTGACTGGAACCGAATTGCAGAGATCGATTAGAGAACCGATATGTCCCTACTTGCCATCATCATTACCCTCGGTATCGAACGTTTCTATGCGGTGCTTGATGAGTACCGCAACCTGGAGTGGTTTGCCCGCTGGGGGAACTGGGTTGAGGAGCATCGTACCGTCAACACCCCGCGTGGAGGGGGCTTTACCTCCCTGCTGACCCTGTTGATCCCGGTGTTGCTGGCTCACCAGCTGGGGGGGTGGATGGCCGATGGAGGCTGGCTGCCCGAACTGCTGTTCAATGTACTGGTGTTGATTGTCTCGCTGGGGCCCAGAGATCTGCGTAATCAGGTTGAGGCGGTGCTTGAGAGCTGGAGTCGGGAGGATATCGAGGGGGGCATTCTACATGCAGAGGGGCTGCTGGAGGGGGGTATTCCGGATACCGAACGCGGTGTAGTGCGCAAGCTGACTGAAGCGGTATTGACCGAGGCCAATCCACGTATCTTTACCGTACTGTTCTGGTTTGTGCTGTTTGGCCCTGCAGCTGCGTTATTGATTCGTCTGGCGTTGATGTTGGAGATGCTGCAGCAGGATGAGGATGAGCAGTTTGGTACCAACTGGCTGGTGCAGTTGAATCAGTTGCTGGCGTGGCCCTCGGCCCACCTGGTGGCACTTACCTATGCCCTGGTGGGGGATTTTGCTGCCGCTTTCCGCCAGATCATGCGAAGGGCGGGAGACTGGCGACAGAACTGTGCGGTGATGTCACTGTCAGGGATGGGGGCGATTCAGCTGGAGCCGGTTGATGAGAGAGACCAGAGTGATGCCGATCTGCAGGAGGTGTGGGATGCGCTGGAGATGGTGCGTCGGGCAGAGATGGCGTGGATGGTGTTGCTGGCACTGCTGGTATTGAACGAGCTGCTGTAAGGCAGCTTATAGTGATGTTGGATTGGAGCCAGACCACAGTCGACCTGCTGCGCCACGGTGAACCCGAGGGGGGGCGTCGTTACCGTGGGCAGATCGATGACCCGTTGAGTGCAAAGGGGTGGGCACAGATGCGTGCTGCGGTGGGGGATCATGCCCCGTGGGAGCGGATCATCAGCTCCTCGTTGAGCCGCTGTAGCGCCTTTGCGGCGGAACTGGCAGCTCGTCATCAGCTGCCACTGGAGCAGAGTGAGCTCTTTCGCGAGATCGGTTTCGGGGAGTGGGAGGGGAAGACCGCCGAGCAGTTGATGGCAGAGGATGAACAGATTCTCTACCGCTTCTGGGAGGATCCACTCAACCATACTCCACCCGGTGCCGAGCCACTGAACCAGTTCCGTGAGCGGGTTCTGCAGGGGTGGGAGGCACTGATAGAGCGTTATCGTGGGCAGCACCTGCTGCTGGTGGGACATGCCGGGGTGATGCGGATGATTATCAGCCACCTGTTGGGGATGCCCAGTGACAAGATGTTCCGTCTGCAGATTCCCAATGCGGCCATCAGCAGGGTGGCACTGGATCATGTGGACGGGAGAACCGTACCACGATTGCTGTTCCATGCAGGCCAGCTGTGAGGCAAATGGTTGGATATCAATGATTACACGCGAGACGATTTATATCGTTCCAGATCGGTGATATTGTCCGCCCGTCAGAGTAAACGAGAAAGCAGATGAGAGTGGTTAGCGGAATGATCGAGATCGGTGAGCCGATCCCGTTCAATATCTACAATGAGCAGGGAAAGCTCATCCTCTCCAGAGGGATTGTGCTCTATACCGAGAGCAATCTGGCGAAGGTATTGAACGCGAAGTGTTACAGCACCGAACATGGTGAGAACTACGAGGCTTTCGAGGGGGAGTCGCTCTTCAGATCTCCAACCGAGTATGTTGAAGGGTTGATGGTGAGGCTCGAGGTCGCCTACACCAACTTTATCACCAATGGTTACAATCTGGTGGAGGATGTGCGGGAGATTGCCAGAGATATTATTAGTGCAGTAGAGCAGCACCCCAATATGTGTCTCGGGCTGATCCATCTCCACTCTGATCTCAATCATTCTATTTTCCGTACCTTTCAGAATACGGTGCTGGCAATCATTACCGCCAAACGGCTGCGCTGGGGAGAGGGAATGGTGGAGTCGATTGCCTGTGCCGGGCTGACCCAGAACCTGGGGATGTATCCGTTGCAGCTGGATCTGGAAAAGCAGCAGGATCCACTCAACAGTTTTCAGCGTTCACAGATTCGCCTTCACCCCAAACAGAGTAGCAAGATGTTGATGTCGCTGGGGGTCAAGGATCGTGGGTGGATCCAGACCGTGGCCATCACCACGAGCGCATGGATGGTAGTGGCTATCCCTACGCCCATTATGGCAAGGATATCCCGATGGAGGCGAGGCTTTTGGGGGTGGTGGACCGTTATGGTTCGATGATTACTCCGCGAGAGTATCGGGAGGCGGGCAGTGTGCCGAGTATCATGCGCTATTTTCTCAATCAGAAACAGGGAGAGTATGATCATCAGATTGGCAAGGTGATGATCTCGGTGATCGGCCTCTACCCCCCCGGAATGCTGTTGCGCTTGCAGTCGGGTGAGACAGCGGTGGTGACCCGGCGCAGCAAGAATCGACTGCATCCGTTGGTACAGGCGATCTGTGCCGGTGAAGGGGATCCCTATGGCAAGCCGGTGGAACGGGATACAGAGGATGAAGCCTATCGGATTGTATCCACTACACAGTACAAGGGGTCACAGAAGCTGAATGCAGATCTGCTGTGGGGGCATGGGGGGGAGGATCAGCCACTGTTCCGTGAGAAGACGGAACGTATGGCGGTGCTTGAGGAGAAGGATGATGTTACGCTGTTTTAATCCCGGGGCATTGCCGGGCATGGGGGAGGAACGGTGAGGATCGTTGAGGATATGCTGAAGGTCGGCGAGCCGATCGACTTCAATGTCTATGACAAGAATGGCAAGCTGCTGCTCTCCAAGGGGATTATTCCCTATAGTCAGGAGAAGGTAAATCGCCTGCTGGAGGTTGAGTGCTACACCAGCCCCTATGGGGAGCACCATGCCGATTATTAGATTATTACGACGGGCTCTCCAAGCAGAGTGTGGAGGAGTTGATGGTTCGACTGGAGGTAGCCTATACCAACTGTGTTACCGATGGTTACAACCTGGCAGAGGATGTGGCGGTGATTGCCGATGAGTTGATCGAAGGGTTGAAGCAGAACCCCGATATGTTCATTGCCATGGTACACCTGCGCCTGGACCTTAACTATGCCATTGTGCGCATGTTCCAGAATACGGTGTTGGCGGTGCTGATCGCACACAAGCTCAAGTGGGGAGCGGTACGGGTACAGTCGCTGGCCTGTGCCGGGCTGACCCAAAACCTGGCGATGTACCTGTTGCAGCAGGATCTGGATCGGCATGAAGGTAAATTGCTGAGCCACCACCAGCAGCAGATTCACAACCACCCCAAGCAGAGCGGAAAGATGCTACGTTCCATGGGGGTGATGGACATGGTCTGGTTGCAGGCTGTCATCAACCACCATGAGATGCTCAATGGCAAGGGTTACCCTTTTGCCCACTTTGCCAAGGATATTCTGCAGGAGGCGAGGCTGCTTGCCGTGGTCGATCGTTACGCCTCGTTCATCACCCCGCGCAGCTACCGGGAGGCCAACAGTGCGCTCGCCATTATGCGTGAATTGATGACCCGCAACCGAGGTCGTTATGACCCGGTGATGGCCAAGGCACTGATTGCAGAGATTGGTGTCTACCCGCCCGGGGTGATTGTCAAATTGGTATCGGGTGAGCTGGGCGTAGTGGTACGCCGTTCCCTGCAGCGCACCACCCCCCAGGTACTGGCAGTCTGGAAGGTGACCGGAGAGCCCTACCCCGAGCCGATCGAGCGCGATACCGGGGATGCCAGCTACAAGATTGTGACGGTGGTCAAGCACAAGAATGCTCACCGCCTCAATGTGGATCGCTTCTGGGGTGGTGGAGACTCCAGCCAGCCACTGTTCCGTGATCAGTTGGTGGAGATGGCCGATGGCAAGGATGAGCACTACAATGAGATTGACCTCTTTTAATAGTAACTAATCAGCTAATCCCTGAAATCCGCCATATCGGTGTTCGAAAATGGTCATTTACACTTGTAAACTCACATTTTCTGCCTTGATCTGACGGATTTCAGGGGCAATCTGATTAGTTGCTATCATTTTTTTACAATTTTCGGGGAAAGTCGACAAATGGAGATGATTTGATGAGTTGGGCTGGCAAGTTGCTGGGAGGTGCCTTTGGTTTCCTGTTGGGAGGGCCGCTGGGTGCCTTGGTGGGTGCTGCCTTCGGGCACAATTTTGACAAGGGGCTGGAGCGGATCGCCACCTCCATCGGTTGGGAACCCGGCAACCAGCAGCGGGTACAGACCGCGTTCTTTACCGCCACCTTCTCGGTAATGGGGCATGTGGCCAAGGCCGATGGTCGGGTCACGGCAGACGAGATTCGGATGGCGCGTGCGGTGATGGATCACCTGCAGCTCAATGCAACCCTGCGCAAGGCGGCAGAGAAGCTCTTCAATGAGGGCAAGAGTAGCGAATTTCCACTGGATGAGGTGTTGCAGCAGTTTCGCAAGGAGGTGGGGCGCCGTACCACCCTGACCCAGATGTTTATGGAAATTCAGCTCCAGGCGGCCTATGCAGATGGGCAGTTGCACTCGGCCGAGCGTACCATGCTGCTACACATTGCCGCAGAGCTGGGGATTTCACAGGCGCTCTATCAACAGTTGGAGTCGATGGTACGGGCCGCTGCCGGTCAGCGCACGGGTGGTAGTGGTCAGCGCCCCTCTCTGGAGACGGCTTATGAGACCCTGGGGGTTGCAACAGGTGCCAGCGATGCGGAGGTCAAACGGGCCTATCGCAGATTGATGAGTCAACACCACCCGGACAAGCTGGTGGCCAAGGGGTTGCCGGAGGAGATGATGAAGATGGCGACTGAGAAGACCCATCAGATTCGTGCTGCCTATGAGCTGATCCAGGAGCGACGAGGCGGCACAGGCTAGAGTAAATTGCAGACAAAGCAATCCTAAT